>VBFV01000163.1 GCA_005881335.1 Chloroflexota bacterium
TGCCCTCCTGCTGAGTTTCGTAGGCGGTGCGTTTCCTTACCTTTTGATCAATACCGCGACGACCGCTCCATCCGGCAATCCAGGCCAACAGGTGACCACAAGTGGCGGTGGCTCGCTGCTCGTTTCACTGATCTACTTCGTGCTGTTCTGGTCGTCGTTTGGCGGAGGACGAACGCTCGGCATGCGCCTGTTCGGGCTGAAGGTCGTTCGCGAAGAGGATCTGGGCCAGATGGGGGTGCTGTCGGCTTTTGTTCGCTGGATTGGGCTGTGGTTGTCATTCGCCCTCTGCTTCATCGGCGTCATATGGGTCGCATTTGACTCGCGCCATCAAGGCTGGCACGACAAGATCGCAAGAACGCTCGTGCTCCATCAGTGAGCCAATAGGCGACATGCCGCGACCGTCAGCTGGAATTCGCGTTAGCAATCGGCTCTGAGGGTTTTCACAGGTTTCTCTGGCTTGCCTATGAGGTAGGAACCGCAGACTCCGGGCGGTGGAGCTGCGGGATATTCGCAACCGGCTGGGCACCGCAGTTCTCGCCGGCGGCACTGCCGTCGTCCTTGCTTCCTGCACGCTCCCCGTCCGATTCGCAACGCCGGAGGAAGTGCAGCAAGCCACGAATCCCACACCCGTCACGGTCGGCGGCGGTGGATCAGCACCCGCTCCCGCACCCGGTGGTCTCGATCAGATCCAGGCTGACCTGCGCCGCCTGATCAGCCAGGTCGGCCCGTCTGTCGTTCGCATCGATATCGGCACCGCATCGGGCAGCGGTCTGCTGCTCGACTCCATCGGCACGGTGGTAACACCCGCAAGCCTCGTCGCCGGTTCGCAGCAGGTATCGATTACGACATCTTCCGGCCAGAAGTACACGGGTTTCGTCGCAGGCGCGGATACGAACAGCGACGTTGCGCTGGTCCGCGTAAGCGGCGCCACAGGTCTGATCCCGGCGCCCTTCGGCGACTCCACCGGAGTGCAGATCGGCGACGTCGTCGTGTTGATCGGCTCCCACACCGTCAGCCAGGGCATCGTCAGCGAGATCGTGTCCGGGCGCATCGTGACGGCCGCGCCGGCCGGCTCCGACTCGTCCGGCAGCGCGTTGGTGAACATCGCCGGTGAGGTGATCGGGATGACGACGCTGGGTTCGGCGGGGGCGTCTGTCCTGGGCAACGCGATTCCCAGCAACCAGGTCAACACGGTGGCTCAGCAGCTGCTCAAAGGCGGATCTCCCACACCCAGCCGAAAAGCATTCCTCGGAGTGAGCCTGACCGACGCGACCGGCGGCGGAGCCCAGGTCCAATCTGTCATCGCAGGCGGCCCCGCGGCGACCGCCGGCATCCAATCGGGCTGGACGATCCTCGCGATCGGCGGCCATTCGGTTAGCAACGCGGCTGCCGTCGCGCCGATCCTTGCCACCTACGCGCCAGGTCAGCGCGTGGCCGTGACGGTTCGGCTGCCGAACGGTTCGACCCGCTCGATCCAGGTGCTGCTCGGAAGCGGCTAGAGAAAAAGGAGCAGGACATGTCAGTGTCAGGAAGAGCTTTCGTCGCCAATTCGCGGACGCCCGAAGAGATCTACGCCGCGCGCGTGCCGAAGCAGGTCGAGCAGCTGCTCTTCGAGGTTCGCAAGGTGATCGTCGGCCAGGACCGCCTGCTCGAGCGCGTTCTCGTGGCTCTGCTCTCCGGTGGGCACATTCTTGTCGAGGGAGTGCCGGGTCTCGCCAAGACGGCGACCGTCCGCGCGTTCGCGAACGCCATCGGCGGCAAGTTCGGTCGAATCCAGTTCACCCCCGACCTGGTTCCGTCCGACCTCGTCGGGACTCGTGTCTTCAACCCGCGCAAAGCCGATTTCTCGACCGAGCTCGGGCCTATCTTCTGCAACCTACTCCTCGCCGACGAGGTGAACCGCGCGCCCGCGAAGGTTCAGTCCGCCCTGCTCGAGGTGATGCAGGAGAGGCAGGTCACGATCGGCAAAGAGACATTCAAGGTAGACGAGCCTTTCCTCGTCCTCGCCACGCAGAACCCGATCGAGGCAGATGGCACCTACCCTCTTCCGGAAGCGCAGATCGATCGCTTCATGCTCAAGGTCGTCGTCGGATACCCGTCGTCGCAGGAGGAGATGGGGATCGTGGGGCGGATGATCGGCGAGCCCATCCAGATCCGCCAGGTCCTCATCCCCGAAGAGCTTGTCGAGCTGCAGCGGCAGGTGCGCAAGGTGTACGTCGACCCGGCGGTGATCGCCTACGCGACCACCCTTGTGTCCGCAACCCGCAACCTGAAGGCGGCCGGCGTACCGGAGCTCGAGAGCGCGGTCGATTACGGAGGCAGCCCTCGCGCGACGATCCACCTGGTCAGCGCGGGACGTGCGCTCGCATTCATCCGCGGCCGCAGTTATGTCCTTGGCCAGGACCTCGCGGCGGTTGCGCCTGAGGTCTTGCGGCACAGGATCGTCCTCAGCTACGAAGGCATCGCCGACGGCGTATCGCCCGACACCATCGTGCGCCGCGTCCTGGAAACCACGGACATGCCCCGGCTTGACCTGGGCGACGGACGTGTCGTCTAAAGAAGAATCCGGCCGCCTGCGGAACGTGCTGAGGCACGATGCGCTCAGGCGCGTGCGATGGCCCATCTTGCGACGGCTGGGATTTCACGCGTGGGGCGACGAACGTTCGAGCGTGCGCGGCCCCGGCGTGGAGTACGCCGAAAGCCGCGAATACGAATTCGGTGAAGATGCCCGAACGATCGATTGGAACCTTTCCGCGCGATCCGACCGTGTCTTCGTGCGTGAGTCTCACCCCGACCGAGGCCTCGACGCATGGCTCATCGTCGACGCGAGCGCATCTCTCGACTGGGGTACCGCTCTGATGCTGAAGCGGGAAGCGGCGCTCGACATGGCGTCGGCGGCGTCGTCTTTGATCGCGCGTCACGGCAGCCGCGTGGGCGCGATTGTGTTCGACGCCAGGGTGCGGCGCATCCTGCCGCCGGTTGCTGGACGCCGCGGCCGCCTGCACCTGGTCGGCAGCCTGGACGCCGACATGTCCGCGCCGCCGGGGGGCCCTGCCACGGCCCTCGCGGCCGCCCTCTGGCAGGCGGTCAAGGTCATCCGCCGTCCTGGCCTCCTGATCGTGATCAGCGATTTCCTGGCCGCCGGTGGCTGGCAGCGGCCGATGGCCACTCTCGGTCACCGCCACGAGCTGGTTGCGGCACGGGTGATCGACCCGACGGAACTCTCCATCCCGGACATCGGCGTGGTCACGTTCGAGGACCCGGAGACCGGCCGGCAGCTGCAGGTCGACACCTCCAACCGAAGACTTCGCGAGCGCTTCGAGCTCGCCGCGGCCGAACAAAGCGAGCGCATATCGCGCGACCTGAAGCGAGCGCACGCGGTCGAGTTCCACATCACGACGGGCCAGCCCTTCGTTCCGCAGCTCATCGAATACCTGCGCCGCCGATCGCACGAGATCAACCGGCGCGGAAGCCCACACCCGGCGTGATCATCTACCAGCCCGCCTTCCTCCTCGGTCTCCTTGCGATTCCTGTCCTGATCGCGGGGTACCTGCTGGCGCAGCGCACGCGGCGAGCCTACACGCTGCGTTTCACCAATCTCGAGCTGCTTCGCTCGGTTCTCCCGCGCGCGCCTGGTTTCCGGCGCCACCTGCCGCCGGCCATGTTCGTGCTGGGAGGAGTCGCCCTGCTCGGCGGGCTCGCGGTGCCCGTGTTGAACCTCGAGATCGCGCGCAACAACGCTGACGTCATCCTGGTCATCGACGTTTCGGGCTCCATGCAGGCCACCGATGTGGCGCCGACCCGTCTCGATGCGGCCAAGACCGCGGCGTCGGCGCTCATCGATCAGCTGCCCGGAGACGACCGCATCGCCCTGATCAGCTTCAGCTCGACGGCCACTCTGAAGCAGCCCCTCACCACCGATCACGGCGCTGTACATGCCGCGCTATCCAGCCTTAAACCGGGCGGCGGAACCGCGTTGGGCACAGCCTTGGAGCTTGCGCTCAGTCAGCTGAATCCGGTATCGCGGACCGCATCAGGGGTGCAGCCTCGCCCGGCCATGATCGTGGTTCTTACGGACGGAGTCTCCAACCAAGGAATCGATCCACAGCGTGTTACGCCCGAGCTTGTCGCCGCGAGAGTGAAGGTTCAGACGATCGGCATCGGGTTGCGTAACGGCAATGCGACTGTCGGCGGCGAGCCTGTCGGGGGTGTCGATGAAGCCGCGCTCACTGCCATCGCGTCAGCAACAGGCGGTAAGTACTTCTATGCGCAGGCCGCGGGCGAGCTGGAGAGCATCTACAGCACACTCGCGACACAGGTCGGCTGGCAGTTCCAGCAGGTGAACCTCATGGTTCCGCTCCTCATCTCCGGCATCAGCCTGGTCATGCTTGGAGCTGTGGTCAGCCTCCTTTGGTTCCGCGTGCTGCCCTGATGCCGGCGACACGCGATGAGCTCGATGTCCGCGGCCGGGGCCGGCCTCATCGGGATCGGTGGCGGGATGTTCGCGGGCCTGGTTTTCGGACCCCACTAGAGTCCTGGCGCAAGATATTCGGGTGGGTCGGAACGCTCGCAAGCGCGCCGAGGAGCGTGAGGAGCACAGGCATCATGGCGTCGCGGGCGAAGAACCTGACGAGGCTCTCGAGCGACCGAGCAAGTGTCCGCGGTGCGGGTCGACGAATCTCGTTGTCGCGCCTTACATGGCGGGAGTCACGAAGGGGATCGAAGTCATCTGCGGTCACTGCAACTGGCAGGGGATGATCCAGCCGGGCATCTGGTAGGTCGGACCCAGCGTCACCGGAGGTGATCACAATCACGTCAACGTCGACGCACTTTTCGGCCCCGTGAGGAGGTAGATGATGGACTTGATCGCGACGGCGTCAGCGCGTCAGCTGGCCCGGACTGCGGGCGGACTGTACCTCGCCAACATCGTCCTCGGGGCCTTCGCGATCGGATTCGTACCGGTCACGATTTTCGTCGCCGGCGACGCGGCGGCAACCGCGCACAACATCCAGGCGAACGAGGGGCTCTATCGGCTCGGCATCGTGGCCCACGTCGTCATCCTCGCGACCAATGTGCCCCTGGCGGTCATCTTCTACGAGCTGTTCAAGGTGGTAAACCGCCGGCTGGCTTTGCTGGTTGTGTTCTTCACGCTTGTGGGTACCGCGGTCGAGGGCGCCAACCTGGCCGGTCAGTTCACCCCCTTGGCGCTCTTGGATGGCGGCCAGAAAACGAGCGCCTTCACGTCCGCTCAGCTCCAGGCCCAGGCGTACATGTCATTCGCCACACAGGACGTCAGCTACGCCATCAACTCCGTGTTTTTCGCGTTCTATGGCCTCACCATCGGATACCTGGTTTCCGGTCGACGTTCTTGCCCCGAGTCATCGGCGTGCTGCTCGCGATTGGGGCTCTTTGCTATCTCACCTACAGCTTCGCGAGCTTCATCTCACCTGGGTTCGCCGCCCATCTCGTGCCTTATATCCAGCTGCCGTCACTGGTCGGAGAAGGATCGTTCTGCCTGTGGCTGCTGATCGTCGGCGTGAACGTGCAGCGCTGGAACGAGCAGGCTGCCGCCGCGGAGGCTGTTAAGCATCTAGCGGCTTGAGCCCGCGCCCAGTACTCTCGAGTCGATGCGGCCGAAGCTCTGGCAGTTCGAGCGTAGGGCCCTCGCCATGGGCTACGAGGTCGTGGCGGGCGTGGACGAGGTCGGCATGGGTCCACTCGCGGGCCCCGTCGTCGGCGGGGCGGTGGTACTGCGCATCGGCGATCGGATCCCAGGCCTCAACGACTCCAAGCAGATGACGGCCGAAGAGCGCGATCGGGTCGATGCCATCATCCGGCGTCGCGCGGTCGCGGTCGCGGTCTGCGCCGTCGATCACACCCAGGTCGATCGGCTCGGCCTCATCAAGGCGCGCATCCTGGCCAGCGCGGGCGCCGTCGCGGGCTTGAGCGTGAAAGCCGAGTACATCCTGGTCGACGCGTTCGATGTGCCCGATACGCCGCTGCCGCAGATGGCCGTCGTCCGAGGCGACAAGGTCTGCGCCTCGATCATGGCCGCCAGCATCGTGGCCAAGGTCGCGCGCGACCAGGCCATGATCGAGTACGACCGGCTCTATCCAGGCTGGGGATTCGCAGAACACAAGGGATACGCCACCCCGTCGCATCGCGCCGCGATCCGACGACTCGGCCCAAGCCCGATTCACAGGACGTCTTGGGCACCGTTTCGCGTCTCCGAGCTGGCCGGCCTGCAGAGTTAGGTCGAGCCGGCGAGAAGGCCGCGGCCGACCTTTTGCGGTCGCGCGGCTATCAGATCGTCGGCGCGGGCTTTCTCGCCAGGCGGGGAGAGCTGGACCTGGTCTGCAGGCGGGGTCGGGACCTCGTCGTCGTCGAGGTGAAGACTCGGAGCAGCGACGCGTTCGGCACGCCGCTCGAGGCGGTCGGATCGCGCAAGCGCAAAGCGTTGATGGCCGCCGCGGCCGAATACCGCGCCCTCGCGGAGTGGCGCGGCCCGATTCGCTACGCGGTCGTGAGTGTCACCGTGACCACGGATGGCGCCCTGGACGCCAGGCTGCTCGAAGATCCCTTCGACTGAATTGCTACCGCCAGTGACGATCGAGCTCGGACGCGTACTTCATGCCGACGGTGTCGGCGTTGGTCAGCAGCCAGTTGTCGAGGCGCTTGGTCCCACGCGGCCTCTCCGTCGAGACGAGCAGCTCCTGCATCAAACCCTCGAGCTCTGGCTCGTTGAGCATCACGTCGTTGACCAGGCGTCCGATGAGCTTGGCCGCCCGCAGCGACGTTCGCGGCGACATGTACACGAACCGAGGATGCCGGCCGACGGCGATCGCGATCGACTCGACCATCTCGCTGTAATAGACGATGTCCGGTCCGGCTGCGTCGATCGTCACGTTGTCCGTCTGCTCGGCCGCCCACGTCGCGATCTCCGCGACGTCTTCGCCGGCGACCGGCTGGACGCGGTAATCACCTCGTCCCGGAATGCCGAAGATCGGGAGCCTCCTGAGCAGCCATGCGATGTTGTTGATCAGGATGTCCCCGTCGCCGAAGATCAGCGTCGGTCGGACGATCGCCCAGGCCAGTCCTGACTCGCGTACCGCCCGCTCGGCTCGCGCTTTGCCCGCGTAGTAGTCCAGGGGCGAATCCTCACGGGGATTGCTGACCGAGATGTGGACCACCTTCCGCACGCCGGCGTCTCGCGCGGCGCCGACCAGGGTCCGCGTGTTGGCGACTGCCTGGCCGAACCTGACGCGGCCGTGTTGGAAGCGGACCCAGTACGTGTTGTAAAGCACGTCCGCGCCGCGAAGACTCTCGACGAGCGCATCCCGGTCCGCGAACTGGAGTGGCGCGACCTCGGCGGTGATGTCTTCCGTCCCCGGGCGCTGTGGGTGGTTGGTCAGCGTCTTGATCTGGCGCTCCTGCGTCATCAAGCGCCGAGCGATGAATCGGCCTGTAAAGCTGAACGCGCCGGTGACTACATCCATCAAAACGGGAAGCGAGTCAGGTCGTACGCCGCGGAGCCCGGACGCACGTGGCCGCCGATCACCACGCGCGGCCGGTGGCGCACCGCCTCCGCCGGATGCACCTCGGGTCTGAGGCCATTGAAGATCGGAAAGCGCAGGGTGCCGTCTGGAGACCACTCCGAGTAGCGGATGCTGACCACGAGCTCGGGCTTCACCCAGTTGACAGGGCGCATCATGATCGGCGGCGGATCGAGCGGCGAGTCAGCAGCGGCCAGCTCGACCACGCGATCGCGCAGCGCACGCGTCGCTTCGTCGTCGTAGCCGCCGCCGACCGTGCCGCACGGAAGCAGCCGACCGTCTTCGTAGAAGCCGACGACGAGCGCGTCGAAGGGTCTTTCTCCTGTCCACCCGATGACGACGAAGTCATCCGACTTCACGGCCTTCACCTTCAGCCAGAACGGGCTTCGCTGGCCTGTGACGTACGGGCTCTGCTTGTGCTTGGCCAGCACACCCTCGAGACCGCGCTCGAGACACGCCTCGAACAGCTCGACGCCGTCTTCGTCGATGTGGTCCGGAACGAAGATGTGGCCGCCCGCCTCCACGGCCTTGGCGAGACGCGCGCGCCGTCTGATGACCGGTTGTCGCAGCTGCGGCCGGCCCTCGAGGTACAGCGCGTCGAAGGCGAGATATGCAGTCGGAATTTCGTCCTGCATCCGCGCGCCCGCGGCCAGACGCTGCCGCAGCCGCGGATAGTTGGGGCGGCCGTCGGTGTCGGTCGCGACCAGCTCGCCGTCGATCACGCTCCCGGGCGGCACACGTTTCGCCGCCTTCACCACCTCGGGCAGGTCGGCCGTCAGGTCGGTCAGCCCTCGGTCCTGCAGCCGGACGTTCCCGTCGTGGTCGCGAAACAGGATGCAGCGCAACCCGTCCCATTTGACCTCGAAGATGTACTCGGGCGAGCTGAATGGGGCTTCGGCCGAGGCGGCCTGCATCGGACGCACCTCGTCCGGGAAGCTCTCGAGCTCGATGGAGAGCTGGTCGGGGTCCTGCATCCGCCCCAGATTAGGGGCAGCGCGTATTAGGGGTCCCCGCGAATTCACGGCGAAGCCTCTGAATTCGTGGGGATTGGTTACGAAGCTTTACGACGTCTCTTGGTTTCGGCGGCCGGCTTCTCCCGCCCGGCGCGCTGCTTCTTCGCTTGCGCCACAGACTGCCGCAACGCTTCCATGAGGTCCATGACCTTGGCCGGCTGGGGCGCCTCAGGCGCTTCGATGACCTCGCCCTCCGCCTTGGCGCGCACGACCTTCATCACAGCCTCGCGGTAGTTGTCCTTGTAGCGGCTGGGGTCGAAGCTGTCGGCCAGGCTCTCGATCAGCGCCTTCGCCATCTCGAGCTCCTTGGGGTTGATCTTCACCTCGTCCTCGAGGCCCTTGAGGCCCTCGGTCGAGCGGATCTCGTCCGGCCAGTGGAGCGTGTTCATGATCAGGCCCTTGCCGTTCGGGTGCAGCGCGGCCAGGTGCTCCTTGTCGCGCAGCGCGATCTTCGCGATCGCCATCCTGCCTGTCGCTTCCAGGGCTCGGCGCAGCAGGTGGTACGGCTTCCTGCCGAGCTCTTCAGGCTCGACGTAGTACGCGCTGTCGTAGTACAGGCCCGGCTCCACGTCGTCCACCGGCACGAACTCTTCGATGTCGATGGCGTGGGCGGTCGGGAGCGGCAGGTTGTCGAGGTCCTTGTCGTCGATGATCACGTAGCGGTCTTTGCCGACCTCGTAGCCGCGCAGGATCTCGCTGTACTGCACCTCGTGGTCGCCCTCAGCGCACCAGCGTTTGTAGGAGATGGGGGAGTGGTGGTCGGGGCACAGCTGGCGGAAGGAGACCTTGGCTGTCGATTCGGTGGCGTTATAGAGGCGGATGGGAATGGAGACCATCCCGAATGAGACCACGCCTTTCCACATCGATCGCGGCATGGCGACGCAGTTTACCTCCTAAATCCGTGGTTGGCTACTTTTCGTGGGCTCACGCGCCGACGTCCCGTCTCTGGATTGCAAGTATCGAGCTTCCGATGCCCGCCAGGGCGAGCAGCAGCATGAGGGCCAGGTTGCGGCCGTTGACTCCATTGAGGAGCGGGGCGCCGAAGAGCTTGAACGCCGACAGGTCCAACAACCAAACAGGAAACTTGTAAATCGTGCCGAGCTCCGTATCGAGGTAGCTGGCGAAGGCGAACGCACCCAGCAGCCCGACCGCCGCGCGGGGGTTCCATGCCGCCAGCAGGGAACCGGCCCCCGCGAACACGAGCGCGAACGGCACCAGCATCAGCGAGGCGGCCGTGAGCCGCTGCGCGTTCAGGTCGATGCCTTGCTGGTGGGATGCGTAGAAGAGGACGGCGCCGCTGACCGCCGCGATCAAGACCGCGCCTGCCGCCAGCACCGCCATCCGCTCCAGAACGATGCCGGCGCGCGACAGCGGCTGGCTCAGAAAGATCTCGAGGCGGCCATCCGAATCTTCGGCCGACCAGCGGGCGACATAGGTGATTGCGAACGCGGCGAACATCAGCTCCGCGACGTTGAACCACGTGTATCCAAGGACCGCCGGATAGAGCTGCTGGTGGACGAAGATCGAGAGGTAGGGGAGGAGGCTGGGAATCGACAGCAGGACCTGCACGATGGTCTTGGTCAGGGCCACGAACGACAGCGCCATCACAGCCATGCCCGCCGACCATGCGAGCAGGCCGAGCCGGCGCTCGTACAGGCCGCGCGCGACCGCGACGCCCCACCACGGCGCCGCAGTGACGTCATAGCTCGGCCGGTGTGGGATGGAGGGAAGGCGTATCAGTGACGCGCCGAGGTCGCGGCGCATGAACGCCGCCGCGGCGGCCGCAGTGGCGAGCACGCTGATCCCGATCAGGACGAGAAACGCGCGTGCGTCGAAGTGTCCGCCCGGCGGGAGCGGCTGGCTCAAGTCGTAGTAGCGGAAGGGCGAAAGCCACCGCCACGCCGTCAGCGATGACATCGCGCGGCTGAGGCTGTTGTCGAGAAACAGCGCCAGCAAGAGGGTGCCGGCCGCCGCGGTGGCGAGGCGCGGTCCGGCCATCTGGGCCACGAAAAGCGAAAGGGTGTAGCAGGCGACGCCGATGACCGCCAGCAGGGCCGCCTCTTCTACCACGCCCTGCACCGCGGCGGTCTCATGGCCCGACGCGACGCCGATGAGAAATCCGGCGGCGGCCGCCGCGGACGCGACTGTGACCGCGAGTGCAAATCCCACCGTGCGAGAGGCGATCAGCGCGATCCGCGAGGTGCCGGTGGCGAGCGCGGCTTCCACGACCCCTCGCTCCTCGTCGCCGCGCGCGAAGCCGGTGGCGGATGCGAGCGCCCACACGGCGAACAAAACCGCGAGCGGATGAAAGCCGCGAAATTCAGCGTATCCACCAGCGGTGTCCGGGCGGAGCGGCGGTGGAAACAGGGCCACCAACTGCGCGGCGAGCGTGGCCATCGCCGAACCGAATGCCGCCCGCGCGCCGGGAGTGGTGCCTGCGACTTGATAGAAGCCGGCGGTCTGCGCGAAGACCAACAGCAGGCCCGCGAGCGAGAAACCAACCACGCCCCAGCGGCCGAGCCGCAAGCCGAAGACGATGCCGATCACGACGGGAGTGCTTTGGGTTTGGGTTCGCCGAAGAAGCTGAGGAAGAACTCTTCCAGGCTGGGCTCCGTGCTGACGAGATCGATCACCCGCGAGCCTGAGATGGCTTCGAGCAGCGCGTCGAAATTGCCGTGGACCGTGCACCTGAGTCGCTGGCCTTCGACGCTCAGGTCTTCGACGCCTTCCGCCGCCCGCAAGCGTTCCGCGGGCACCTCCTCGCCGGGCGCGAACTCGACCTCCACATGATGGACGCGAATGCGCGTCAGCTCACCCAGCTCCGCGACCTTGACCAGCCGTCCCCTGCGCAGGATGCCGACCCTGTCGCATACGTGCTCGACCTCGGACAGAACATGTGATGAGAGGAAGATCGTGGCGCCGCCGGCGCGAGTTTCGCGGAGCAGCTCGTAGAACTCCTGCTGGTTCAGGGGATCGAGCCCGCTCGTCGGCTCATCGAGGATGAGGAGCTCGGGCCTGTGCATGAACGCAAGCAGGATCCCGAGCTTCTGCTTGTTGCCGCTCGAGTACTCGCGAAATCGTCGGTTGAGGTCGAGGTCGAAGCGCTCGGCGATGGCGCGCACGTGGCGCCGATCCACGCCACCGCGCATCCCGCCCAGGTAGGCGACGACCTCGTCTCCGCGCAAGCTGCCGAATTGAGGGATGTCGCCTGGCAGGTAGCCGACCTTGCGCTTGACCTCCATGGCATCGCGAACGCAGTCGAGCCCGAAGACGTGCGCCGACCCGTTGGTGGGTCGGATCATCCCCATCAGCAGGCGGATGGTCGTCGTCTTGCCGGAACCGTTCGGGCCGAGATAGCCGAAGACCTCCTGCTGCGAGACGTGAAGGCCGAGGTCGAAAAGGCCGCGTCCGGCCCCGTAGTCCTTGGTGAGTTGAGAAGTACTGATCGCGGCGACCGCCATTTCGCGCAGCATATAAGGCGCAGTGCACCTGGGCGATCTCGAACTCCACCTCTTGGTGACCGACCATTGGAAGAAGCGCGCGCGGCAGGTTGCGCTGCGCGAGCCGGAGGGCATGCTGCACGCCTTGCGCCGCCTCGGCATCACGCCGGACGAGGTCGACGCGGTCGTCACCACCCACCTGCACTGGGACCACGCGGGCGGTCTGACGCGCCGCGATGAGAACGGCGAGGTCGAGCTCACTTTCAAGAAGGCGCGCCATTTCATCCAGCGGAGCGAGTGGGACTTCGCGCTGGAGCCCGACGTGCGCAGCAGGCCGAGCTACATCACCGACGATTTCACGCCGCTCGCCGACGGCAACGACCTGGTCGAGTTCCTCGACGGCGACGCTGAGGTGCTTCCAGGCGTGCAGATCCGTCACGTCGGAGGGCACACCCCGGGCAGCCAGGTGCTGATCCTCCGATCAGGGGAGCTGGCGTGCGCGGTGACCGGCGACCTCGTCTGCCAGACTCCGCATCTTCGCGTTCCGTGGAACATGGCCGCGGACATCGAGCCGCTGCGAGTCTTCGAGCAGAAGGCGAGGCTCTTGGACGAGGCGGAGAAGCATCGCTGGCTCGTTGTCTTGAGCCATGAGCCCGACCAACCGGCCGGTTACCTCGAGGGTGGCGGCCGCTGGCGTCCGGAACCGCGTCTGACGTGAGCTTCACCACTGGCGACGGCCGCAAGCTGACCTATCGGAAGCTGGGTCACGGGCCGGTGCTCGTCTGCCATCCAGGCGGCCCGGGATTCTCCGCGGACTATTTCGGCGACCTGGCGGCGCTCTGGGAGCAGTACACGCTGGTCATGCTCAACCCTCGCGGCACGGGAGGTTCGGACCGACCTGCTGACTCACGCGCCTACCAGATCGACGACTACGTCGCCGACCTCGAGGAGCTGCGGAATCACCTGGGCTTGGAGCAGATGCTCCTGCTCGGTCACTCGCATGGCGGCGTGGTCGCGCAGGCGTACACCGCGAAACATCCCGAGCGCGTCAGCCGCCTGGTGCTCGCGTCGACTGTGGCCCATTTCGGTCCGGAGCAAGACACGGCGATGCAACGGGGCATCGAGAAGCGCTCGAATCAGCCATGGGCGCCCGACGCTGTCGCGGCGCTCGAGCAAGAGCAGGCGGGGCTCTTTGCGACAGACCAGGAGCTGAGCGACATCGTGTTCCGAGAGATGCCTCTTTACTTCGCCCATTTCGGGACGGCTGAAGCGGGGTATCTGGACACGCTGAAGTCCGAGCCGATCAACGCCGACACTTTGAAGCTCTTCAACAAGGAGATCTTCCAGACGTTCGACATGCGCCCCATCCTGCCCGCGATCACGTGTCAGACGCTTGTCATCACGGGAGACGACGACTTCATCTGCGGACCGATCTGTTCGGAGGAGATCTGCTCGGGCGTGCACGCTGCGAGGCTCGTCATCGTCGCCGACGCGGGGCACATGACGTTCGTCGAGCAGCCCCAAGCGTTCCACGACGAGGTAGCCGACTTCCTCGGCAGCTGATCGTCCTTCCCCATTCACGGGGAAGTGCCCTGCGAAGCAGAGATGGGGCCGGCGAATCTGGGCTCTTAACGACACCGGGGCTGATCGTCGTCCCCATCATTGACTGAGCCAGTGGCTTGGATGATTCGGTTCTATAAGGATCTTGAGACGGGAGTTCAGCCCGCGCGGGTTTGGCTCGACGGTCTCAGTAGCGATGACGAGCCAAAGAAGCTGGCCGCCTTGGCCGCGGTGCAGCATGTCCTAGCTGTTCACGGCATCGATGTGTGCGAAACGGAATGGGGCAAGAATCTCGGCAACAGCCTCTACGAGTTCCGCGTCCGGCATCCCGCCGGAGCGATTCGAAACATGTTTCCGCTGCCGGGTCAAGCCAGCAAAGACTTACGGATGGGAGCCGAACCAACCAAAATCCTGCTTCGGATCTTCTTCACCACGTACGGAGCTGGTTTCCTGTTACTGCTGTCGGGCTATGACAAAGCCACCGATCCCAGTAAGGGCAGGCAGAAGCGAGAGATGAAAAAAGCAGCCGAGATGGCGGCGAAGGCAAAAAGGGGCCTTCGAGCCCGGCAGCGAGATCTGGCGCGAAGGGCGCTAAAGAAATAAATGGGCGCTTGACTGGATTATGCATGTAGCGCATAATGTCGAAAGCGAAAAGTGACAGAGATGGGGACGAAGAGCGTGAAGAAGATGGTCAAGAAGGATGTCGTTGGCGATGACTTCGGCGGCTACGTCGCCGAGGTTGAAGCTGGCCTGTCTCCTGCTCGGCGGGAGATGCTCAGCGCGTTTCGGGCCGACTACATTTTGGCCAGCCAGCTAATTCAAATGCGCAAGGATCGGAAGTTGACCCAAGTAGAACTTGCCGATCGTGCTGGGGTGGACCAGAGCGCCATAAGCCGAATCGAGCGTGGAGCCGTGAACGCTTCTTACGCTTCGCTCCGACGAATTGGCCGGGTGCTTGGAATGCGGGTCGCCTTCATCCCGGTGGATCGTGTTCCGGCCTCGAAAGCGGGAACCGCACGGGCTGCGCGAGCTGTACGGGCCTAACTCTCAGCCGGTCCTTAACAACCTGGGCTGATTTTCTGGCGGCTGGTCAATAGCGTCGGTCTCATGGTCGGAAGCGTCGACTCGTGCGTGCTCGCGGGCCTCGACGTGCGCCGCGTCCACGTCGAGGCCGACATCGCTCGGGGCGGAAACGGAACCTTCTCCCTGGTGGGTCTCGCCACGACGACCGTCAAGGAGGCACGGGAACGGGTCCGATCCGCGATCCGCAACAGCGGGCTCGAGTTCCCGCACACGCGTCTCACCGTCAACCTCGCGCCCGCGGAGCTGCGCAAACAGGGCACCGGCCTCGACCTGCCGATCGCGGTAGCGATCGCGCTAGCTCGGGCGCATAAAGCGCCGCCGCCCCACACAGCGTTCGTCGGTGAGCTTGCGCTGGACGGTTCTGTGCGCCACGTCGACGGTGTCCTGGTTGCCGCGCGCGGACTGCGCAGGCTCGGCTACGAGCGCATATTCGTCCCGGCCGAAGACGCCGCCGAAGCGGCACTCGTCGACGGGATCGAAGTCGTGCCGTGCGCATCGCTCATCGCCGTCGTGAATCACCTGTTGGGCGCCGAGCCGATCGCCATCGCGCCGCGCGGCCTCGACCCGCCCGCATCCGCCGCCGCGCTGGAGCACGACCTTGCGGAGATTCACGGGCAAGAGGAGGCGAAGCGCGCCCTCGAGGTCGCGGCGGCCGGAGGACACCACCTGCTGCTCAGCGGGCCGCCGGGCGCGGGGAAGACGATGCTGGCCCGCTGCCTGCCCGGCATCCTTCCTCCGCTCGAGCTCTGGGAGGCGCTCGAGGTCGCGCAGCTGCGAAGCCTCCTGGGGGAGCTGCCGCGCGACCGCCCGCTTGGCTGGGCGAGGCCCTTTCGCGCGCCGCACCATAGTGTCTCCGCCGCCGGACTGATCGGTGGTGGCGGTGGTCTGGCGCTCCCTGGCGAAATTTCCAAGGCGCACCTGGGCGTCCTCTTCCTCGACGAGATGGCCGAGTTCCAGACCCCGGTTCTCCAGGCGCTGCGGCAGCCCATCGAGTCCGGGCGCATCAGCATCACGCGGTCGGGTGGCTCGGTGTCTTATCCCGCGCGGTTCACGCTCGTGGCTGCGACCAACCCATGTCCGTGTGGATGGGCCGGCGATGGTCTGCGGTCGTGCCGCTGCTCGCAAGCGACGATCGACACCTATCAGCGCAGGCTCTCAGGCCCTCTGCTGGACCGGGTCGACCTCCAGGTCGCCGTGCGCAGGGTGCCCCTCGAGATTTTGGCCTCAGAGCCGACCGGGGAAACGTCGGCGACCGTAAGAGAGCGAGTGGTCATCGCGCGACGGCGCCAGGTCGAACGGCAAGGGGTGCTCAACGCGCAGCTCAAGCCCGCCCGCCTCCGCCAGCTGGCCGGCCTCGCGCCGCCATCGCGCCGCACGCTCGAGCGCTGGTCCGCGCAGCGCGGCATGTCCGCGCGCGGCTTTCATCGCGCCTGGCGGGTGGCCCGCACAGCCGCCGACCTCGACGGCTCCGATCAGATCGAGGAGCACCACGTCCTCGAGGCGCTCGGCTTCCGGCTGCAGGATGTCGCTGCCTGAGCCTGTACGCGCCGGCCACGCGGAGCGGATTCGCGCTGGTGCTAGCTCAGCCGAAGGCGCCGCGAGCACCGGACCGGAGCGCACCCGTGGGTGCGCGAGGACCGGAGCGCAAGCGGCAACGCACGGATGAGCCGCACCAGTAGCGAAGACGCCCGCGGGGATCGGTGGGTGCAGGCTCAACTGAGGGCGCGAGGGCGTTGGCCACCGCCCGAAGGACCGCGCGTGGCGATCGTCGGCTCGAGGCGACCTTCGCCTTACGGTGAGGCCGTCGCGGAGCAGCTCGGCCTCGAGCTCGCTCGGGCTGGGGTGGTCGTCATCAGCGGCCTGGCCCTGGGCATCGATGCCGCCGCGCACCGAGGCGCGCTGAACGGGGGCGGGCTCAACGTGGCAGTCATGGGCACGGGAGTCGACGTCATCTACCCGGCGGGCAACGGCGTGCTTGCCGAAGCGATCCTGGCGGCCGGTGGCGCCCTGGTCAGCCAGTTTCCCGACGGCACCGCGCCGCGCCGGCACAACTTTCCCGCGCGAAACTACACGATGGCCGCGTTGTCCGACGTCGTGGTGGTGGTCGAGGCCGCGGAAGGCTCGGGCGCCCTCATCACCGCCGAGGCGGCGCTCGACCTACATATAGAGGTAATGGCGGTGCCGGGCAGCATCTTCTCGCCCCTGTCCGTCGGCACCCACCAGCTGCTCCGGGACGGCGCCGGCCTGGTCCAGAACGCCCGTGACGTGCTGATGGCCCTGAAGCTCGGCGGCGAGGTCCTGGACGACCCCCTGGCCACGCCCCAACGCCTCGGTTTTGGCCTCCGTAGGGAGCGGGATGGCATCCTTTCCCACCTCTCGGACGTTCTGGCTTTGAACGCCGCGGAAATCGCCCGGAAGCTTCAGCTTCCGATCGCGGAAGTGCTCGGCCGGCTGACCGCCCTGGAGCTCGACGGGGCGGTTAGACGCCACCACGATGGGTATGTAAGGGCGTTGCGCCGCGGCAAAGAACGGGCGTAGGATGCCCGCCTCAGACCCCGGCCAGGGAACAAGAGGCCGGGTTTGGGAATAAAGAGAGAGCTATGCCGGAAGGATTGATCATCGTTGAGTCGCCTGCCAAGGCCAGGACTCTGAAGCGGTTCTTGGGTGACCGTTTCGACGTCCGGGCCTCCATGGGCCACGTCCGCGACCTTCCCGAAAAGGAGATGGGCGTCGAGGTGGATGACGGCTTCAAGCCCCACTACGAGGTCGTGGAAAGCCGGCGCAAGACGATCAACGAGCTGCGCTCGGCGGCCAAGGGCGAGCCCGAGATCATCCTCGCCTCCGACCCCGACCGCGAAGGCGAGGCCATCGCCTGGCATCTGGCCGAGGTGCTGAAGCTGCGTGCCCCGAAGCGGATCGAGTTTCACGAGATCACCTCCGAGGCCGTCCGCCGCGCGCTGGAATCTCCGCGTGAGATCGACATGCGCCTGGTCAACGCCCAGCAGGCGCGACGCGTGGTCGACCGGCTGGTCGGTTTCCGCCTGAGCCCGTTCCTGTGGAGCAAGGTCCAGAAGGGAATCGGCGCCGGACGCGTGTCGTCCGTCGCGCTGCGCCTGGTCGTCGACCGCGAGGAGGAGATTCGCAAGTTCGTCCCTGTCGAGTCATGGACGATCGACGCGGAGCTGTCCCAGAAGGGATCCGAGAGGCATTTCGTGGCGCGGCTCAACCGTCCGGCCGCAGCGGCTGCGATCGAGTCCGACACGAAGTTCGAGGTCCACAACGAAGCCGAAGCCCAGGAGATCGTGCGCAAGCTGGAAGGCGCGAGCTACCGCGTCATCGGCGTCGAGCAGAAGCGCCGCACCAAGAGCTCGAACCCTCCATACATCACGTCGACCATGCAGCAGGACGCGTCCAGCCGCCTTCGGATGCGCCCGTTTGCCGCCATGCGCGTGGCCCAACAGCTGTATGAGGGAGTCGAGCTCGGAGCCGAAGGTCCCACAGGGTTGATCACCTATATGCGCACGGACTCGACCCGGATCTCGGCCGATGCCGACGCCAAAGTCAAGGGCTGGATCAAGCACGCGCACGGCGAGAGGTACCTCGGCGCGTCGCGAACCGCCAAGGCCACGCCTGGCGCGCAGGATGCGCACGAGGCGATCCGGCCGACCGACGTCAACCGAACCCCGGACTCGATCCGCGAGCACCTTACCCCGGACCAGTACAAGCTCTACGACCTCGTCTGGCGCAGGTTCGTGGCGAGCCGCATGGCGCCCGCCGTGTATGACCAGACACAGGTCGAGATCGAGGGCGGCGACTACGTTTTCCGCGCCAACGGTTCGGTCTTGACGTTCGATGGCTTCTACAAAGTCTGGGGACGCGACGAAAATGGCGAGAACGAGCTGCCCGCGCTGGCGCAGGGCGAGGACCTTGACGACCACGGCCTGAAGCCGGAGCAGCACTTCACGCAGCCACCTCCGCGCTACACGGAGGCAACCCTGATCAAGGAGCTCGAGCAGCGCGGCATCGGTCGTCCCTCGACGTACGCCCCGATCGTGCAGACGATCACCAAGGCACACGGATACGTCGAGATCAAGGACCGCCGTCTGTACCCGACCCGTGTCGGCGAGGCGGTCAACACCCTCATGGTCGACCACTTCAAGACGATCTCCGACGACGAGTACACGTCGAAGCTCGAGAAGCGCCTCGACGAGGTCGAGAGCGGGAGCCAGGAATGGGTCCCGGTCGTGAGGGACTTCTACGGCCCGCTCCAGCGCATGCTGAGCGCCGCCGAGGAGGCAACTCCCGCCGACACCGACGAGGTCTGCCCCTTGTGCAACGAGGGCCACCTCGTCCGCAAGGCCAGCCGCTTCGGTCCGTTCATGGGCTGCTCGCGCTACCCGAAGTGCAAGTTCCGGCGCGCCCTGACCGTCGATGGTGAGACGCCTCAGCCCAAGCTGCTGGACGAGCCGTGCCCCAACTGCGGCAAGCCCCTGCAGCTGCGGACTGGGCGGTACGGCGAGTTCGTCGGGTGCTCTGGCTATCCCGACTGCAAGTACATCAAGCGCGACGCGGCGCAGACCGAGTCCAAGCTCACGGGCGAGAAGTGCCCGCAGTGTGGGGAGGGGGACCTGGTGGAGCGAACCGGCCGGTATGGGCCGTTTGTCGCCTGCTCGCGTTACCCCGACTGCAACTATCGTGCCAACATCGGCAAGGACGGCAAGCCGGGCCAGGGTCCGAAGGTGCTGGACGAGCCTTGCCCGATCTGTGGCAAGCCGCTGGTCGAGCGTCGCGGAAGGTACGGCCTGTTCAAGTCCTGCTCGGACTACCCGAAGTGCCCAGGCCCGAAAGGCGTCAAGAAGTCCGAGAAAGCAGTCGAAGCTTAAAAATCCCGGTCCTGGGTATACTCCCTAAGCCAATCCCAAACGGATTGAGTTAGCACGCCCGGGCCAATGCCCCTGTCCTCCATCCGGAGGCGGTTCCTCGGGCGGAAGTAGAACAGGGAGGCAACGTAGAAACGTGGCTCAAGTGACCTTGAAGCAGCTGCTGGAGGCGGGTGTCCATTTCGGACATCAAACCAGCCGCTGGAACCCGAAGATGAAGACGTACATCTTCACCGCGCGCAACGGCATCCACATCATCGATTTGCAGAAGACCGTCCGGCTCCTGGACGACGCGTGGGATTTCACGCGCAACGTCGCTGCGAGCGGCCGGCCGGTGCTTTTCGTCGGGACCAAGAAGCAGGCCCAGGAGACCATCCAGACCGAGGCCGCGCGCTGCGGCATGTACTTCGTCAACCGCCGCTGGATGGGCGGCATGCTGACGAATTTCAGCACGGTCAAGAAGCGCATCGAGCGTCTCCAGGAGCTGCGCAAGATGCAGCAGGAAGGCCAGTTCGAGCAGATGGCGAAGAAGGAGGCCAAGCGCCTCCAGGACGAGCTCGACCGTCTGATGTTCCACTTCGACGGCATCGCCGACATGAAGCGATTGCCCGGCGCGCTGTACGTCGTCGACCCGCGCAAGGAGCACATCGCCGTCACTGAGGCGAACCGCCTGAAGATCCCGGTGGTCGCGATCACCGACTCGAACTGCGACCCCGACCTCATCACGTACGTCATCCCCGGCAACGACGACGCGATCCGCGCCGTCAAGCTGCTGACCGGAAAGATCGCCGACGCGTGCCAGGAAGGACGCCAGGAGGCTGCTGCACGCGGCGAGATCCTGCCCGAGGTCGAGGAGCGCGAGTTTCTCGAGACGCCCCGATACGAGGAGATCGAGGAGTACCTCGAGGATGAGGAGGACTATCTGCCGACGGTTTCGGAGGAAGAGTTCATCGGACACACCGCGGACGACGAGGAGGCTCGTTGATGGCCGTGGACATGGATCTGATCAAGAAGCTTCGAGAGAGTTCCGGCGCAGGGTTCATGGACTGCAAGAACGCGCTGGAGGAGGCGGGCGGAGACTTCGACAAGGCATTCACGATCTTGCGCGAGAAGGGCATCGCGAAGGCCGGCAAGCGCGCCGGCCGTGCGACCGGTCAGGGTGTGGTCGAGGCATACCTCCACAGCACATCGCCGGATTACCCGCCGCAGGTGGGCGTGCTGATCGAGGTGGACTGCGAGACGGACTTCGTCGCCAAGGGCGTCGAGTTTCGCAAGCTGGCCAAGGAGCTCGCACTCCAGGTCGCAGGTTTCGAGCCCCGCTGGGTTTCACGAGATGACGTCCCCGACGAGGTGCTTGTCACGGAGCGCGAGGTCTTCGAGGCGAAGGCGCGCCAGGACGGCAAGCCGGAGCAGGTGATTCCGCGAATCGTCGAGGGACAGATCGAAGACTTCCTCAAGCACAGCTGCTTGATGGAGCAGGATTACTTCCGCGAGCCCGGTCGCACGGTGCAGCAGTACATCGCGGAGCACATCTCCAAGCTGCAGGAGAACATCATCGTCCGCCGCTTCGCGCGATTTAACATCAGGGAGTCCTGATCCAAAACGTAACCGTGCGCCGGCCGCGCGCAGGGCGGAAAATATGGGCGTAAACGGGTCACCCAAGTACAACCGGGTGCTGCTCAAATTGAGCGGTGAGGCGCTCGGCGGCAGCCGCGACTACGGCATCGACCTGGAGGTCGTCGAGACGATCGCGGCGCAGGTCAAGCGTGTGCACCAGATGGGCGTGCAGGTCGCGGTCGTCTACATCAGGCGGCGCGCCGTGCGCCACCTGGAAAAAGGACGAGTTGTCATCCTCGCCGCCGGCACCGGCAATCCGTACTTCACCACCGACACGACCGCCGCGCTGCGCGCGGTGGAGATCGAGGCCGACGTGATCCTCAAGGCGACCAAGGTGGATGGTGTGTACACGGCGGACCCCAAGCGTGACCCCACGGCCACGAAGTTCGAACGCCTGGGCTACCTCGAGGTGCTCAATCGCGGCATCGAGGTGATGGACAACACCGCGCTCACCCTCTGCATGGACAACGACGTGCCAATCGTCGTGTTCAACCTGCTGACTCAAGGCAACATCGAGCGTGTGGTGATGGGCGAGGAGATCGGCACGCTCGTGGGGGCTTCGGCGTGATCGACCCAATCCTCCGCGAGGCGGAATCGAAGATGACGAAGTCGGTCGATCACTTCGCTGGCGAGCTCGCGACGATCCGCACCGGCCGCGCCAACCCGGCCCTGATCGACAAGGTCATGGTCCCCTACTACGGGACCCCGACTCCGCTCAATCAGCTCGCCCAGATCAGCGCGCCCGAGCCCCGGTTGCTCGTGGTCCAGGTCTATGACAAGAGCCAGATCGGAACGGTCGAAAAAGCGCTGCGCACGAGCGAGCAGGGCCTGAACCCGGCCAACGACGGTCAGGTCATCCGAGTCCCCATCCCGCCGCTGACCGAGGAACGGCGCCGCGAGTACGTCAAGCTCGTGCGCCAGAGAGCCGAGGAGGCCCGGGTCGCGATTCGCAACGTGAGGCGCGACGAGCTGCACCGCATCGAACACATGCAAAAGCAGGGCGAGGTGCCGGAGGACGACTCGAAACGAGCGTCGGCTCGCCTACAGAAGATCACCGAGTCCCAGATCGAGAAGGTCGACGCCCTTGCGACCCGCAAAGAACACGAGGTAATGGAGATCTGAGGTATGAGGGAAAACCCCGATGGTTTTCCCTCATCGCGCGTGCGGCTGCGCCGCAGGCGCTGCTCCCATTCCGGTATACGGTTCGGATTGTTCGAGTCATCATGGACGGCAACGGTCGCTGGGCCCGCGGCCGGGGCCGGCCCGCCAGCTTCGGCCACCGCCAGGGCGTCCGCGCGATCAAGCGCGTGCTCCAGGCGTGCGAGGACCTCGGCGTCCACGCGCTCTCCATCTACGCCTTCTCCACGGAGAACTGGGCGCGACCGCGTGCCGAGGTGCGCGCTTTGATGCGCCTCTTCCACGAGACGATGCAGCGCGAGATTGACGAGATGCACCGCCGCGGCGTGCGCATCGTGGTCAGCGGCCGCCGTGACGAGCTGTCGGTCCGCATGCGAGAGCGCATCGACGAGGCCATGGCGCGCACCGCCAACAACACGAACGGCGTGCTCAACGTCTGCCTGAACTACGGTGGCCGGGCGGAGATCGTGGACGCGGTGCGCAAGCTGGTCCGCGACGGATTACCCGCGCAGAAAGTCGACGAGGAGGCAATCTCGTCGCGCATGTACAACCCGGAGCTGCCGGATCCAGACCTGATCATTCGCACCGCGGGCGAGCACAGGGTGAGCAACTTTCTGCTGTGGCAGAGCGCCTACTCGGAGATGTTGGTGACCGAAACCCTGTGGCCGGACTTCGGCGAGGACGAGCTCAAGGCCGCATTGGCTGAATACGCATTGCGAGTCCGGCGCTTTGGAGCGCGGCCCGCTGCAGAGATCGCGGTCGGTTGACCACGAATAATCCGCCGTTGGCCGGGGGCTGGAAGCCGAGCCCGCTGATGGTGCGCATCCTGAGCGCGTTCGTCGTCCTGGGCGCTGTCATCGGGCTCGTCTTTGTCGGGATTTACGGCGTCTATGTCCTCGTCCTGGTCCTCGGTGGCCTGGCGCTTTGGGAGTTCCACGGGCTTTCTGAAGGCATGGGCTCGCGCGCCCCGGCGTGGCTCCTGTATCCGCTGGGCGTGTTCTTCGCCTTCAGCGGCACGGTGCTCAAGGAGATCGACGTCACGCTCGTTTTGGCGCTCGCGCTCGTCGGCGGACTTGGCGCATTCCTGTTCGTCCCTGGACGGCGGCAAGGTCTCAGCCGGTGGGCGATGGGCCTGGCGGGCGCGCTGTATGTGGGGATGCCCTTCAACTACTACCTGCTGCTCTACACCTCCAAGCCCAGCGGCCTGACCTGGACCCTGTTCACGATCCTCGCGGTGGTCGCGAGTGACGCCGCCGCCCTTCTGATCGGCAGCCGAATTGGCCGCCATCCGTTCTTCACGAACATCAGCCCCAAGAAAACCGTCGAGGGCGCCGTTGCCGGCGTGGTCGGATCGGTGATCGTGATGCTGATCGGCGTCTCGGCGGTGCTCGGCCACAACCCGATCCATGCCGTCGTGCTGGGCGTTCTCGTCGGCGTCAGCGCCGAGGTGGGCGATCTCGTCGAGTCGCAGATGAAGCGCCTGGCCGAGGTCAAGGACACCTCTCATCTCATCCCGGGCCACGGGGGGGTCCTGGATCGCATCGATTCGATCCTGTTTCCTCCCATCCTCGTCTACCTCTACCTGATGCTCTTCCACCTGCTCTGATGCGACCCCTCAACATCGCCGTCCTCGGCGCCACCGGGTCGATCGGCCGGCAGACGCTCGACGTGATCGACCGCAACCCGGCGCGCTTCAAGCTGTTCGGGCTGAGCGAAGGCGTGCGCTCGACCAACCGGAAGGCCGAATACCTCGTGCATGGGCACGCGGGCGAACCGGAATTCGACGCCCAGGTCGAGGCGATGGTGACGGACCCCCGATGTGACCTGGTGGTCGTCGCCATCCCAGGGGCCAGGGCCCTTGCGCCGACGATGTCCGCGCTTCACGCGGGCAAAGAGGTCGCGCTGGCGACCAAAGAGGTGCTGGTGATGGCCGGCGCGCTGGTCATGAAGGCAGCCGGGGAGCGAGGTATCCGTCCCATCGATTCGGAGCACAGCGCGATCTGGCAGTGCCTCTGGGGCGAGGAGCGCAAGAACGTGCGCGGGTTGATCATCACCGCGAGCGGCGGTCCGTTCTGGGCCCACCCGGAGCTGGACCTGGACCAGGTCACGGTCGAACAGGCGCTCAACCATCCGAAATGGTCGATGGGTCCCAAGGTCACGATCGACTCCGCGACCCTGATGAACAAGGGCCTCGAGCTCATCGAGGCGCATCACCTGTTCGGCATCCCGCTGGACGCGATCTCGGTGTGCATCCATCCGCAGAGCGTCATCCACTCGCTGGTGGAGTTCATCGACGGCTCGCTCAAGGCACAGCTGGGCCGGCCCGACATGCGACTCCCGATTGCGGTCGCCCTGGCGTATCCCGACCGCCTGCCCGACGCGGTCCCGCCGACCACTCCGCGGGAGCTCAGCGGCCTCGAGTTCCACGACCTCGACGAGAGCCGGTTTCCCAGCGTCCAGCTGGCTCGGCAGGCGGCTGCCAGGAGCGGCGGGCATCCGGCCGTCCTGAACGCAGCCAACGAAGAGGCGGTCAACGCTTTTCTGGGCGGGGACATCCCGTTCAGCGGCATCGTCCGGGTCGTGGAGCGAGCCCTCAGCGCTTTCCCAGGCTCTGGCGGCACGCTCGAGGCGATCCTCGAGGCCGACCGCTGGGCGAGGGCTTATATCAGGGAAAACTCGGTAGTCTGAGGGCCGCATGGAAGCCCTCCTGGTAGTCATCGCCGTCGCCGGCATGTTCCTGCTCCTGATCGCACCCCACGAGGCCGGCCACTTCGCCCTGGCCAAGCTCTTCAAGGTGCGGGTGATCGAGTTCTCGATCGGTGCCGGCACCAAGCTCTGGTCGACGACACGCGGAGGCACCCTCTACGCCATCCGGGCGATCCCCGTGATCGGCTATGTGCGGATGGGCGGGATGGAGGCAGGCGATTTCGAGGACCCGAGCGGCTTCCACCACAAGACGGCCTGGCAGCGGATCCTGATCCTCGCCGCCGGGCCCGCAGCCAACTTCGTGGTCGCGATTCTCCTGTTCACCGGTCTCGGCCTGACGCAGCTCAACGATGACGTGGGCAAGGTCGCGCGGGTTGTCCCGAACTCGCCGGCGGCGGCTGCCGGTTTCCAGCCCGGCGACAGGCTCCGAACGGTCGAGGGTCAGCCGATCACGGCTCCCGACCAGCTGCGCAAGGTCGAAAACGCCGCACCCAACGCGGCCATCGTCGTCACCGGTGTGCACGCGAACGGACAGCCTTTCGCGTATATCGTCACGCCGCAGTGCGACTCCAAGACCAGTCAGTGCCAGGTCGGCTTGAGCGTGATGGGCGTGGTCACAGTCAAGGACGCAGTCACCAACGGTCTCGCGTTTCCTTTCGTGGCCGTGAGCAACATCGTCCAGGGCCTCAGCCAGCTGGTCACCGGACAGGTTCCGGGCGGGTTGCTCGGGCCAAACGGTTTCACGGGGCCGATCGGCATCGCCGACGTGGCCGCCCAATCGGTCTCGTTGGGTCCTGGCACGTACATCTTCTTCGTCGCCCTGCTTTCGGTCGCGCTCGGATTCACCAACCTGCTGCCATTCCTGGCGCTCGACGGCGGCCGGATGGCGGTGGTCCTCATCGAGGTGCTTCGGCGCCGGCCGTTCGACCGCACCAGCGAGCTCAACTTTCAGCGCATCGGCCTGGTCGCGCTGCTCGGCCTCGCCGCCGTGATCAGCTTCCTCGACATCCAGCGCATCGCGACCGGCCAGTTCCCCGGCCTGCAGCGCTGATGGCCGTCGTCACGCGCCGCAAGGCGATCCCGGTCAACGTGGGTGGTGTCGTCATCGGCGGCGCCGCGCCGATCGCCGTCCAGACGATGACCAAGACCGACACCCGCGACGTCAAGGCGACCCTGCGCCAGATCCATGAACTGAAAGAGTCGGGGTGCGAGATCGTGCGGCCCGCGGTGCCCGACCGCGAGGCGGCGGAGGCGTTGAAGGACATCGTCAAGGGCTCACCGTTGCCCGTCATCGCCGACATCCACTACGACCACACGCTGGCGTTGATGGCGATCGAGGCCGGCGTGCACTGCCTCCGTCTGAACCCCGGCAACATCCCCGACCGCGAGAAGGTCGTGAAGGTTGTCAATGCAGCCAAGGAGCGCCAGATCCCGTTTCGAATTGGGGTCAATGCCGGGTCGCTGCCGGAAGAGGTGCACAAGACGCTGCGCGAGCAGCACCACATCGACCGCGACGACCGCGAGCGCACGGCGGACCGCATGGTCGAGGTGGCGCTCGGCCACTGCAAGATCCTCGAGGACCTCGACTACGGCCCTGGCTACATCAAGGTCTCGCTCAAGGCGACCGACGTGTGGACGAACATCATGGCCAACCGCAAATTCGCCGTGGCGCGGCAGTACCCCATCCATCTCGGGGTGACGGAGTCCGGTCCCGTCGAGGCCGGCAGCATCCGCAGCTCGGTCGGGCTGGGCATCCTGCTGAGCGAGGGTATCGGCGACACGATTCGGGTCTCGCTCGCCACCTCAGACCCGCGAGAAGAAGTTCGCGTCGCGCACGAGATCCTCAAGACTCTCGCGTTCCGCAAGGAGAGCCCGACGCTCATCGCTTGCCCGACCTGCGGGCGGCTCGAGTACGACATGGTTCCGACCGTCAAAGCGGTCGAGGCCTACATCGCGAAGCTCAAGGTGCCGATCACGGTCGCGGTGATGGGGTGCGTGGTCAACGGGCCCGCCGAGGCGCGACACGCGGACATCGGCGTCACGGGCGGCCGCGGCAAAGGCGTGATTTTTAAGAAAGGTAGCCTTTACAAGACCGTGCCCCAGGAGGAGCTGCTCCCAGTATTGCTGGCCGAGATCGACGCGATTGCGGCCGAGCACGCCCTCCCGGCCTAGTCCTGCCCGATGAAACAGGAAACCGAAGAGCAGCAGGACTTCGTGAAAGATCTCACCAAGATGTCCGACGACTTCGACCGCTGGTATACGGACGTCGTCCGCAAAGCCGAGCTGGCCGACTGGTCGGGCATCCGCGGGATGATGGTCGTCCGCGCCTACGGCTGGGCGATGTGGGAGGCGCTCATGCGCGCCTTCGACGACATGATCAAGGAGAGCGGCCACGAGAACTGGGCCTTCCCGCTGCTCATCCCTCGCGAGTACCTGATGAAGGAAGCGGAGCACGTCGAGGGCTTCGCGCCCGAGGTGGCCTGGGTCACCAAGGCGGGGGGCGGCATGGAAGAGCTCGAAGAGCCGCTGGCCGTCCGGCCGACGTCGGAATCGATCATCGGTCCGCTGATCAAGCGCTACATCCAGAGCCACCGCGACCTGCCCAAGCTGACCAACCAGTGGAACAGCGTCGTCCGCTGGGAGATGCGATCCCGCCTCTTCCTGCGCAGCAGGGAGTTCTGGTGGCAGGAAGGCCACACATTCCACGCCTCGGCGCAGGAGGCGATGGACGAGGCGCAGCTCATCCTCGGCTATTACCGCGCGATCGCCGAAGACTGGCTCGCGGTTCCGGTGCTGAGCGGCAAGAAGTCCCCCGCGGAAACATTTCCGGGCGCGGTGCACACGCTCACGGTCGAAGGCCTGATGAAGGATGGGCTCGCGCTTCAGATGGGGACGTCGCACTACTTCGGACAGAACTTCGCGCGCGCCTATGACATCTCGTTCTCGAACAAGGCGAACGAGCGGGAACTTTGCTACTCCACGTCGTGGGGCATGAGCACCCGCCTGGTCGGCGCGCTGGTGA
>VBFV01000164.1 GCA_005881335.1 Chloroflexota bacterium
CCAGCGCAAGCAGCTCGGCGGCATCGGCCTCGACCCTGAACTCTGAATCCCGGTCGCGGTCGCTTGGCAGCGACCGGACGGCGCGGATCATCTCCCTTTCCGAGCCGAGGCTGTGGGCCACGAGGACTGCGATCGAGTTGGCTTTCGGGAGCGGCCGCCAATTGAGCGTCCCGTGGTCCAGGCCGCGAACCTGCGCGCGGAATTTCTCGTGCAGCTCGTGGAAGAGCTTCTGGAAAGCCTCGCCGACCTCCCGTGCGCCTGCTTCATCCATGCCGGCTCATACCTTCTCCGTAACGCGGTATTCGAGGTACCGTCCCAACAGTAATCGCGTGTGGGCCTCGAGCGCCGGAAGCACGCTGAGGACCAGACCCACCATCGGGTAGAGGAAGTATTCGAGGTAGATCCCGCCCCTCTTCCACAGAGGCCACTCCGCCGGCTTCGGCGGGAGCATCCGGATCTCGAAGTAGAGAAAGAAGAGCACTGTGGAAAGGGTGACGCCCAGCAGGACGCCGGAGATTCCCCAAAGGCTCTGTCCGAGGTCCGTCAGCGAGAAGTCGGTGCTGACCCAGATCGGCACCGACGCGCCGAAGAGCAGCAGCACGGGCAGAAAGATCCAGTTGAGGTGATTGAGGAAGAGATTCAGGAAGCGCCTTACTCGCAGCCACAGCGGGATCTCGGGATGGCTGAACAACCGGGCCAGCACATAAGGGACGTCGGTGATACCCCAGGCCCACCGCTTGATCTGGTTGTACTGGCTGACGTGGGTCGCCGCATAGTCGCGCGCCTGCGGCGAGTCGCCGTAAATCGGCAGCCAGACCGACTTGACCGCGAAGCGCTTGCCGAAAGTGAAGAACGCCTTCCAGTAGAAGCGCGAGTCCTCCGGGATGACGTCCTTGTCCCAGTAGCCGACCTTGTGCACGAAGTCGAGGCTGCACGTGTAGCTCGAAAAGGCGACGAGACGGTGAGGCTGGGAGTGGAGGAACATCTGCCACTGCGACGTGCTGGCGGACATGATCCGCACCGCGAGAGGGACCTGCCAGATGTTGTTGTGGAACAGCGGCACGGGCTGCCAGATCCGGTAGTCGCGCAGAGGGTCACGCGCATGGTGCCAGCTGATCCAGCCGAAGTACTGAGGGTGGACGCGGTAGTCCGAGTCGAGGTCGGTGATCAGGACCTTGCTGAGGTCAAAGCCCTCCTCGGTCAGGACGCGCACCATCCACCGCCCGCCCCAGTTCATGGCCGCCGACTTGCCGACCACGATGCCCGGCTCGAGCGGGTCCTTGATGTGATAGAAGCCGCGGAGCCGGTGGCCAAACTTCTCTTTGAGCCGAGCCACGTTCTCCCAGCCGGGCTTGTCCGTTTCGCGGGTGATGATGCCGACGAGCTTCAGCTCGTCGGGGTAGTTGGCGTCCACGATCGCCTGCACCGTTCTCTCGAGCACGTGGTAGGGCTCGGTGTAGGTCGGGACCACGCTCAGGTGGAGGTACTGGAGTGGGTCGACACCGCCCGCCGGCGGTTGCTGGCGACACATCGCGAGCCAATCCTTTTTCATGTCGCGACGCATCCTCAGCATCGTGCTGTAGACGCCGGTCACGACGCTGACCGCGCGGACGACCCAGTACGTGTCGAAGATCAGCACCACCACCGCGACGAAAAGCGCTCCAGACGAATGGAAGATGATCGGGATCCATGCCGGGGCAAGCAGCAGGACCCACGTCACCAGGCCCGGCCCGGCCTCGAAAAGGCGGGCGCCGAACTGGCGCATGGCCTGCTCCCAGGCAGGCGCGGGCGGCTGGGCTTCGATCACGGCCACGAGCCGATTATGTCCTCCCCGCCATGCGGGGAGGTGGCGGCGCAGCCGCCGGAGGGGCTGGAATACAGATCAAGCCGCCGGCTTTGTATTTGACATGAAAAACCTTCAGCACTTCGACGGCCCGACGTTCGAGGCCGACGTGCTGCACGCGACGGAGCCGGTGGTGGTCGACTTTTACGCCGACTGGTGCCACCCCTGCCACATGATGGGGCCCGTGGTGGAGCAGCTGGCGGGCGAGTTTGCCGGCAAGGTCAAGATCGGCAAGCTGGACGTCGACGCCAACGAGGAGATCGCCATCCGCTACGGCGTGATGGGCATCCCCACGCTCGGACTTTTCAGGGACGGCAAGATGGTGGACCGCCTGGTCGGATACCCCGGCGCAGCGGCGCCGATCCGTGGACTTGTTTTAGTTAGCCACTCGAGGCGACGGTTGGGCAACCAAGAGACAAAGTTGCGGCCGGGATGAACCCGGCCGCCAAAGCAACGCTGGTTGTACTTCTTCTAGTGGCCCCACATGGCGCGTTCTGCGTGCTGGACCGTCTCGGCACCGTGCTCGCCAGTGCGAATGCGCACCGCGTCCTCGACTCCGATGACGAAGATCTTGCCGTCGCCGACCTCACCGTTCCCGGTCCGCCCGGCCACGGCCAGCTTGTCGACGACCGTCGTCACGATCTCCGCCTTCATGACCGCCTCGACCTTCAGGCGCGGCCGGAGCGAGATGTGCACGGAGGCTCCGCGATATTTCTCCGTGTAGCCTCGTTGGGCGCCGCAACCTTTGACCTCCGTCACCGTCACGCCCGACACGCCGCACTCGTCCAGCACGTCCTGGACCTCCTGCAGCCGTTCGTGACGGATGATCGCGACGACCATCTTCATGTTGAATCCGGTCCCGTTTGCCGTCATGCCGCCGACACCTCCTTTTGCTTCGCGGGAACGGCTTCACCGTTGGGGTGCGGGTGCGGGTTGACGGTCGGCGTGTCCGCCGGGCGGTAGACGCCTCCAGGCACCGGCATGAACGATTCGGGGTAACCCCACATGCCGTGCTCGCTGATGTCCAGGCCCTCCATCTCTTCGCCGGCCGAAACGCGCAGGCCGACTGTCTTCTTGATGATCCAGAACAGGCCATAGCTCAGAACGAACACGGTGACGAAGGAAGCGCCCACAGCGATCGCCTGGGCTCCAAGCTGGTGGAAGCTGCCCGTGTAGAAAAGGCCGCCCTGGCCCACACCGTTGAACTTCGCGAGCGCCGGGGTCGTGAAGAGTCCGCAGCTGAGGGTGCCCCAGATGCCGGCCATTCCGTGGGCCGGCAGCGCGCCCACGGGGTCATCGAGAACCCGGTCGAGGGCGAGCACTCCGACGACGACGATGACTCCGGCTACCGCACCGATGACTATGCCGGCCCACGGCTCGACATAGCCCGAGGGTGCGGTGATCGCGACGAGCGCCGCGATGGCGCCGTTTCCGATCATGCCGACGTCCATCGTCTTGGTGATCAGGTAGACGGTGACCAGGGCCGCCACCGCACCGCCCGCGGCGGCGAGGTTGGTGACCACGACCACGTCCGCGAAGTGGAGGTTGGTCGCGTTGAGAGTCGACCCTGGGTTGAAGCCGAACCACCCGAACCAGAGGATGAGCACGCCGAGCTGAGCCAGGGGCATGTTGTGCCCCGGAATCGCGTTGGACCTGCCCCTCTCATACTTGCCGATTCGCGCTCCCAGCAAGAGAAGGCCGGCCAGGCCGGCGGTCGCGCCAGTGAGGTGAACGACTGTCGACCCTGCGAAGTCCTGCGAGCCGAGGGTCGCCATGAGGAATCCGCCACCGAACAGCTGGTGGCTGATGAGTGGATAGATGAAGGCGGCAAACGGTACGCCGAACAGGATGTAGACGATGAACTTCGTGCGCTCGAGCATCGTCCCCCACACGATCGCCAGGGAGACGGCGCAGAAGACGAACTCGAAGAACCACTTTCCGGCCGCGGGCACCGTGCTGGCGGCGATCGCCGGCAGGTCCATGGACGAACCCGGGCTGAACGTCGGGAAGAAGCCGCTGCCCCCGATGAGGGCGAACGCCCCGCCCGCCCCGAACGCGAGGCCGAAACCAACGCCCCAGTAGGCGATCGAGCTCACGCTGAGGTTGGTGATGACCTTCGCCACCACGGTGCCGACGTTCTTCATGCGGCTGAAACCGACCTCGAGCATCGCGAAGCCGGCCTGCATGAACATCACGAAACAGGCGGCCACGATGACCCAGACCGTGTCGGCCGCCACACCGGCCGCCGAGGTCGCGGTGGTGTCGTCCGCCAGGACTGCGATCGGCACCAATGCCGCGAGCAAGGCGATCGCGGCCGCAATGCCGAACACGCGCCGGCGTTTGATGAGCGCTTTCCGAAACTCCATAGCTGCAGGCAAGGACGCCACCTCCGTTGTGTTTCCCCCGGGGCGGCGAGCAGCCGCACCGCTTGATGGGCTCAGCGTAGGAGCGCCCGGCCGGTCGCAAAAACGTGCGGACTTGACGAATTGGAGGGCGTGAGCTCGTAGCTTTCACACAAGGCGGCCGGGCTTGTGGACAAGTCATTTTCGTGTCAACCGCACGGAAAGCGGCCGCGTCCGTTTGTGACAGTCTCACCTGATTAGTTGCCTGGCACGTTCCTACGATCAACGTGCGACCCGTCAAATCTTCGTTTTCGTGGAGGGTGTTCATGGCAGTGGAGACAAAGGCGGCCGGTAAGACCAGCCCGCGGGAGGTGCTGGAGCGTGCCAAGGCCGAGGGGGTCGAGGTCGTCGACGTCCGTTTCGTGGACCTTCCCGGCACCTGGCAGCACTTCAGCCTCCCCCTGGGCGAGCTGGAGATCGACAGCTTCAAGGACGGGCTCGGATTTGACGGCTCGAGCATCCGCGGCTTCCAGTCGATCGACGAGAGCGACATGCTGCTCATGCCCGACCCCGACTCGGCGACGATCGACCCGGTCCTCTCGCACAAGACGCTGTTCCTGATCTGCGACGTCGTCGACCCGATCACGCGGGAGCCCTACTCCCGCGACGCGCGTTTCATCGCCAAGAAGGCGGAGGACCACCTGCGCCGGTCGGGCATCGCGGACGTCAGCTACTGGGGACCCGAGGCGGAGTTCTACCTCTTCAACTCCCTCCGCTTCGACCAGAACGCGCACAGCGGCTACTACTACATCGACTCGGAAGAAGGCATCTGGAACTCGGGCAAGAACTCCGAGCCAAACCTCGCCTTCCGCCCGCGGCACAAGGAGGGCTACTTCCCGGTGCCGCCAACCGACAAGCTGCAGGACCTCCGCTCCGAGATCATGCTCAAGCTGATCGAGGCCGGGGTGCGCGTGGAGGTGCAGCACCACGAGGTCGGGACCGCCGGACAGGCGGAGATCGACATGCGATTCGACTCGCTCACCAAGATGGGCGACAAGATGATGGTCTACAAGTACGTGATCAAGAACATCGCGGCGCAGCACGGCTACGTCGCGACCTTCATGCCCAAGCCCCTCTTCCAGGACAACGGCTCCGGCATGCACGTCCACCAGAGCCTGTGGAAGGACGGCGAGAACCTCTTCGCCGACGCGAAGGGTTACGCCGGCCTCAGCCAGAGCGCGGTCTACTACATCGGCGGACTGCTGAAGCACGCGGCGGCGCTGCTGGCGATCTGCGCGCCGACCACCAACTCGTACCGGCGGCTCGTGCCCGGCTACGAGGCTCCGATCAACCTCGTCTACTCGAAGCGCAACCGCTCGGCGTGCGTGCGCATCCCGATGTACTCGACCAACCCGAAGACGAAGCGCGTCGAGTTCCGGTCACCGGACCCGGCCGCCAACCCGTACCTCGCGTTCTCCGCGTGCTTGATGGCCGGCCTCGACGGAATCAAGAACAAGGTCGTCCCACCGGAGCCGGTGGACAAGGACATCTATGAGCTGGAGGGCGAAGAGAAGGCGAGGATCAAGTCCGTGCCAGGATCGCTCGCCGAATCGCTCGACGCGCTGGAGAAGGACCACCAATTCCTGCTCGAAGGTGGCGTGTTCACAAAGGACGTCATCGACACGTGGATCGACTACAAGCGCAAGAAGGAAGTCGACGCAGTCGCGCTGAGGCCGCACCCGTGGGAGTTCATGCTCTACTCGGACGTCTAGACCCGACCTCTAACTACTCCAGGGCCCCGGGCTCGCACCGGGGCCCTTCTCTTTTCCGGGCCCTACATGCCGAGCATCGCGCGGGCGCGCAGGGCGATGCTGATCGCCACGCGCGTCTCCGGGTCGTCGAGCTTCAGGTCCGTCAAAGCCTCGATGCGCTCGACGCGGTAGGTCATCGAGTTGATGTGAATGCCCAGGTTCCGCGAGGCGGCACGGCGAACCCATCGTGCGGCCGACAGCGCCTCGAGCGTTTCCAGCAGCGGCGTGTCGCGGGATTGCGCGTACCGCAGCAGCGGGCCGAGGAGCTCGTCGACGAAGCGACGCAGCGCGTCCGGGCTCTGGACCTCGAGCAGCAGCCGGAACGCGCCCAGCGAGCGGTAAGACGCGACCCGTCCGCGCCCGCCCGCCCGCCGCGTGAGCCGCAGCGCCTGTCGGGCTTCCACGTGTGAGCGCGCCAGCTCGCTCACGCCATTCGCCAGGTTGCCGATGCCGACCGAGCCCGAGCCCGGCTTCATCACCGGGGCCGCCGCGGCCAGCACCTGGGCCGCCAGCTTCTCCACCGCGGACAGGTCCGCCGCCAGCTCGTCGGGCACCAGGAACACCGCCGAAGCGGACCGTACAAGCGTGAGGGCGCCGAGCATGCGCGAACGGATCAACCCCGTCAGCGCGCCGTCGAGCCGGTCCTGCTGGCCCCGCGCCGCAAGGGCCGCCTCTGTCTTGTCGTCGTCGGCCTCGAGCACGACGACCCACGCCCGTTGCGGCAGCCGGTGTCCCAATCGCTCGGCCTGGCGGGCGATCCGCTCCGCCTCGTCGGACTCCAGGCCGCCGGCGAGAACCTCCTCGACCAGGTCGCCGCGCAGCCGGCGCTCCACCTCCGCCGCGGCTCGTTCCTTGGACAGCTCGAGAGCGAGCACTGTCGAACCGTGCTCCAGGGCGCGAAGACGGCCTTCGTCGTCTACGGCTTCCTCATCGATCCCGACCGCGAGCAGTCCGAGCATCTCCGCCCCCGCGCGCACCGGCACGACGTCGAGCGGCTTCGCCGGACGGCCTGCCGTGATCCTCACCTCGCGGGCCGTCGTTTGGGAGAGGGTTGGCGGCACGTGGATGCGCTGCGGCATGCCGTCCGACGACTCCCCCACTCCTCTTACGCGGTAACCGTCCACCGAGTAAAGCGCCGCGCGTGCTCCTGCGAGCGAGCCGATGACCTCCAGGATCGATTGGAGCCCAGCCCCATCCAGCGACAGCTTGGTGAAGCGTTCGTGGATATCGTGCGAGAGACGGATCTCGGCCAGCTGGACCTCGGTCCGCCGCTGCAGCTCGCTGCGCTCGAGGATCCCGGCCACCTGTCCCGCGATGGCGCGTAAGAAGTCGATGTCGCCCGAGTTGAACTCGCGTCTTTCGGTGCTCTGAACGTTGAGCACGCCGACCAGGCGCGGCCCCGACTCGATGGGCACCGAGGCCATGGAGTGGAAGCGGTCTTCGTCGAGCCCAGGCACCCACTTCCAGTGCGGCTCCCGGCTCACGTCCGGCACCACCGCCGGCTTGCGGGACTCGGCCACCCAACCGGTGATGCCCTCGCCCACCTTCATCGTCACCTTGCCGACCATGTTCTCGTTCAACCCGTTGGTCGCCGTCAGCAGCAGGTCCCGATCGGTCAGCAGGTACAGCGAGCAGACGTCGGTTCCGATGGCCGAGGTCGTCTCGCGAATGATCAGCTCGAGCAGCTCGTCCGGGCGCGGGGTCGACGCCGCGGCCTGGGCGAGGCGGACGAGAAAGCTCAGCTCGCGGGCGGCCAGGCTGGAATCGGCGGCGCCTGCGGTGACGTGCACGCCAGTTAAGTTACGGCTGCTCTTCATGCCAGCACTCGTGTCAATGACACCATGGACAACGCCTTGGCTAGTGTGAACGATACGGACTCGACCTGCAGCCAGCTTGGCGTTAGATTTAGCCCAGCGTGGCCTCCCCCCACTCCGGACAGTGGCGCGAGCACTTCGCCGGGGTCGACCTGCCGGTCCCGGTTTACGGCGGCGCGACCGCGACCGGGATCAACTTCGACAACGCCGCCAGCACGCCACCGCTGAACCGAGTCCGCGACATGGTCACCACATTTTCCGACCTGTACTCGAGCGTGCACCGCGGAACCGGCTACAAGTCGCGGCTCTCGACCGAGGCATACGAGCAGGCGCGGGAGCTTGTCGCGCGGTTCCTCAACGTGGATGAGAAAGACCAGGTCGTCATCTTCGTCAAGGGGACGACGGACGCGCTGAACCGGATCGCGGCGGCCGAAGCGCGACTCGACGGGCGTCAGGTGCTGGTCACCGAGATGGAGCACCACGCGGATCTTCTGCCGTGGCGACATCGCAGCGGCCACATGATGGTCGGCCTGTCAGATGAAGGACACATCGACCTGGAGGCGATCGAGCAAGCGCTGAAGACAAGCGACGGCAAGATCAGCCTGGTCGCGATCTGCGGCGCATCGAACGTGACCGGTTTCGTGTCGCCCATCCATGAAGTGGCCGCGCTGGCGCATCGATATGGGGCGCGGGTTTCGGTCGATGCCGCACAGCTCGCGCCGCATCACCGCATCGACGTGCGAGCGGCGGACGACCCCGGGCACCTCGATTTCGTCTCGCTGTCAGGCCACAAGATGTACGCACCCTACGGCGCGGGAGTGCTGGTCGCGCCGCGCGATTTCTTCGCGGGCGCGCCGGAGGTGATGGGCGGCGGCGCGATCAGCATCGTCACGTGGGACGACACGGTGTGGGCCGACCTACCGGACCGGGAGGAAGCGGGATCGCCGAACGTCATCGGCGCGGTCGCGCTCGGAGTCGCGATCGAGACGCTTCTGGAGCTTGGTTTCGACGAGATGCTCGACCACGAAGTCACGCTCGGCCTCCGGCTCATCGATGGATTGAGCGAGATTCCCGGGGTCACGGTGCTGGGCGGCGTCGAGCCGCACACGTCGGGCACCCGCCTGGCACTGGCGAGCTTTGTCGTAGACGGCTTGCACCACGGCCTGGTGGCCGCGGCGCTCAGTCACGAATGGGGCATCGCGGTGCGTCACGGTTGCTTCTGCGCCAACCCGTACGTATTTCACCTCCTGCACATGAGCAGGGACGACGTGGTCGCGGTGGAAGGCGAGGTCACCGCCGGACGCCGCAAGGCGCTTCCCGGAGCGGTGCGTGCAAGCCTCGCGCCTTACAACACCGAGGCGGAGGTCGACCGTTTCCTGGAGGCGGTCAGGCAGGTTGCGCGCGGCCGCATCAAGGCGACCTACGAGCAGGCGGCCGATGGGACGTACGCCCCGTCTGGCGGATGGCCCCGCATCCAGACCCCGCTCCACGCGATCGTGAAACACTAGGGGCGACTTGATCAAGTTCATCGTCGAGGTCCTGCTGGCGATCTTTCTTCATCCCGTCGCGTTCGTCCTCTGCATCATCGACATCGTCAACCGGAAAGACCTCGGTGGGGGCTGGAAGGTGCTGTGGATCATCATCACCTTCTTCTGGGGCATCGGGCCCATCCTCTACATCCTTCTCGGCCGCGGCAAGTTCTGGTAAGCGCCTGACGGCATGAGAGACCGCGCGGCGACCAGGGCATTGGTGCTCGGTCTGCTGGCGCTGCCCTTCGGCGTGTTCGCCCCGTTCGCGATCTGGAGCGGAGCGCGCTCCCTACGGCGGATCCGCGCCTCCGGCGGCGAGCTGCGAGGCGGGGCCAGCGCCGGAGGGGGGTTGATCGCGGGACTGATCGGGCTCGCGACGTTTCTGATCGGGACGGCTTACTGGCTCATCGCTTCGTGATCGCGCGCATCTTGATCTGGCTCCTGATCGTGCTGGTGGCCGCGTTCACGTATCCAGGGGCGCTCATCGTTTCGCTCGCGACGCGCGTGGCGCCGCCGCCCACCGCGTCGACCGGACCGACAGGCGCGGTGTCGTGGCTGCACGTCGCGCATCCCCCCGACACCCGGCCCTACATCGCGGACGAACAGGGCCGAATGGTCCTCCTGCACGGCGCCATCCCTGCCTCGCTGCTCGAGTTCGGCCCGGGCTCGGGTCCGATCTACCCGCTCGACACGGCCGCCTACGAGAACGGGCAGTGCCCGGCCAACTCTCGCTCGAGCCGTTACCCGCCGCTGTGCATGGCCGACCTCTCTCAGATGGCCGCGCTGGGCTTCAACTCGGTCCGTCTCCCGATCTCGTGGAGCCTGCTCGAGCCTGAACGCGGGCGCTTCAGCACGGCTTATGTCGACCGCGTGGCGCAGATAGTCGATTGGGCGCGGTCGCTGCGTATGTACGTCATCGTCGACATGCACCAGAACGCGTTTTCCCATTTTGTCGGCGCGGGCGACTCCACCGTCGATCTCGCCTACAACAGCGGCGCGCCCGATTGGGCGACCTTCACCGACGGCATGCCCTCGCACGTCAGCGCCGGACAGCGCGAGCTCAACGCAGCGGTGCTGGAGGCAACCACCAACTTCTGGTACGACCGCGACGGAATCCAGGACGAATACCTCGCGGCGCTCGCATTTGTCGCCAGCCGGTTTCGTGACGACCCGGTCGTCGCCGGTTATGGCGTCTACAACGAGCCGCTCTTCGGCTGGAGTGTTCCACCTGGATTCGAGGACCTCCTCCTCTTTCCTTTCTATAGAAGGGCCATCGACGCGATCACAGGCGTGCGCGACGGGATCCCATGTTGGTCCGGCTTTTTCATGCCGGCTCCGTGTGGATATCGCGACCTCGGGGTCGGCGACCGTCGTCATCTGATGTTTCTGGACACTGGCCTGCTGCGCGAGGTGACCGATTTCCCAACGCACCTTGGGCTTCCGCTGAGCTCGTATCCCAACGTCGTGCTCGCGATCCACGCGTACACGCACATCTACACCGTCGACGCGCTGACCGGCCAGAAGGCGACCAACGCCACCTATCCGTGGGGCGGCTACGACCAGAGCTACGACCTGGCCGAGCGTGAGGCGAAGGCGATGGATGCGGCGCTGTTCGTGTCGGAGTTCGGCAACGCGCCCGCGGACGACGACCTGATCCTCAATGCCCAGCTCTTGGAGCAAGAGAAGCATCGCACCGGGTTTGCGTTCTGGCCGTGGAAGGAGAGCGGCGGCGGCAACTGGGGCATGTTCGCGCCGCCAGAGTCGCCGGACGCTTCGAGCGGATGCCTCCGGGTTTCGCGGGAGCGGATGCTGGCCCGTGCCTATCCGCGGGTTACGGGCGACGCGACCCTGACCTATCACTACGACCCGTCGGACGGCCGTTTCACGATGCAGGCCCGCGGCCAGGCGGGCGACCCTACGACCGTCGTCTACGTGCCGCGATCGGTGAAGGGCCAGATCACTAGCGACGGCGCCGTTCGTGTCGTGGTCAGCGACGAGCCCGACGGAAGCAGGATCGCCTTCTCATCACCGACCGG
>VBFV01000165.1 GCA_005881335.1 Chloroflexota bacterium
TGCGTTTGCGCGGTTTCCGTCGGCTGAGTCCAGCCATCGTGATCCTGGGTGCCCTCACCTCAGCCTCGCTGCTGTTCGTCGCGGCCCCGCTGGCGAGGGCTGAGTGCGGAACCGCCAGCTCCGCTCCATGCCCGAGTCCGATTCCTGTCAACGCGTTCCTTTCTCTTGATGTGACCGCCGGCGACCCGAACACGGTCATCAACGTGACCGGCGGCCAGTTTTTGCCCAACCAAGAAACCACGCTCTACTGGGACCAGCCGAACAAGGTCGCGGGGGCCGCCAAAGCCGACGGCGGCGGAAGCTTCAACACCCGGGTCAAAGCGTTCTCTGGCGATGCGCCCGGTACGCACAAGCTTTGCGCCAGCGTGCCGCCGAGCCCGTGCGCCACGTTCTCGCTCGCTGGGCCGCAGGCCTCGCCATCTGCCTCGCCCAGTCCAAGCGAATCACCTTCTCCTTCGGCCGTGCCGACGACCGACGTCACGCCCACGTCCTCTCCGGTCGCGGCGACCCTGAACGGTTTCCAGGTGATCACGACACCTCCCTTCGTGTTCCTGCCGATCGCCGGCGGCCTGGCGGTCGCACTGTCCGTGTTCTACTGGCTGTTCATGGTCCTCAGGCGGCCGCGGCAGGAGAGGCTGCCCGCCGCGGCCGTCATGCATCGGGCGACTCGTCCCGACTACTCGGCCGGGTTCGGCACCGCGCCGGTGGCCGATCCGGCGCCGCCCGACGCATCGGCTTGGGACGAGCTGATGCCGCATGGCCCGCCGGCGCCACCACCATCCGGCGAAGAATCCGCACCGACCTCCGAGCCCGAGACCCCGGCCGCGGCCGAGGCGACGGAGTATTCGGGCGTGGAATGGGGGCTGGGTGACTCCGACTGGGGTTACCCCGAGCTGACCCCGCCGGAAGATTCAGCGGAGGCGCCCAAACCAGGCGAGTAGTGGTCAGAGAGCCCAGCCGAACTTAGACTTCGGCGAGTGAGTGCGCTCCTCGAGGTGCGCGACCTGAGTGTCCGCTTCGGTGGGGTGATCGCCCTCGATCGGGTTTCGTTCGCGGTCGAGGCGGGCCAGGTGGTGGCGCTGATCGGCCCCAACGGCGCCGGCAAGACAACCCTTTTCAACGTGATCACCCGCGTGTACAGGCCGGCGGGCGGCACGGTCCTCGTCGATGGCGATTCGGTGCTCGCGATCCGGCCCCACCAGGTGATCCGCCGCGGGCTGGCGCGCACGTTTCAGAACGTCGCGCTGTTCCGCTCGATGACCGTCCTCGACAACGTGCTCGTCGGCGACCACACCCAAACGAAAAGCGGTTGGCTGCAGGCGTCGGTGCCACTTCCTGGTGCGGTCGCTGCGGAGAGCGCCTCACGCAAGCGCGCCCTGGAGATGATCGATTTCGTAGGGCTCGGCCCGCATGCGCAGCGACCGGTGGCGGCGCTGCCCTTCGGTTGGCAGAAACGAATCGAGCTTGCACGCGCGCTGGTTTCGCGCCCGCGCCTGCTCTTGCTCGATGAGCCTGCCGGCGGGATAAGTCACGAGGAGGTCGACGACGTGTCGCGGCTCCTGCGCCGCGTGCACAAAGAGCTGGGCGTGACGATGCTGCTCGTCGAGCACCACATGGCGTTCGTGATGGGCATCTCGGACCGCGTGGTCGTGCTCGATTTCGGCAAGAAGATCGCCGAAGGCACACCCGCGGAGGTGCAGCGGAACCGCGCCGTGATCGAAGCCTATCTCGGCGCCGCATGACCGCCCTCCTCGAGCTCGACAGCGTCCAGGCCGGTTACGGCCCGACATCGGTCCTGCACGGCGTGTCGCTGTCGGTGCCGGCGGGTGGCGTCGTGGCTTTGCTGGGCGCAAACGGCGCCGGCAAGACGACCACGCTTCGCGCGATCACCGGCGGCGTGCGGTGGAACGGCGACATCCGGTTTGAGGGCCGGTCGCTGCGGCGTATGTCGACGGAAGAGATCGTCCGTCGCGGCATCGCCCATGTGCCCGAAGGTCGCGGCATCTGCACCGAGCTGACCGTTGATGAAAACCTCAAGCTCGGTTCCCACCTGCGCCGCGACGGTGCTGAGGTCCGGAAGGACTACGACCGTGTCTTCGAATACTTCCCAGTGCTCAAGGAGCGGCGGCGGCTTTCCGCCAGCACGTTGTCCGGCGGCGAGCAGCAGATGCTCGCCCTGGCGCGCGCCTTGCTCATGAAACCTCGCTTGATGCTGCTGGATGAACCGTCGCTCGGGCTCGCCCCGATCGTGGTCCGGTCCATCTTCCAGATCATCCGGTCGATCAACGAGGCGAGTGGGGTCGCCGTGCTGCTGGTCGAGCAGAACGCGCGCATCGCCCTCGACCTTTCGAGCACCGCATACGTGCTCGAGGTCGGACGCGTGGCAGTACACGGCGACAGCGCCGAGCTCCAGGGCAACGAGTCCGTCCGGCGTTCATACCTGGGCTACTGATGCAGGAATTTCTCCAGCAGGTCGTCAGCGGCCTCGCCGTCGGCGGCATCTTCGCGAGCCTCGCGCTGGCGCTGGTCCTCATCTACAACGCGATGGGCCTGGTCAACTTCGCCCAGGGCGAGATGGCGATGCTGGCGACGTTCGTCGCATACGCCCTGGTCAACCGCGGCATGAGCTACTGGATCGCGTTCCCCGTGGCGCTCGTGCTCGCGTTCGGTGGCGGCATCGTCATCCAGCGGATCGTCATCCGCCCGGTCGAGCGGGCGCCGATCCTCACCCTGGTCATCATCACGCTCGGCCTGGCGACGCTCTTGAACGGCCTGGCGGGTTTTGTCTTCGGCTACGTGCCCCGCTCGTTTCCAAGCCCCTTCTCGGCCCAGAGCGCCGACGTGCTCGGCGTTTTCGTCAGCTATCGCGACCTCGGGGTGATCGCGATGAGCGGCCTGGTGTTGCTCGCCGTCTACCTGTTGCTCCAGCGCACCACGGTCGGACTGACGATGCGCGCCGCCGCCCATCACCCGGAGGCAAGCCGGCTGCTCGGAGTGCAGGTCAGCTGGATGCTGGGGCTCGGTTGGGGATTGGCTTCGGCGGTGGGAGCCGTGTCAGGGATCATGGTCGCCCCGATCCTGCTGCTCGAGCCGAACATGATGCAGTCGATCATCATCTATGCCTTCGCCGCGGCGGTCCTCGGCGGAATCGAGAGCCCGCTGGGGGCGGTGGTGGGCGGCCTGGCCGTCGGCGTGACCATCAATCTCGCGGGCGCCTATCTACCGTTTGTGGGCGGCGATCTCCAGCTCGCGGTCGGCCTGGCGATCATCATCGCCGTCCTCATCATCCGTCCCAACGGACTCTTCGGGCGAGCCGCGGTCCGTCGAGTCTGATGCTGCAACGCATTCGCACCGCGCCGCCCCGCTACTGGCTCGTCGCGATCGTCGTGATCTTCTTTATGGGCTTCCCCACCGTGATCAGCAGCTTCCAGACGAGCTTATGGACGCAGGCGCTGGTGCTCGCGATCGCGATCATGGGACTCAACATCCTCGTCGGCTACAGCGGGCAGCTCTCGCTCGGCCATGGAGCGTTCATGGCCCTGGGTGCCTACACCTCGGCGATCCTCGCCCACCGTTACAAGCTCGACTACCTCATCACCATCCCGATCGCGGCCCTGCTGACCGGGCTGGTCGGGTTCCTGTTCGGGATTCCGGCGCTGCGGCTGTCCGCGCTGTACCTCGCCCTGGCCACGTTTGCGCTTGCGGTGGTCACGCCCAGCCTCATCAAACGTCCGGACGCGTTGACCGGGGGCGTGCAGGGGATCCTCGTCATCCAGCCTGACCCGCCGCAATTCGCCCAGGACACTTTCGCGACCGTCACAGGCACAGTCATGAGCAGCGACCAGTGGATCTACTACGTCGCCCTGTTCTGCGCGCTGCTGCTCTTCTGGGTGGCGTGGAACCTGGTGCGCCACCGGCCCGGCCGCGCCATGCGCGCGATCCGCGACGGCGAGGTGGCGGCCGCCGCCTCGGGAGTCAACATCGCGGGTTACAAGACGATGGCCTTCGGCATTTCCGCTTTCTACGCCGGCACGGCCGGATCGCTCTTCGGCCTGGCGACCGGCTTCGTCAGCCCGGACACCTTTCCGGTCTCGCTGTCGATCCAGCTCCTGGTCGGAGCGGTGGTGGGCGGTCTCGCCTCGATCCCCGGACCGCTGCTGGGCGCGATCTTCGCGTACTTCCTGCCCATCGAGTCGAACCAGTGGGTGCCGAGCCAGGCCTGGATCCCAGCTCAGATCGCGTCCACCGTCAAAAATGCGGGCCCGGCCGTCTCCTACGGCGTGGTGCTGATCGCGATCATGATGTTCGCCCCGAACGGGATCGTCGGCCTGGTCAATTCCGGCTACGCTGCGCTGAACCGGCGCTTGCGCGGGGCCGGTGATCGGGAGACTGGACAGATGCCGCCGGACCCCCAGACTGTTTAAATAGCTGTTCATTAAAACGGGAGGGATTTCTATGGGACCAAAAGCACCTCGGTTGGCCGCGCTGGCGGTCTTCTTCGTCACCCTGGCCGCCTGTGGCGGCTCGGCGACCCCGACTCCGCAGACCGACATCGGGATCACCAGCGACTCGATCCTGCTGGGCAACACAATCGCGCAGTCGGGGCCCGCCGCGGCGTACGGCACCATCGGCAACGCTGAGCTCGCCTACTTCACCTACGTGAACGGCCAAGGCGGAGTCAACGGCCGCAAGATCAACTTCAAGATCCTCGACGACGCGTACAACCCCGCGCAGACGGTGCCCCTGACCAAGCAGCTCGTCGAGAACGACCAGGTCTTCGCCATGTTCAGCGGCCTCGGCACGCAGGACCAGGTCTCCGTGCGCGATTACCTGAACAGCAAGAAGGTTCCCCAGCTGTTCGTCGCCACCGGCGCCACAACCTTCAACAAGGATTTCGGCTCCAACCCGTGGACGCTTGGCTGGCAGCCCCCGTACCAGGGCGAGTCGCACATCTACGCGCAGGACGTCCTGAAGAACCACGCCGGCGCGAAAATCGGCGTCCTCTACCAGAACGACGACTACGGGCAGGACTATCTGAAGGGGCTGACCGACGGTCTTGGCTCGAATGCCTCGATGATCGTGGCCAAGGAGAGCTACGACGTGACGGCCGCCAATACGGCCGCGCAGCTCACGAAGCTGAAGGCCTCCGGCGCTGACACGCTGTTCATCTTCGCGACCCCCGGATTCACCATCAAGTCGCTGGTCACGGTCACGCTCCTCCATTGGGAGCCGACCATCTACCTCAACTCGGTCTCCAACCCGCAGGTCTACATGGGCCTGGCCAAGACCGCCGGCGCCGCGTTGAAGAACGTGACGAGCGTCGGCTACCTCAAGGACCCGACCGATCCGCAGTGGGCGAACGACGAGGGCATGAAGCTTTACAAGACGATCATCGCCAGCTGCTCGACCTGCAAGCCCAACGACGGATTCAACATCTACGGCGTCGCGGTCGCGTACACGATGGTCGACGTCCTGAAGCAGGCCGGAACGGTCATGACGCGGAAGAACGTGATGGATATCGCGGCCAACAAGTTGAACGAGACCAATCCGTTCCTGCTGCCCAACGTCAAGGTCAAGACGACCTCCTCCGACCACTTCCCGATCATGCAAGAGCAGGTCATCACCTGGAACGGCACCGGATGGACGCTCCAGGGCAGCCTGATCGACGAGCGGGGCACGATCAAGTAGCACGCGCATTGGTAGGCCTGCGGCCGTACTGGCTTCAGGCCTACCTCCTCCTCTACACACCGATCGGGCTTTTCGCGGACAGCCGCGTCACCGCGCAGTGGCAGCAGTACCTGCTCGGTGTCTTGACCTTCTCGGTCCTCTACCTCGCCGCGCTGAAAGCTCCGCGCGAGCAGCGCGCGCAGGTCTGGACGTGCGTCGGCGTGGCGACGTGCTTCGAGGTCTTCGGGTCCCTGGTCTGGGGCATCTACCAGTACCGGCTGCACAACCTGCCTCTCTTCGTGCCGCCTGGCCACGGGATCGTCTACCTGTTCGGGCTGCTGGCGGCCCAGACGCCGGTGGTCATGCGGTACGGCCGCCGCGTGGCGCATCTCGTCCTGGCAGCAGCCGGGGCGTGGGCCCTGGCGGGGCTTACGGTGCTGCCCGCCGTCACCGGGCGCGTCGACGTGCAGGGCGCGCTGTGCCTCCCCGTCTTCGCCTACTTCTTGCTCCGCTCACCGCGCTGGCCGCTATTCGCCGCGATCTTCATCATCGTCAGCGAGCTGGAGATCGCTGGCACGTCATTCGGCAACTGGTACTGGATGCCTGTGGCGCCGTGGACGCACATCCCATCCGGCAACCCGCCGTCCGTGATCGCGGGCGGCTACTGCGTGATCGACGCGTCCGTGCTGGTCGTCCTGTGGACTTACAGGGTCGGCTTGAAGACCATCATGACGAGGATCAAGACCACGATCCCGCCAAAGGCGGGACCCATGATCCGATTCCGACCCGAAAGCCTGGAGAACTCAGGTGAGCTCGTGTCTCCGGCATCGACCAGCTTGATGAGCTGACGCAGCAGCGGCGAGTACACCGCCACCGCGAGCAGGACCAGGATCGCGAACAGCACGAGAGCCACGACGATCCACAGCGACGTGATCGGCCAGCTGTTGACGAAGACCATCACGAGCCCGGTGAGCAACAGCACGCCATAGGCCGGATTCGCGATCCGGTCGTCCAGGAACTTGATCCCCTTGAGCGTGAACCCGAGGTGCGCCGGATCGGCCTGCGACCGAGCGTTCCACACGCCGTAGGTGATGTTCGCTCCTACCGCCGTGATGGCCGCGAGGATGTGGATGAACTTCAGCACGACGTAAAGCGAGAACATCAACCGCCCAGCCGGACTGTGGCCATTCCAACCGTGGTGCGCTTGCCGCCCTCGTCCTCGCCCCAGACCTCGAGCTCGACCTCCTCGCCCTCGACCTTCGTGACCCGGCCCCGGCAGCGATACGGGTGATCTGGCTGGTCGATCCCGCGGTAGCTCACCTCGAACGTCTTGAGCGTGCCGCGGTCGCCCAGCCAGTCGGTGACGAGCTGGCCGAGGAAAGCCGCCTTCAGGAGGCCATGGAGGATCACCCCGGGCTATCAGACGCTTTTCGCGCAAGCCTGGTCGTAATGGATCTCGTAGAAGTCGCCCTGCGCGCCCGCGTACTGCACCAGCTGGCGCGTCGTGGGGTGTTTGACCAGCTCGGGAATCTCCTGGCCGACCTTCACGTTCATCATCTGCGGATCATCGTTCCGCGCAAGCGAGCGACCCGCTCACCGCGCTGGTTGACGTAATCGGTCTCGAAGACGATGAACAGCAGGTTGCCCGACGAACCCGCTTTGTCGTAGACGTCGACGACTCGGCCCTTCGCTGTGACCCGGTCGCCGATGAGCACCGGCTCGAAGTACTCAAAGCGGTTGCCGCCGTTGAGCCAAGAGTGGCCGAACTCTTCTGCGTCGTTCAGGTGCAGTGACGCGGCCGCCAGTGCGACCAGAAAGGTGGGCGGCGCTTCCTTCGTCCAGCGCGGGTTCGGGTCCCCGATCGCCTCGGCGAACCGTCTCAAATGACCCGCCTCCACAGGCGCGGTCACCTCGGGCCCATCGACGCCGATGCGCGACTTCACCTTGTCGATGACCCAGGCCGTCGTGGTCATCGTCCGCGCGGGAGGCCGAGCACCCGCTCGGCGATGATGTTGCGCTGGATCTCCGATGAGCCCGCGTAGATCGTCTCGGCCTGCGCCCACATCCAGCCGTATTGCCATCGCCCCTCTTCGATCGCGAGGGACGATTCCGGCGCCAGCGCGCCGTACATTCCCTCGACCCCGACCGCGGCCTCCTGCAGGCGCTTGTCCATCTCGCTCCAGTAGAGCTTCGTCACGCTGGCTTCCGGACCGGGCGCGTGACCGTGCTGCGCCTTCGTGAGGTTGCGGAGGCCGATCAGGCGAAAGACATGCGCCTCGATCTGCGCCTGGGCGATCCTCTGCCGCGTGGCGGGGTCGGCTCCCGCGCCGCGTTCCCGTGCCAGCGCCGCAAGCTCGGCCACCGCGCGCTCGAAGCGCGCGGCCTGCGCGAGGCCGCCGCGCTCAAAGCCGAACACCGTCATCGCAATCTTCCATCCGTCGCCAGACTGCCCGACGAGATCGCGCTCCTCGACCTCGGCTCCGGAAAGGAAGATCTCGCAGAACTCGCCGCCGCCGGTCATCTGCTTGATCCGCCGCACCTCGACGCCCGGTTGCTTCATGTCGACGAGGAAGAACCCGATCCCGCGGTGAGGTTCGGCGGCCGGATCCGTGCGGGCGAGCAGAAAGCTCTTGTCGGAGTAGTGCGCGCCGCTGGACCACGTCTTCTGGCCGCTGAGCACCCATTTCCCATCCCGACGCTCGGCTCGCGTGCGCAGTCCGGCGAGGTCGCTCCCGGCGTCCGGCTCGCTGAAGCCCTGGCAGAAGATGAGCTCGCCGCTGAGGATCTTCTCGATGTAGGTCTCTTTCTGCCAGTCGCTCCCAAGCGCCACCAGCGTGGGTGCGAGCAAGGTCACGCCGAGACGCCCGAGGATGCCAGGAGCCCCAGCCGTCGTCATCTCCTCCTGGTAGATCGCCTGCATCACAGGCGTTGCGCCGCGGCCTCCCGCCTCTTGCGGCCAGCCGAGCTTCAACCAGCCGCCCTCATACAGGCGGCGCTGCCACTCGCGCTGGACCTCTGTGTCCTCCTCCTCACGGTAGCCCCCGGCGGCGCCGTGCCTCCACTCGGCGGGCAGGTTGCCGTCGAGCCAGGTTCGGACCTCCTGCCGGAAGGATTCCTCTTCTGGAGTGAATCCCAGATCCACGGTTAGGACGCTAACAAAATTGGCAAACTGGAGTGGATGGCAGCCGAGGTCCTTTGTGGGCGGTGCGGGGCGCTGCTGACCAACCCGACCGCGCCGTGTCCGCGATGCGGGTCGCCTGCATCAGGCCGCTACGCCGCCGCGGTCGCTCGGCCGCGCAAAAGCCCGCGGCTGGCCGCGGCCCTGGCCATCGTGCCTGGCCTGGGCCACTTCTATCTCGGCCACAACCTGAAGGGTTTCGGCTTTCTGCTGGGCATAGGCGGTTTTCAACTGTTCGACCTGGGCCTTGACGCGAGCGTGATCGGCCTGTCGATCGGGGTCCCACTCGAGCTCGGCCCCGGCGCGCTGTGGGTCTTCAGCATCGTCGATGCCTACCGCACCGCCAAGCAAATGGAGTCGACGGGCTAAGAGGTTCGGCG
>VBFV01000166.1 GCA_005881335.1 Chloroflexota bacterium
CGGCGCCGGCCGCGCGGTCGATGAGCGTAAATGTGAGGGGATCGTCCATCGGCGCTCTTTGCTCGAGCCAGGCCATGAACTCGCTCTTGCCCGCGAAGGGTCCGTAGGGCAGGTAGTCCCAGGTCGAGTCGGCTCCGGCGCTCGACGTGTACAACTCCTCGCCGTGGCGCGCGACGTCGAGCGGCTCCAGCAGCACGCTGTCCCCAGTGAGCGGCGCGCGCTCAGGTCTTTTGGCCGGCCGCCACGCCAGGTTGCCCATTGCGTTCTTTATTCTCCCGGCAGTGGACCACACCGCACCCGCCATCCTGGAGCTCGGCCTTCTGCTGCTGCTGGCCGCGCTGGCGGGCAAAGCCGCGCGCTCCATAGGCCTTCCCGCTGTGATCGGTTACCTCCTCGTCGGAGTCCTCGTGTCTCCGTTCACGCCCGGCTATGTCGCGAACCGCGACCAGCTCTCGATCCTGGCGGACGTCGGGGTCGTGCTGCTGCTTTTCGAGGTGGGGATCGAGATCAATCCACTACGGCTGGCGCGCGAGGGCCGGCGGCTCCTCCTGCTCGCCCCGCTCCAGGTGGCGGTGACCTGGATCCTGAGCGCCGCGGCCTGCGTGGCGCTCGGGATGTCGATTGCGGGCGCGGCCATGATCGGTCTCTCGATCGCCATGTCGTCGAGCGTGGTCGTCGTCAACGTCACGCGCAGCCGGCGCCGCACGACCGACCGCATCACCGACGACGAGCTCCTGGGGTGGAGCGTGATCCAGGACCTCGTCGGAGTCAGCGCGGCGCTGGTGCTGGTGGTCGTGCTCGGTATCGGGGGTCGATCCGGCCTCGCCGCGATCGGAGGCGTGGTCGCCTTCGTGGCCCTGGCCGCGGGGGCGGCATTCGTGCTGCCCTGGCTGCTGCAAAGATTGCAGGCCGAGCACGACCTCTTCCTGCTCGTTTCCGTCGCCGGCGGTCTCTTGCTGGCCGGTGTGGGCTCGCGCTTTTTCGGCATCCCCCTGGCGCTCGCCGCCTTCGTCGCGGGGCTCGCGATCACCGAAAGCCCGATCGCCGCCGAGGCGCGTCAGCGTCTCCTGCCCTTCCGCGACCTCTTTGCCGTGATGTTCTTCGTCGCCCTGGGAACGGTGGTCGACCCGACCACACTGCCCCAGGCTTTGCCATGGCTCGTGGCCTTTCTGGCGATGGTCGTCGTGGGCAAGGTGCTCGTGGTCTGGATCATGGCGAGGCTAGGCCGGCTGGGCGCCCGAACGCTGCAGCTGGCTGTGGGGCTGGGCCAGGTCGGTGAGTTCAGCTACGTCCTCGGCGCGATCGCCCTGAGCGCGCGGCTCATCACGCCACAGGTGAGCTCTGGGCTCGTGGGCGCGGTGGTCGTGAGCATCGCGGCCTCATCGATCCTGGTTCGCCTCGTGCATCGATCGAATAGGCCCAAGCCGGTGGCTGTTCAATGAGTCATGAGAATTGCGATCATCGGCTCGGGGAACGTCGGTAAGGCTCTGGCGACGGCTGCCACCAAGGCGGGTCACCACGTAACGCTCTCGGCGCGCTCGCCGGAGAAGGCGCGGGAGGCCGCCCAGGCGACCAAGTCGCACGCCGCCTCATCGAACAGAGACGCGGTCAAGGACGCGGAGCTCGTGGTCCTGGCGGTTCCTGCTGACAAGGTGGATGAGGTGATCGGCTCGCTCTCGCCGGAGCTCGATGGCAAGGTGATCATCGACGTCACCAACCGCATCGATACCAACGATCCCGGCAAGGTGCTCGACGGTTCGTCCATGTCTGAGCACATTCAGAAGAAGGCTCCGAAGGCGCATGTGGTAAAGGCCTTCAACTATGCATTCGCCTCGCGCATGGCGGAGCCGAAAGTCAACGGCACACGTCTCGACGGCTTCGTCGCCGGCGATGATGAATCGGCCAAGCAGAAGGCGCTTCAGTTCGTCGAGTCGATCGGCTTCCGGCCCATCGACGCGGGACCGCTTGCCATGGCGCGATCGCTAGAAGGCATGGGCCTCTTGAACGTCCTGCTTCAGATCCAGAACAACTGGCCGTGGCAGAGCGGGTGGAAGCTCACCGGCCCGACCGGCGACAAGGAGTGAGGGCCCTAAGCTAAGCGACCTTGTCGACCGCGGCGGCCCAGCGTTCGTCGATGCGTCGCACCTTGTAGATCGCAAACGCGCCCGCCCACGCAACCACGAAGGCGGCCACGATGACGTATCCGGCGCTGCTGATGAAATCGAAGCCCGCGATCGTGTCGAACACTCCTCCCCCAAGACCGAGCAGCCGGATCAGGATCTGGGCGAGCTCGACCAATCCCACGAACAACGCGACGAACACTGACAGCGACGTCACCGTGAGGTTGTAGAACACCTTCCGGATCGGGCTTGCGAAAGCCCATGAGTAAGCCTTGGACATGAAGGCTCCGTCGGTCGTGTCCATGAGCGACATGCCCGCCGCGAAGATCAATGGAAGTGAGATCACGGCGGTGAAGGGCAGGCCCTGCGCGGCCGCGCCGGCGGAAATGGCGAGAAGCGCGACCTCGGAGGCGGTGTCGAAACCAAGACCAAAGAGAAAGCCGATCGGATACATCTGCCAGCTGTGTTCGATCACGCGAAACAGCCTGCCGAACAGCCTTGTCATGACCCCACCGGTCATGAGCTCGTTGTCCAGCGACTCCCGGTCGTACTCGCCACGCCGCAACTTCCGGTACACGCGGACGATGTCGATGAGGATCACGAGGTTCAGAACGCCGATCAAGACGAGGAATCCCCCGGACACGAGGGTGCCTACCGCTCCGCCGACGTTCCGAAGCTCCCCGTTGTCTCCCACCACACCCTGGACGAGCGACTTGACCGCAAGCCCAAGGGCAACCGCGATCAACAGGACGACGGTGGAATGACCCAGCGAGAAGAAGAACCCGACACCGACCGGCTTCTTCCCGCTCTGCAGCAGCTTGCGCGTCGTGTTGTCGATCGCCGAGATGTGGTCGGCGTCGAACGCGTGGCGAAGGCCGAACGTGTACGCCAGGCCGCCGAGCGCGAGGAACGCTGGATGTGACGCCGCGTACACGAGCAGGAGTCCCCAACCAGCGATGTGCAGCAGGCCCACCGATCCGAAGAACCCGGCCAGGCGACGCCGCTCGCCGCGGTCGAATGACTGCGAGAGCAACATCCGCATGGAGGCCATCCTGGAGAGCCTAAGCCTTATCGCGACACAGTCGCAACTGGGTATTCAAAGCAGCCGGCTGCTGCTGCGACTTCTTCGCATGAACCGCACTGCGGTAGTCTCCGCGCCATGGACCTCGACCAGCTCCCGCCTCAGCTCCGTCTCGTCCTCAAATCCCTCGACCATGCGATGAAGAGCCGCGAACCCGCGATCCGAGCCAAGGTCACCCGCCTGCGGGCGGCTCACCCGCTCTATACGAGTGATCAACTTGCGCGCGAGCTCATCCGTTCCACACGGCGCCGCGTGGCCGCGACCGGCGCATTGAGCGGCGCGGCGGCGATTGCGCCCGGACTGGGGACCGTGCTCGCCATCGGCACGGTCACGAGCCAGACCCTGTACGCGCTCGAGCAGGAGATCGAGCTCGTGCTCGGCATCGCGATGATCTTCGGCCACGAGCTGAGCGGATCGGAGAACCGCGTGCTCGAAGCGCTTGTCGTCGTCGGCCTCACCAGCGGCGCGCTGAAGCTGCGGGAGGACGTCCTGGTCGCCGGTGGCGAGCGCCTGGCGCTGGCCGCGTTCCGCCGTGTCCCAAGCATGCTGCTGGTCCATGGCTCGGGCCGGTTCGTCACGCGCGTCCTGATGCGCTTTGCCACCACGGGCACTGCCAAGCTGGCGGCGCGCGTCGTTCCCCTCGGGGTCGGGATTGCGGCTGGAGCGGGCTTCGACTGGCTCGCCGTGACGGGGCTCGGCCGCGCTGCGATCAGGTACTACGGCCCGGGTGGGCCCGGCGCGCGCCCGCTGCTAGTTGCTCCTGAAGATCCCTCGCACGTCGAACTGGGCGGCTGACGCGATCTGGTCGAACCCGCATTTCTTGGGCGGCTTGTCCGTCCGCCAGCGAAGAAATCCGGTCGCGTGGCGGAAGCGCTCGCCGGCTTCGAGCTTGTCGTAGGTCACCTCGCAGACCAGCTCCGGCCGGACCGCCACCCACTCCGCGTCCTTGCCCTTGCCTCGCGACCACCGGCTCACGCCGCCCGGCATGCGCCCGGGATTGGCGCGCCACTCCTCCTCGGGGATCTCCGTCTGCAAAGGCTTGAGCTTGGCGATGAGCTCCTTGCGCTCCGCCGCGTTGAAGGACGACGTATGACCGACGTAATGCATCGTGCCCTTCTTGTCATAGAGGCCCAGCAGCAGCGCGCCCAGCGTTGAGCCGTCGCTCGACTTGCGCCATCCGATCACCACGCAGTCCGCGGTCCGCTGGTGCTTGATCTTCACCCAGAAGCGCTTGCCCGGCACGTACGGGCCGTTCCAGGACTTGGCCATCACGCCGTCCAGTCCCGCGCCCTCGAACTTCTCGAACCATTCGTCCGCCTTTTTCGGGTCGCGCGTGTACGGCGTGAGGAAGATAGGCCTCTTGACGCCCTTGAGCAGCTTCTCGAGCCGCTTTCGCCGCTCGCCGAGGGGCTCTTGGCGAAGGTCGGCGGTGCCGTCGGCTAGGAGGTCGAAAGCGACAAACCATGCCGGTGTGGCCTCGCTGAGCATGCGGACGCGCGATTCAGCCGGGTGGACACGCTGCTGCAGGGCGCCGAAGTCAAGCCCGTTGGCGCCGACCACGATCACCTCGCCGTCCAGTACAAGCTTGGGCGCCGCCAGGGCCCGAAAGGCCGGCAGCAGCTCGGGGAAGTAGCGGGTCATCGGCCTGCCCCCGCGGCTCATCAGGGCGACCTCGTCGCCGTCCCGGTAGACGAGCGTCCGGAAGCCGTCCCACTTGGGCTCGTACGACCAGCCGTCGCCCTTCGGAATTCCCGTGTCCGAGATGGCGGACAGCATCGGCTCCATATCGAGCGGAAGCGGCAGCTTCAAGGCGGTTTTCCCCAGGTGTCTATATGTTGTGGATAGCGCGGACGCGTGCTACCATATCATCGGCCGGTAAAGCGGCCAATTGAATTCGACATCACGCCCCCACCCCAGCCTTGGGAAGCTCGCGCAAGCGGGCTTCCCGTTTTTTAGACTCCAAATTGGCGGAGCAGGTCGCCGATGGTGACCTTGCCGTAGTCCTTGGCCAGGACCTCTTTGGCGGTGGCCCAGATGCCCCGCGCGGGCTCAGGCCCCCGGCTCTCCAGGTCCATGAGCCGGAGCGCATCGTAGATCTGGATGTTGGGCACCCGGCGCAACGAGTCGGCCGCCCACTTCGCCCACTGCGTCACGTTGCCGTCGGATGGCGCCACCTTGGCCACCACCGCCGCCGCCTTCGATTCGACGGCCGCCACGGCCTTGTCGATCGCCGGTTTGGCCTGCTGAGCCTCGGCTTCGACCTTCGCGACGGCCGCCTTGGCCTTCTGGGCCTCGGCGTCAGCCTCGACTTTCGCCGCGACGGCGTCAGCGGCGGCCTTGGCCTTGGCGGCCTCCTGCGCGGCCTTGAGCGTCGTCAACCCCTCGCCCGCGATCTCGCTGATCCGGTCCGTCGCCGATGCGCCGCCCGAATCGCCGTTGCCTTCACCCGTGCGCAGCTTTTCGCCAAACCCCCGGCCAAGGGCACCCCCGACCAGGCTCGGCACGTCGAGTCCGGTCAGCCCCTTGATCGCCGTGGTCGATTCGACCATTGCCCTCGTCGCGTTGCGCACGATGTCCGAAGCGCCGTCCGAGCTCAACACGGTCAACGAGTCGATGTGGCTCATCGGCTCCGCCGCGGCGCGGACGATGTCCGGCAGCGCGGCGAGCACTGTCTGGATGATGGCGGCCTCGTTGAACTGCTTGTAGGCGTCGGCGCGCATGGCCAGCGCCTTCGCCTCGGCCTCGCCCTTGGTCAGCACGATCTGGGCCTCCGCCCCACCTTCCAGTCGGGTCGTCTCAGCGTCCGCCTCGGCCGACGCGATGCGAGCGCGCTTGGCGCCTTCGGCCCGAGCGATGACGGCTTGAGCATCCGCTGCCGCCGGTTTCACGGTCGTCGAGAGAAGCTCCTTCTCCTTGCGGTCCGCTTCCAGCTGCGCGAGCTCAGTCTGCTTCCGTACGACTTCCTGCGTCGCCTCGGCCTGGGCAAGTGGTCCGGCCTGGTCGGCGCGGGCCTGCGCCGCCGTGACCTGGGTCCTTGTCTCGGCCTCGCGGAGCGAGACGTCTCGAGCCGCGTTGATCTTGACCTGCTGCGCCTCGGCCTCCCGAACCGCCGCCTCCTGGTCGGTCGAGGCCTTGGCCATACGTGCGTCACGAGAGACGGTCGAAACGCTCTGCTGGCCGAAGAGCTCGATGTAGTTGGACTCGTCGGAGAAGCTCTGGATGGTGAACGCGTCGATCTGCAGGCCGCTGGTGGCGAGGTCGCCCTTGGCCGCGTCCTGCACCTGCTGGAGCAGCTTCTGGCGGTCGCGGATGAGCTCCTCGATGGTCAGCGTGCCGACGATCGACCGCAGCGATCCTTCCAGCACGTTCTTGACGATCGAGTCGACCTGTTCTGGCTTGGCGTCGAGGAATCGCTCTGCGGCATTGCGCAGCGATTCGACGTCACGTCCGATCTTGAAGGTGGCGACGCCCTGGACCTGGACTTTGATGCCCTGGCTGGTCACAGCGTCCGTCAGCTGCACGCTGATCTGGCGCGCGGTCAGCTTGAGCTTGCCGACGCGGTCGAGCAAAGGCCGGACGAACGTACCGCCACCGACGACGACTTTCACACCCTTGTCACCCGGGCTTGCGACCACCTGGCCGCGCTCGTCACGCACTTTCGCGCCGCGCGACCCGGCGACGATGAGCGCCTCGTTGGCGCCCGCGACGTGGTAGCGGCTGGCGACGAAGGCGATCAGCAGCAGGAGTACGACCACCCCTGTCACGACTAGAAATGGCGTTGACGTAAAGAACTCAGGCATCGGACCGTGCTCCTTCGGTGCTTACTGTTGACGTGGGTGCGACCACAAGGTTGGTGCCCGCGATCGCGACGACCTTCACCATGCGGCCCGCCGGGATCTCGGCGTCCGCGGTGGCGGTCATGTTGTGCGACGCGCCGGCAAAGCTGATGAGAACCGTGCCGAAATGGTTGGCCGGGATGGCGACGGAGACGCGGCCGGTCGAGCCGACCATGTCCTCGAGGCTGAAGGTATCGGTCGACTCCGCCCGGCGCAGCGCGGTGAAGGCTCCCAACACCACGCCTCCGCCGATCACGCCTGCAACGACCCCGACCAGCGTGGCCAGACCGACGCCAACTCCGAATCCGTGGATGCCGAGCAGGCCGCCCACGCCGAACATCGCGACAAAGCCCAGGAGAACCGGGGTCGGCGAGACGCCGCCGAGATCGAGACCGAAGTGGATCGCGTTCAGGAAACCGCCGAAGATGTCGTCGAAGATCAGCGTCAGCAGGAGTAGGCCGCCTCCGAGCAGGAGGCAGCCGCCGAATACGAGGTCAGCCGTGGACAATCCCTTTCACCAGCGACTGCATCTTAGGACGAGTGTCGCGGGAAGGCGCTAGAGGCAGGACAGGAAGGCGTTGATCAGGTTGCTCGTGCGGGGATCGGCACCGTAAACGGGCCGCATCTGGTTCATTACGTATCCGAACGAAAAACCGAGCTCCTGGTTGGCGAAGCCCACCGAACCGCCGCTGCCGTGATGGCCGAATGAGCCCTTGCCCGCCATGGGACGGAACGGAAACGGCAGCTGGAAGCCGGTGCCGTAATGGGTCTCAAACCCCATGACCAGGTCTTCCCCGCGGGCCTGGGTTTGGGTGGCCTGGTCCAGGGTGGCCGGATCGAGCAGGCGCACCCCGTCCATCTCCCCAATGCACGCCGCGTAGATGCGCGACAGGGCGCGCGCGGTCCCGATGCCGTTGCCGGCGGGAACCTCGGCCGACCGGAACAGGTACTCGTTGAACGCGGCCGGCGGGATGGCCGGGCTGGTGAAAGACCTGTACGTCAGGGAGGTCGGGTCGGTCGCGCGCACGACGAACGGGTCTGGCGGATCGTTGGGAATGGGCGGGAGCACTGGAGCGACACGGTCGTTCAGCTCCTCGGGCAGCCCGATCCAGAATTCAATCCCAAGCGGCTTGGCGATCCGATCAGCGACCAGCTGCCCGACGCTGACGCCGGACACCCGTCGCATGACCTCGCCGGCCAGCCAGCCGTAGGTGAACGTGTGATAGCCATGGGCCGTGCCCGGTTGCCATAGCGGCCGCTGGACCGCGAGCGCGTCGACCACGGGTGTCCAGGCGATGACATCCTCCAGCCCGAGGGCCTGGTCGATCGCCGCCAGGCCCGATTTGTGGCTGAAGAGCCACCGTACAGGGATTTCCCGCTTGCCTTCGGCGCCGAACTCCGGCCAGTACTCGATGACGGGAGCGTCGAAGTCCAGGCGACCTTCTTGGGCCAGCATGTGGGCGGCGATGGCGACCACGCCCTTCGTGCTGGACCAGACCATCTGCAGCGTCTCGGGCGTGTACGGCTCTGTCCCGCCAAGAGTGGTGACGCCGCCCGCGAGGTCGACCACCCGCCGGCCGTGAAGGTGGATGCAGCAGGCGGCTCCGACTTCGCCAAACCGCTCGAAGTTGGCGGCGAAGGCATCCTGGACGGGCTCGAAACCAGCCTCCACCGAGCCGTGGATGCGGGTCTCGATCACCTGTCTAACGTACTACTCGCCGACCGCCTTCCGGCGGCGATCACGCCGCACCTGCCTGCCGGCCGATCTTCGCAGCGCGACGCGCTCACCAGAACGGTAGACGGTGACCTGGATCGGCAGCACGCCCATGTTCACCAGCGCCGCCCAAAGGCCGCCGGCGAGGAGCCCGATCAACGCGCCCAGTAGGCCGACCAAAAGTCCGACCCCCGGAATGACCAGGAACCAGCGGTCGGAGACCGATTCGAGAGACTTGACCTGGTCGCCGAGTGGCAGCAGCTGCTGCGCGATACCGAGGCTGAAACCGAGCTGGGCCTGCCAGTCCACGATCGATCCGGCAAACCAGCTGACCAATGCGCCCAGGGTCGCGCCAGCGAACAGCCCGAAGACGAATCCGGTGATCGCGCCCGCGAACATCGCGCTGCGGATGGACAGGCGGACGAGAAAGTCGTTCACCATGCGCGACGCCTCACTCTGGACAGGCCGAGGATCGCGACGATGAGCACCAAGGCGGGGAGTGCAAATGCGTATGCGATGTAGGGAAGCAAATCGCTGCGTCCAATAGTCATCGAGCGTCCACCACACGGCCGCCCCGACAAAGCCGCCATCCTCGGTGTCGAAGTCCGGCGACAGCTGCGTGTAGTACGTGTTGAACACGCGGAGCTGCTGCGCCTCGTCCGCGGGGTTGTCGGCCCAATGTCCGTACTCCATGACCATGATCGGCTTGCGCGGGTACATCTTGTGCGCCTGCATGAGGGCCGACTGGATCGCCACTCCCGACAGCCGGCCGCCGTACAGCACGCCGTAGTACAGCGTGTAGCCGGCGACGTCGAGAGCAGCGCTCGTCGGGTCGTTGGGATCGGTGCCGTACGAAGCCTGACCGGTCAGCCGCGTGCCGTCGATGCGGCGGTCAAGGCCGTGCAGCGTCTTCAGGGCGCCGGCGCGTTCAGACGTTCCGGACGACTCGTTGGCGAAGCCGTGGTAGAGGACGCTCGGGCGGTTGAAATCGCGCAGGTCCATCTCGGCCAGCATCTGCTGCGGAATCCCGCGGTCGGTGGCGATCGAGAACGATTGCGGCGTGAAATGGTAGAGGGGTATCTCCTCCCACAGGGCGAGACCGAGGCGGTCGGCGAGGACCGGCAGCATCTGGTTGGGTGGATGGTGGTCGACTCGAATCAAGTCCGCATGGACGCCTTGCGCGCGGGCGAGCACCGACTCGATCTCGTCGACGGAGGTCAAGGGTCCGCCGCCAGGCGCTCCCTCGCGAACCGGCATCTGCCTCTCTTCGTGCAGCGCCACACCGTTGAAGACGATGGGTTCGCCATTTAGTAGGACGCGAGGCGCGGTGGAGTCGACTCGGACCTGGCGCAGGCCGAAGCTCGTGTAGAGATCGTCGACCGGCTCGTTGTTCGCGATCACCGTGACCTGCAGGACGTAGAGCGCCGGAAGGCTGGGACTCCAGAGGTCGGCGGAGCGGATGGCGAACGGCGCGGCGACGCGAAAGACCGAGTCTCCCGTGATCTCGCCGAGACTCACATGGTGGTCGAGCAGTGGCTGCGCGTCGGTCGGGATGAGATTGGACGCGTCTGGGCTGAGGCGGTTGGTCGCGGTGACCTGCGCAGGCCACAGCTTGACTTCGAGCCCGGCGTTGACGGTGTCCTTCCCTCGATGCTGCACGACGACCGAGACATCAGCGCCGTCGAGGTGCGGTGTGACGTCGGCGCGCACGGCGCTCGTCTCGGGGATGGCTTCGAGCCACACGTCACCGACGATCCCGCCGTAGTTCCACCAATCGGCCAGGCCCCACGGGACGATGTCGTCGCGCGTCCCCCACACCGGATTGTCGACGCGAACCACGAGGTTGTTGTACGCGCCGGGCACCAACGCGCCAGTGGCGTCGAGCGCAAACGGCGTGTCGCCCCCCTCGTGGTAGCCGAGGTAGTGGCCGTTGAGCCAGACGTCCGCGATGTAGCGCACCGCACCGAACTTGAGCAGCGAATTGGTGTTGCCCCACTCCTCCGGGACCAGGAAATCGGTCCGATAGAAGCCGCCCGTCGTGTTGCGGTCGGGAGGCGGGTTGAAGCTGCCTGGTACCTGGATCGCCTGCCAGCCCGAGGTGTCATAGAGGACGCCGGCGCGATCGGCGAGCTCTGCTGTCAGGGCCTTCTGGGCCGAGCTTCGGTTGGTGAGGCTGAGGTTGGTGTCGAGGCCTTGCGGCTGGAAGCGCCACACACCGCCGAGCTCCTGGCGCAGTCGCGGCTGGCGGTCGAACGTCGGCACGGGTTGGCCGGACTGGAACGCCACAGGGCCGCCAGGCTCGTCCTGGAACGTCAGCGTGGGCGCCAGGTCGGCGTGGGCGCCCGACGGGACCAGGCTGCAGGCCGCCAGGGCCAGCGGGAGCGTCAGGCACGTCGCGGCGGTGACGGCCAGCCGGAAGTTGGGCATCGATCCGCCTCCACGGTAGCGGGCACATTTGTTCGGGTGCCCGGGCACCTCATTAGGAAGCGTCCGGAGCGACCGATGTACCGAGGTTGTCGTGGGTCGGCGCATCGGTGCGGCACTACTGCGCGATTTGGGGCCCTTCGGCCACCCTGAATAGGCCCCTTTTGCAGCAGTGGTCGCGAATTCGTTGCAAGTAGCAGGCTCCGCAGCCTCGTTCCTGGGGTGGAGGTGGAATGTGGCTACTTCTAAGCGATGGTCGCGCGACGTGACCGAGAAGAGCGATGCGCTTGACCTGGAGCCGAATGTCTTCACCAAGGACACTCCACGCAGCATCGCTGAGTCGTTGAAGCGATCAGCCGAGCACAGCCAGCGGCGCAAGAGCGACCCCTACCGGTCGGCGATGTCGATGCTTACCTTCTATATCAACCGCGCCGGGAAGAACCTGCCGAAGCAGCGGCGCGAGCGATTGGAGGCAGCGAAGGAAGAACTGCGAGCGCTGTTCGGACGTAAACGCGGCCACGCCTGAGACACAGCCTCGGGAGCGCTACGATCACAGCAGATCCCCAGGAGGTGACGTCAGATGTTTGGGACGATCGCTAGGTATCGGGTCAAGCCCGGGCACTCCGAGCAGTTCATGAAGGAGATGGGCTCCTTCGAGGATGACCCGCCCGCGGGCTGGGTCTACCACACGGCCTTCCGCAGCACGAAGGATCCCAATGAGATCTGGCTGAGCGTGGTCTTCGAGAGCGAGGAGTCTTACCGGAAGAACGCGGACAGCCCTGACATGGACCGCGAGTACAGGAAGATGCTCGAGCACCTGCAAGGTGAGCCGGAGTGGCACGACGGGCACGTGATCCATGAAGCGATGAGGAAGGCAACCAAGAGCTAGCGTTTCGGCCGCTGCTGCACCATCAATCCCGGCGCACCTCGACGTGGCCTCGCGGCTAGTCCGCGACGCTCACCTCCTCCTCATATCTAGACGACGCCAACCGGTACCAAACTCCGACTCCGGCGACAAGGGAGATCAGCCACGCCGGCAGTGCCATCCACCTCGTCGGACCTGGCCAGGGAATCGACCAGTGGATGAC
>VBFV01000167.1 GCA_005881335.1 Chloroflexota bacterium
AGGCGTGGTCGTCAACCTCGAAAAGACCATCTCCGCCATCCAGGCCGCGGCGGTTGCCGCGGAACGCATGGCGGGGCAGCGCATCGAATCGGTCGTCGTCTCCCTCGGCGGCACCCACACCTGGAGCCAGAACTCCACAGGCGTGGTTGCCGTCGCCCACCCCGACCACGAGATCGGCGATGACGACGTCCACCGCGTGGTCGAGGCGAGCCGGGCGATCAGCGTCGCGAGCGACCGCCAGGTCATCCACGTCATCCCCCGGGCTTACACCGTGGACGGGCAGGACGGCGTGAGAGACGCCGTCGGCATGACCGGTCACCGCCTGGAGGTGGAGACGAACATCGTCACCGGCGCCCAGACCGCCGTCCAGAACGTCATCAAATGCGTCCACGGCGCGGGCTTCGACGTCGAAGACGTCGCATGCGCCGGACTTGCCGCGGGCGAGGGCGTGCTGACCCCGCAGGAGATCGAGCTCGGCGTCTGCCTGATCGAGATCGGCGCGGGCACGACCAACGTCGTCGTCTACAACGAGGGCAGCGCGCGACATCTCGCCGTGCTGCCGGTCGGCGGCAACCACGTCACGAGCGACATCGCGATCGGCCTGCGCACGACGCTCGAAGAGGCCGAGAACTTGAAGCTCAACTACGGCCACGCGGTGCCCGACGTGATCGACCAGGCGGAGAAGGTCGAGGTCCGGCAGGTGGGAGGCGACAGGATCCAGGCACTGCCGCGGAAGTTCCTCGCCGAGATCATCGGCCCTCGCATGGTCGAGATCTTCCAGATGGCACGCGAGGAGGTGCGCAAGACCGGCTTCGACCAGCTGCTCCCGGCGGGGGTGGTGGTGGCCGGTGGTGGATCACGACTGATGGGCACGATGGACGCCGCTCAGTCGGTGTTCAACACATCCGCGCGACTTGGCCACCCGCTCGGCCTGGTCGGCCTCGCGGACAAAGCACACGGACCGTCTTTTGCGGTTGCGTCTGGGTTGGTCAAGTGGGGGGCGCACGCGCGCGCAGACCACAGCAACACTCACCAGACCGTCACATTCGGCAACACGTATCAAAAAACAGTGAGGTGGCTGCGCGATTTTTTCTAGAGAACACACCAAAAACCAGCTTGAGCTCGCCATGGCCAGAGCACATAGGAAGGAGGATCACCTGATCGTCATGAAAGAGAGCGAGTTACACGAAGGGCGAGCACGGATCAAGGTCGTCGGCTGCGGTGGTGGCGGCGGCAACGCCGTCAATCGCATGATCTCGAAGGCGCTCAAAGTCCAGTTCATCGCGGTGAACACCGACAAGCAGGCGCTGGAACGCTGCCAGGCCGACGTCAAGGTCCAGATCGGAAACAAGGTCACTCGCGGCCTGGGCGCGGGCGGCGACTGGACGCGCGGACGAGACGCTGCGGATGAGAGCCGGACCGAGCTCACGGCGGTCGTCCAGGATTCGGACATGGTGTTCATCACCGCCGGCATGGGCGGCGGCACCGGGACCGGGTCGGCGGCGATCGTGGCCGAGCTGGCGAAGGAAGCCGGCGCGCTGACCATCGGCGTGGTCACGCGACCGTTCTCGTTCGAGGGCCGGATCCGCAACGACACCGCTGAGGAAGGGATCAGGGCGCTGCGCGGCCAGGTCGACGCGCTCATCGTCATCCCCAACGACCGCCTGGCGCAGGTCGCCAGCTCCAAGACCACGCTCGAGGAAGCCTTCCGCATGGCGGACGACGTGCTGCGCCAGGGCGTGCAGGGCATCTCCGACCTGGTGACGCAGCCCGGCGTCATCAACCTCGACTTCGCCGACGTGAAGGCGATCATGGAGAACGCCGGCGAAGCCCTGATGGGCATCGGCCACGGCGCGGGCGACTCCCGGGCCGAGGACGCCGCCAAGCAGGCGGTTTCCAGCCCGCTGCTCGAGACGTCGATCGACGGCGCCAAGGGCATCCTCTTCAACATCACCGCCGGCAAGGACATCACCCTGCAGGAGGTGCAGAGGGCGGCCGAGATCGTGCGCGCGGCGGCCGACCCCGGCGCCAACATCATCTTCGGCGTCGTCCGCGACGACACCATGGCCGGAGAGATCAAGATCACAGTCATCGCCACCGGTTTCGGCGGCAAGACCCAGCAGGAAGCCAGGCAGGAGACGCAGCGTCGTACGATCGAGCGGCCTGAGTTCGGCCACGAAGAGCTCGGCGACATCAACGTCCCGGCCTTCCTGCGCAACCGGATGTAGTCACAGAGGAGCTAATTTGCGTTGCCCGTACTGCGGTCACCACGACCTGAAGGTGGTCGACTCCCGCGATTCGGAGATCGGGGAGGCGATTCGCCGCAGGCGCGAATGCCTGCAGTGCGGGCAGCGCTTCACCACGTACGAGCGAATCGAGACGGTGCCGTTCTTCGTCACCAAGAAGGACGGCCGGCGTGAGGACTTCGACCCCCAGAAACTGTTCAACGGGCTGAAGAAAGCGACCGAGAAGAGGGACATCTCGCCGGAGCGGCTGCGCGCGATCGTGGACGACATCGAGGCCGAGCTGCGCCGGTCGGGCCGGGTCGAGATACCGAGCGGAGAGATCGGCGAGATGGTGATGACCCGACTTCGCGACCTCGACGAGGTCGCGTATATCAGGTTCGCGTCGGTCTACCGGGAGTTCATGGACCTCCAGCAGGTCAAGAAGGAGATCGAGCAGGTACTCAGCTCCCGACGTTCGTAACCTTCACGAACGTGAAGACGATCCCGGCGGCGCTGCACATCCCGGAGCTCGCCGACGAGCCTGGTCTGATCCACGGCTTTTCCACGGTCCTGCTTGGTTCGGTCGGCCTGACGCACGCGCCCGAACCGGAGCCTGTGATGAAGTCGCGGATGGAGTTCGCGCGGGTCCTTGGCCTCGCCGGCAACTCCTCGTTGACGGTCGCCGGGGCGGTCCATGGCGCGGATGTCGCACGCGTGCACTGGGCGCCAGGACTGATCGAAGACGTCGACGCGCTGATCACCGACCGGCCCGGGATCGGATTATTCACGACTCATGCGGACTGCTTTCCGATCGTTCTGTGGGATCCGGTCAACCGCGCTGCCGGTCTCGCTCACGCCGGCTGGCGTGGGACGCGGGCCGGCGTGGCGGTGGTCGCCCTCCAGGCGATGCAGCACGAATTCGGGACGCAGCCTGGCGACGTTCGCGCCGGGATCGGCCCAGGCATATGCGGTCGCTGCTATCAAGTCGGCGCAGAGGTGGCGTCGCAGTTCGAGCGCCGTTTCGTGCTGCCGGATGACGGCGGCAAGTTCCTGCTCGACCTGGCCGCGGCGAACCGCTCCCAGCTCGAAGCGGTCGGGGTCAAGGCCGTTTACGACATCGCAATGTGCACCAAGGAGAGCTATCTGTTTCCCTCGCACCGCCGCCACCCGGATGGCACACGGTTCGGCGCGATCGTCGCCGTGCGGTGAGCGTCGGCCAGAACCTCGCCTCGGTGCGCGAGCGCATCGCGCGCGCGGGTCGCGACCCCAGCGAGATCACCATCGTCGCCGTCACGAAAGGTTTCGGCCGCGACGTGTGCCGGCAGGCGCTGGACGCGGGACTCAGCATCCTCGGCGAGAACCGCGTTCAAGAAGCGCTGACGAAGATGGAGTCCGTCCAGGCGGCGGAGTGGCACCTGATCGGGCACCTGCAGACCAACAAGGTCCGGCAGGCGGCGCGGCGCTTTGCGCTGATCCACTCGGTCGACTCCATGCACCTGGCGGAAGCGCTCGCCGGGACCAATCGCCTGCAGAAGGTGCTGGTCGAGGTGAACGTGGCCCGCGAGCCGCAGAAGAGTGGGGTCGACCCCGGGCGGGCGCTCGAGCTCGTCGACCAGGTGGCCGGCCTGCTCGACCTCCGTGGATTGATGGCGATGGGGCCCGCCGAGGGCGATCCACGACCTGCGTTTGACGAGCTGCGCACGCTGCGCGACCAAGCTCAGCAACGCCTTGGGAAAGCGCTGCCTATCCTTTCCATGGGTATGAGCGGAGACTTCGAGGCGGCCGTCGCCGCCGGCAGCACGATGGTCCGTTTGGGCCAGGTCCTGTTCGGGCCGAGGCGAACCGGATGACCTTCATCGCCGGCGTGCTGATCTTTGCGCTCCAGATCTTCCTCGTCGTGATCCTGATCCGGGTCGTGTTCTCGTGGATCAGCCCTGTCCCGACCAACCCGGTATCGCGGTTGGCATGGCAGGTGACCGAGCCGGTCCTCGGGCCGATTCGGCGGCGGCTCCCGCTGATGTCAGGGATCGACCTCTCGCCGCTGGTGGTGTGGCTGATCACGATCATCCTCATCTCCGTCCTCCGCAACGTCGGCCGGTAGAATCGAGGTTCACTCGGCGCCGACGGAGACAGGTAGGCCCGTCTGAGCGGTCGACAGAGAGCCCGGCACAGGTGAAAGTCGGGCGGCCGATGACGGGATCGAGATCACTCCCGAGCCGTAACCCAATGAGGGTCCGAGGTGTTGGCCTCGGGAATCTGGGTGGTACCGCGGGTCATTGCGAAGACCCGTCCCAGAGATAGGCAAATACGTATCTCTGTGGAGTGAGAGTGTTCGAGAAAGTCGATCAGAAAGTCAGCTTCCCTGAGCTGGAGGTCCAGCTGATGGAGCGATGGAAGGCGGAAGGCGCCTTTCAGAAGTCGCTCGACCTGCGCGAGGGCCGGCCGCGGTTCGTCTTCTACGAGGGCCCGCCCACCGCCAACGGCAAGCCTGCCACCCACCACATCCTGGCGCGCGCGTTCAAAGACCTGTTCGGCCGCTACAAGACGATGCAAGGCTTTTACGTCGAGCGGAAAGCGGGCTGGGACACGCACGGCCTGCCGGTCGAGATCGAGGTCGAGAAGAAGCTCAAGATCTCGGGCAAGTTCCAGATCGAAAACGAGATCGGGGTCGAGCGATTCAACGAGCTCTGCCGCCAGAGCGTCTACGAGTACGTCGAGGACTGGGTCGCCTTCAGCCAGCGGATGGGTTTCTGGCTCGATTACGACAACGCCTACTGGACCCTCACCTCCGAGTACATCCAGTCGGTGTGGTGGGCGCTCAGCGAGATGTGGAAGCAAAACCTGGTCTACAAGGGCTTTCGCGTCGCCCCTTACTGCTCCCGGTGCGCCACGCCTCTCTCGAGCCACGAGCTGTCGCTCGGCTATCGGGACAACGTCCCTGACCCCAGCGTCTACATCCGTTTCCGGCTGAAGAAGGATCCCAAGACGTCGATCCTCGCCTGGACGACCACGCCGTGGACATTGCCCGGCAACGTTGCGCTGGCCGTGGACAACGACATCGTCTACATCAAGGTCAAGGAGGGAGACGAGTACCTCATCCTGGCCGAAGCCCTCCTGACCGTGCTCAAAGAGCCGCCCCAGGTGGTGGAGCGGATGATGGGCCGCGACCTGGTGGGACTCGAGTACGAACCGCTGTATCCGTACTCGGTCCCCGAAGAGGGCAAGGCGCACTACGTGGTCGACGCCGACTTCGTCTCCACAGAAGAGGGCACGGGCGTCGTGCACACCTCGGCCCTGTACGGCGTCGACGACCTGCGTCTGTGTCAGGAAAAGGGAATCCCCTTCAAGCACACCGTCGGACTGGACGGAAAGTTCCTTCCCTACGTGGAGAAGTTCGCGGGGCTGCACGTCAAGGAGGCAGACCCCGTGATCATCGACGACCTCAAGGAGCGCGGCCTCCTGTACAAGGCCGAGACCATCCTTCACACGTACCCGTTTTGCTGGCGGTGTGGCACCCCGCTCATCTACTACGCGCTCGACGCCTGGTACATCCGCACGACCGAACGCAAGGAGCAGCTGCTCGCCAACAACAACGCCACCCACTGGGTACCGGACCACATCAGGACAGGACGCATGGGCGACTGGTTGGAGAACAACGTCGACTGGCAGTTCTCGCGCAGCCGCTACTGGGGAACGCCGGTGCCGATCTGGATCTGCGAAGGCTGCGACGAGAAGCGCATCGTCACCTCCGCGGCTGAGCTCGGCCTGGACGACAAGGCTGACCTGCACCGGCCGTACATCGACGCCGTGACCCTCAAGTGCGAGAAGTGCGGCGGCGTCATGCGCCGGGTGCCTGAGGTGATGGACACATGGTTCGATTCCGGCTCGATGCCGTTCGCCCAGCGCGGCTATCCACGAAATGGAAAAGATGTCTTCGAGGAGACCTTCCCCGCCGACTTCATCTCCGAGGCGGTCGACCAGACCCGCGGCTGGTTCTACACCCTGCTCGCGATCTCCACGCTCCTGTTCAACCAGAACTCGTACCGCAACGTGATCTGCCTCGGCCACGTCGTCGACCCTAAAGGCAAGAAGGCTTCGAAGTCGCGTGGCAACGTCCTCGACCCGAATTACCTGTTCGACAACTTCGGCTCGGACGCGGTCAGGTGGTACTTCTACACCTCGACCCAGGTCGGCGAGAACTACCGCACCGGTGACGCCGCGCTCAAGGAGACGGTGCAGCAGTTCTTCATCCCGCTTTGGAACTGCTACTCGTTCTTTGTCACGTACGCGCGGCTGGACAACTTCGACCCCGCCCAGCCTTCGGTGCCGGTCGAGGAGCGGCACGTGCTCGACCGCTGGCTCATGTCGAAGCTCAGCGGACTGGTGGCCACGGTGACGAGCGGTCTCGACGCCTACGAACCCGTCGAGCCGGCGCGCCGCATACAGCGATTCGTCGACGACCTGTCCAACTGGTACATCCGGCGCTCACGCAGGCGATTCTGGAAGTCGCAATCCGACCGCGACAAGATGGCCGCGTACCAGACCCTGTACGAGGCCCTGCGCACGGTGTCGGGACTGATGGCTCCCTTCGCGCCTTTCGCTGCCGACGCCATGTACCGCAACCTCTCCGACGGCAAGTCGGTGCATCTGTCCGACTTCCCCGTTCCCCCGGCGGCGGAGGATACGCAGGTCGAGGCGGACATGGCACGGGCCAGGCAGGCGGTCGAGTCGGGGCTCGCGGCACGGGACGCCGCCAGGCTCAAGGTCCGCCAGCCGCTGGCGGGGATCGCGCTTCCGGGCGATCCGCTGCCCGAGGACATCGCGGCCATCGTGCGCGACGAGCTCAACGTCAAGAGCATCACGTTCGGCGCGCCCGAGGTGAAGCTCGACACGGTGATCGGTGAGGAGCTGAAGCTCGAGGGGCTCGCGCGCGAGGTGGTGCGCGTGATCCAGGACCGGCGCAAGAAGCTCGGCCTCAACGTCGAGGACCGAATCGACACGCGCTATGACGCGGACGGCATGCTTGCGCGAGCCATCGAGCGCCATGGCGACTACATCAAGGCAGAGACGCTTTCTGTCACGCTGCGGCAGGGACGGGATGACGGATTCGCGGGTGAGCAGCTGATGCTCGAAGGAGAGCAGATCTGGATCGCGCTCAAACGAAACTGACCACACCTCGAATCCTCTTCATCGCCGGCGCGCTGGCGGTGTTCGTCCTCGACCGGGTGACGAAGAACCTCGTGGCTGCGCAGATACCTTTCGGCACCGAGGTTTCAGTGATCGATCACGTGGTCGGGATCACGAACGTTCGCAACGCGGGCGCTGCGTTCGGTTTTGCTCCCGCGGGCGCGACTTTGTTTCTCGTCGCGTCGGTCGTGGTTTGGATCGGCCTGGTGGCTTACGTCGCGCGCAACCCGATCGGGGAGTGGAGTGGCGTGGTTCTCGGTCTGATCCTGGGTGGCACCATGGGTAACGGATACGACCGGATCGTCCACGGCACGGTGACTGACTTCATCAACTTCCACTTCTGGCCGGTCTTCAACGTGGCGGACGCGGCGATCTCGATCGGCGTGGTGCTGATGATCGCCGGATATCTCCTACGACGAAATCCCGCCGGCTGACCGCCGCGGCCGCGGCGACGAGGCTCGATCGCTTTCTCGCCGAGCAAGCCCCAGAGCTGAGCCGCTCCGCGGCCGCGCGGCTCATCAAGGGTCACCTCGTCCTGGTCAACGGTCACCCGGCCGACCCGGCGGACCGCGTGGCCGCCGGAGACGTCGTCGACTTCGAGATCCCGGAGGCGTATGTCGTGGAGGCCGGCGCGGAGGAGATCCCGCTGGACATCGTTTACGAGGACGACGACATCGCGGTCATCAACAAGCCCGCCGGCATGGTCGTCCACCCGGCGCCTGGGCACTACACCGGAACCCTCGTCCACGCCCTGCTCGGCCGCGGAGGCGCCTGGTCAGCGGTCGGCGGCGCGGCGCGGCCGGGCGTGGTGCACCGCCTCGACAAGGGCACGTCGGGGCTGATCGTGGTCGCCCGGAACGATGTGAGCCACCGAGCTCTTTCCGCGCAGCTCAAGGACCGCTCGCTAAGCCGGACCTACCTCGCCATCGTCCGGGGCCGGATCACGGACGACGCCGGAGAGTTGGAAGGCCCTATCGGCCGGCACCCGCACGAGCGCAAACGCATGGCGGTGGTCGCGGGCGGCCGCTTCGCGCGGACGCGGTATCAGGTCGTCGAACGGAAGCGAACCCATACGCTTTTGCGCTGTGAGCTCGACACCGGCCGCACGCATCAGATCCGGGTCCACCTCGCGGCCCTCGGTCACCCGATCGCGGGCGACACCGAATACGGAGGCCAGGAGCAGAGCCTCGGACGCCCGATGCTCCACGCCTCGCGTCTCCGGCTGCGCCACCCACGCTCTGGCGCCGAGATGACGTTCGAAGCGCCGCCGCCGGACGACTTCACTGTGTTCTGGGAGTCGCTCGCTTGAAGCGCGGCCTGCTGATCGTGATTTCCGGGCCGTCGGGGGTGGGGAAGGACACG
>VBFV01000131.1 GCA_005881335.1 Chloroflexota bacterium
CGCGGCCACGAGGTCACGCTGATCGAGAAGGATGCTCGGCGCGCCGACTGGCTCGAGACTCAGCTCGGCAGCATCGTGATGCGCGGCGACGGGTGCGAGGTGAGGTTTCTCGCCCAGACGGGAATCGAACGCGCCGACGCGATCATCGCAGTGACCGCCGACGATGAGGACAACCTCATCGCACTGCAGATGGCCAAGAAACACTTCCGCGTCAAGAAGACGATCGCGCGCGTGAACAATCCGACCAACGTCGAGATCTTCAAAATGCTCGGAGTCGATGAAGCGGTCTCAGCGACCGACGTGCTGCTGGGCGCGCTCGAGCCGCCGCTGACCAGCTGAACAAAAAGAAAGGACCGCCCCCAGGAGCGGCCCTTATTGACGACTGTCGTTGTTATACGGCCTTGCCGATCTTGTAGATCTTGGTGCCGCAGAAAGGGCATGTGCCGATTGTTGCAGGCTTGCCGTTCTTCATCGTGATCGGCTGAGGGTCTTTCATCTCAACCTTTCTTTTGTCCTTCAAGCAGTAGCCTTCCACTAAGTCACCGTCCTTATTAGAGATTCTGTGGGGGGCGGACTCGCCCATTCTAGGGGTGGGTATTTGGGTAAGACAACCCCAATTCGAGCTGAATTCAGGCAGCTGGGGCGCCAGGGGCGCGAAAAACGTGCCAGAAAGCGGTCTCAAAAGGCCGTTTTGCCTCCTCATCGAAAAGAACAAAGCGAACCTCCCTCGCTTGCCAACCTTGACTTAACGCATCCTTCAGGCATTCCGCCATCACGCGCCCACATTCATCGATTGCAAATCCGGCGATGCCTGTGCCGACCGCGGGCACTGCGATGGTCTCGACGTCCTGTTGGCGAGCGAGTCGAAACACATGTCGCATCGAAGACTCGAGCGAGACCCTCGTCGTGCGTCCGCCGAGAGACATGCTCGCTGCGTGAATCACGTAACGAGCGGACAAATTTCCAGCGCCCGTGATCGCGGCTTCGCCGACCTGCACCGGACCGTGCGCATCGCATTCGTCCTGGATCGCCGGACCTCCGGCGCGTCGAATCGCACCGGCCACACCGCCGCCCAGCTGCAGATCGTTGTTGGCCGCGTTGACGATGGCGTCGACCGCTTGCTCGACCAGGTCGCCCGTGATGATCACGACTCGCGTTTCAGACACGCCCAGACCTCTGCCATGCGCTCGTCAAGGAGCTTCGGGGTCACGCTCGAGATGCCTCGCACGCCGATGGACTCGATGGTCAGCGAGGCGCATGCCACGCCGCACACGAGCGCATCCTGCAGTCCACCCCGTTGCGCTCCCGTGCTCAGCCAGCGGGCAAGCATGCCTCCGGCCACAGCGTCTCCGGCTCCTGTCGTATCAAACGCGGGGTAGTCCGGCAGCGCCGGCACATGCACGCTGCCATCGGCAGTGTGCGCGGTGACCCCCTTCGGGCCGGCCTTCAAGACCAGCCCCTCGAGCCACCACCGCCGGCGAAACTCGTCCGGCACGCCACCTCCGAGCGCGGCGAACTCATCTTCGTTGCAGAAATACCAACCAGCCCGACCCAAAACATCTTTGGCTTCGGGCGGCTGCAGCTTGATGTACGAGAGCATCGCGTCGGCGGCCAGAAGTCGAGCCGAATGGAGTAGCTTCATCGCCTCGGCCTGGCGGTCCGGTCGCATCGAGCCGACAAACGCCCAGCCGTCGAAATCGGGGGGCACGGCCGGCTTCCACTCGTCGTAGATCCGGTCGGCGCTACCCAGGTCGACCGTGTGGCCATGCTCCTGGTGTGCCTTCCAACGGTAAGTCGGCGACTCCAGGACCTGGAGCAGCGAAGTGTCGATCGGCTTGCCTTCAAATGCCTTCGTGACCGCGTCGACAGCGTCGCGGCCGACCGGTGCGGACACCTTGACGGGGACGATCAGGCTTGCGGCAAGCGCGAAATAGACGGCGGAACCGCCGAGCTCCTCGCGCAACTTGCCGAACGGTCCGTCGCGGTTGTCGAGCGCGACCGACCCCACCACGAGCAGTTCGGGTAGGTCAGGCACGCCGTCCGGTGCCGCTGCTGGCTGTCACGACGTGGCGGGCATAGCGCAGCTTCTCGAGGAAGTCTTCGGTGCTCGAGTACTCCTCGATCTCCATCCAGCTGCGGCCCAGCTCTTGGGCCGAATGCGAATCGGATCCCGTCGCCTGCACCTTTGCGAGCTCCTCCGCCAGCCGCGCGGCAGCCGTATTCGCCGCGGCGTCGCACCACGGGTTGTACGACTCGATGATGTCGATCCGGGTGGCGAGCTCGACCATGCGCTCTGGTCGAAAGTTTGCGCGATGCCGATCAAGAGGATGCGGTATGTACGTCAGCCCACCCATCTGGTGGATGCGGTCCATCGCCTCCTCGGGGGCGAGGAACGGCGGAACGCGGTCGGTGATGAAGAGACCGATGACCTCGCCTTCCAGCGTCTTGACCTCTTCCCCCGCGATCGCGAGCTCGGGAGCGACGCGCACCAAATTGAGCGCGCCTTCGACCGTGTTGTGGTCGGTCAGCGCAATCCGGTCGAGGCGACATTCGTGCGCCCGCTCGATCAGCTCATCCAGAGAGCTAAGCCCGTCGTGCGAGTAATGCGAGTGGAGATGAAGGTCGACGCGCAGCATTGAAGCCGCTACTGCGTGGCGGCCTCTTTCAGCATCCGCTCTCGGGACCGTGCGAACAGTGGAATCACCTGGGCCGGCCCGCGGCTGATGCATGCCTGCTCCATGAGCGCGGCCTGCGCGTCGTAGATGATTTCCATCACGTGCTCGGGCCGCCGCTCGCGCCCGAGGCGCGACGGAAGTTGTGGATGGGCATGGCGAAGCACCGTCATCAGTCTTGGAATCAACCAGCCTGGAACGATGCGAATCTTCTGGACGAGACACTCTTCAACCCAGAAGAGCAGCTCGTCTGATTCTTGCAGCAGACGCCGCGGGGTCATCGCCCGCGTAGTCCTGCGATGCCACCGCTCATACCGCTCCTGCTCCTCGATGGTCTGCTGAAGCATGGGCTCCAACCCACTATATCAGTGACCTGTGGCCATTCTTGCTCTTGTCGGATAACACAGCGTCCGCCATCCGCCGGCCGCGGGTACGAGGTGAACCTGACGGTCGAACGTCCACTCTTTCCACTGCTGACGCACGCGATACCGCATGACGAGCCGCGCCACGTTGTTGTACGTGCGCTGATGCAAGTGGTCGGTCCAGCTTTCGAGCACGGTGGTGCTTGTCACCTCCATGTCAAGGATCTCCAGCCACTCGTCGAGGCGGGGCATCTCACGTATGAAGTTCTGCAGGCCGCCCCACGCGCGCTGTGCATCTTCGGCCAGCAACTCCCACATCTCGTCGAAGCGTCCTTCGGCGTGGAGCTTCATAAAGCGCATCTCGAAGCTTGCGGGTGCGGCCGAGGTTGGCGGCGGTGGCCGCAGCGGCTCGACGGGTGGCGGCATCGCGGCAAACGCGCCCGCCATGCCGGTCCCGACGGAGGCGCTGACGAAGCGGCCGAAGTCATCCGCCGGCCAGGTCGTGAAGTGCCCCGCCAGGCGCAAAACGAACGTTTCCACGATCGGCCAGCCGCGCAGCGGCCTAAAGAACCTCTTGACCATTGGCGCTAGATGTTGTGTGATCTCCCCAGACTGTATACAGAATGTGGATAACCCGCAAGTCCTGGCGCAGTCGGACCTGCCGGCGCGGCGCGCGTCGAAGGAGTCAGCAACGACGAATCGGCCACCTCCAGGAGGGGTGTGGCGATCCTCAGAGGTGGTCCGGAGCCTGGATCATCAAAGTCCGGGCGAGGTCGAAGAGATGATCCGGATCGGGGTTTCGGCCTGGAGGCTTTCGCCCCGACCTCAGCGCGTCGTCATCCGCCGCACGACCGCCGCCACTTCGTCGAGCGGCAGCCCCACCGGGCAGACCGAAGCTGCCGCGGCCAGGTCCGGAGCAGCGCCGCCGTCCCCCGCCAGGTCAGCGGACGCTTCGCTCAGCCGCGCGTAAAGGCGCATGTAAGAGGAAGCGAGATCCGGTAGTCGCGTCTTGCCGAGACGGCCCGCGGCCAGCGCGCACAGACCGCAGTTGATGCAGCTCACAAGGTGTGGGTGGCGCTCGCGCATCTCTGGCTCGACGGCGCGGATACCGTCCGCCGCGTATGTTTCGACGAGGTCAGCCAGCTGCGATCGCCGTCGCGTCAGGCGCCGTCGTGCCTGATGGATTCCATAAGCCCACGCGAGCCGCGCGAGCGCGTCAGCGCGAGCCATCGAAACCCATCAGCCCCCGCATGGCGCCCTGCGCGAGCTCTTCCTGCGCCCAACCAGCCTGGTTGAGGACTGGTGCACGTCCCAACCACGCACCGCGCACGAACTCGCGCGCGGCGTCAAACCGCTGCGACGCGCTCCAGCCGAGCTCCCTGCCGATCACCTCCGCCGTCCGCAGGATGCAGGCGGCACCGGCGCATGGTCCCGCCGCCACACCGACCCGCCGAAACGCGTCCGCAAGCGTGCGCACCTGCTCGCGTCGCGCGGCGTAAACCAGCTCGGCTTCGGTGACGGGCTCGCATCGACACAGGATTCGGGACGTTCCACCCTCGTCAAGAACCTTTTCGGCGTTGGTTCCGTGGCGGCTCTGCAACTTCATCGCGGCCAACGCCGAGATGCCGCATCGCGCGGCCAGCTCCGCGGGCGGCTCGGGATCGGACTCATTCCCGGGCAAGGGTCGCGACGCGGTCGTGCTCGCCACCTGGTGGCCCAACTTCCGGCAGACGGCGTCGGAAGTCTCCTCGGCCATCAGGCGGTACATCGACAGCTTGCCACCGGCGATGGTGATGAACCCGTCCGCGTCCTGACTGGCATGGTCGATCACCTCATAACGCCGCGAAAGCTCATCCTCATATTTCCGCCACTTGAACAGGGTCGGGCGCACGCCGGTCGTCGTTCGCACCGGTCGGTAGTCGCGTATCCGTGGAAATACACGCTCGAATCCCTGCAGCAGGTAATCGACCTCGTCCTCGAGCACGTCGACCGAGTCCAGGTCGCCGTAGAAGTCGTCGTCGGTCGTCCCGAGGAGGGTGAAGCCAGCGTGCGCGACCATCAGCAGGTCGCGCCCGTCGACCGACTCCGCGCTGATCGAAAAATTCGAGATTCGGTGCGGGTAGACGATGTGGATTCCCTTGGCCGGGCGCAGCCGAATGTCTACGCCGGCCATCGCGCCGAGCTCCGGCGACCACGGGCCGGTCGCGTTGACGACCGCTCGCGCGCGCGCCTCTGAAGTCGCGCCATCCGCAGTTCGGTAGCGCACTCCGAGCACCTTGCCTCCATCCTTGACCAGCTCGGTCACCCGCGTGTGGTTGAGAGCCCGCGCACCATGGGCGACCGCATCCTGGACGTTGGCGTACACGAGCCGGTGGGGGTCGACACCCCACTCCTCCATCGTCACCGCGGCGATCACGTCAGGCGACAGACCGGGCTCGGCTTGAAGCGCCTCTTTGCCGGTGAGGCGCCGGTGGGGATGCGCGTGCTTCAGCGGCTGGAAGCGGTCGTACACCTCCATGGCAGTCTCCATGCGCTCGATGTTGTTGCGGTCATGCGGCATGACCGGGATCAGAAAGACCACGCGGTAGACCAGGTTGCGGGCGATCGTCACGATGTGCCCGGCGTCGACGCACGACAACCGGGTCGTGTCCCAGTCGAACTCGAGGTAGCGCGGCCCGCCGTGGATCATCCAGCTCGAGGAGCCACTTGTGCCGGCCCCCCAATCGCCTTTTTCCAGCAGCAGGACCGAAAGCCCGCGTAAAGAGAGGTCGCGCGCGACGCCGGCACCGGTCACGCCGCCGCCGATCACGACCACGTCGTGGGCGCTCGGGGCGGTCACGCCCCGATACTAACTAGCTCGCCGCCTCGTGCTGCTTCTGGAACTCTTCGATGATTCCCTTGGCCAGATGCGCGGGCATCTCCTCGTAGTGGGAGAACTTCTTCGAGAAGCTGCCGCGACCCTGCGTGATCGAACGCAGGTCGAGCGCGAAGCGCAGCATCTCCGACTCCGGCACCATGGCCTTCACGTCCTGGTAGCCGTCGGTCGGCTCCGTGCCGAGGATCTTGCCGCGGCGCCCGTTGATGTCAGACATGATGTCGCCGAGGTACTTCTCCGGCACGTGGATGGTCGCCTCGACGAGCGGCTCCAGCAGAACCGGACCGGCGTCGAGAGCCCCCTTGCGGATCGCGAGCGAGCCGGCGATCTGGAACGCCATATCGTTGGAGTCGACCTGGTGGAATTTCCCGTCGACGAGGGTCACCTTGACGTCGACCATCGGATAGCCGGCGACCACGCCCTTGGCCATGTTGTCGACGATCCCTTTCTGGACCGATGCCCGGAAGTTCTGCGGGATGGCCCCGCCGAAGATCTTGTCCTCCCACACGAAGCCTTCGCCTCGCTTCGTCGGAGCGACCTCGATCACACAGATCCCGTACTGGCCGTGGCCGCCGGATTGCTTGACGTGCCGGCCCTCGGCCCGGCTGTGGCCCGAGACCGTCTCGCGGTAGGCGACGCGAGGGACCTGCGTCGTCGCCTCAACACCGTACTTGCGCTTGAGTTTCTCGAGGGTGACATCCAGGTGCACGTCGCCCAGGCCGGCGATGACCAGCTGCTTGGTCTCCTCCACACGTTCCACGTGCAACGTCGGATCTTCTTCGCTGAGCCGGGCCAGGCCGCTCGAGATCTTCTCCTCGTCGCCTCGCGCCTTTGGTGTGATCGCCACGCTGTAGGCCAGGCCGGGAAGATCCAGGGGCAGCAGCGGACCGCCGTCCTTCAGGCCCAGGGTGTCGCCGGTGAACGTGTGGGCTAGCTTGGTCGCGGCTGCGATATCGCCTGAGCGCACCTCGGTCGTGGCGACGTGCTCCTTGCCTCGCGGGAAGAAGATCTGAGCGAGGCGCTCTTCTCCGCCGCGGCTGAGGTTGGGCAGGTGCGCGTCGGCCTTCAAGGTGCCGGCGACCACCTTGAAATAGCTCACACGGCCGAACTGGTCTCCGCCAGTGCTGAACACGAAGGCCTTCACCGGCTTGTCAGGCTCGACCTCGGGCGGCGGCATCAGCTCGGCGATCGTCGACATCAGGGTCCGCACGCCGAGGAGTTTCGTGGCCGAGCAGCAGACGACTGGCGCGACCTTGCCCTCGAGGATGCCCTCGCGCAACCCGCGCTGGATCTCCTCTTCGTTCAACGTCCCGGCGTCCAGGTACTTCTCGAGCAGCGAGTCGTCGCTCTCCGCGGCTGCCTCGATGAGCTGGCCGCGGTACTCGTCGACTCGCTGCTTCATATCGTCGGGGATCGGCACCTCGCTCCCCTTGCCGTCGTCGGCGGTCACGAACGCCTTCAGGTGCAGCAGGTCGACAATGCCGCGGAACTCGTGCTCGGCACCGATCGGAAGGTGCAGCGGGAACGGCCGGGGTGTCAGCGTGCCGCGCATCGCGGCGACCGCGCCGTAGAAGTCGGAATTCTCTTTGTCCAGCTTGTTCACGACGACGATGCGGGGCTTGTTCGTCCGGTTGACCTGCTCCCACGCGACCTCGGTGCCGACGGCGAGCTGCGGGGTCGGCCCGACCACGACCACCGCGCCTTCGGCCGCGCGCAGGCCGCTGACGACCTGGCCCGCAAAGTCGAAGAAGCCGGGCGCGTCGAGGATGTTGATCTTGTAGCCGTTGTGCTCGGCAAAGGCGACGCCGAGGTTGATCGAGATCTTCCTTTTCTGTTCCTCGGGTTCGAAGTCTGTGGTCGCCGTCGACTGATCGGGCGAGCCCATCCGAGGAACGGCGCCGGACGCGAACAGCATCGCCTCCGCGAGCGTGGTCTTGCCGTCATGCGAGTGGCCCAGCAGGACCACGTTTCGGATCTTGTCGGGAGCGTATTCGGTCGCCATCCAGACCCCCCACCACGAACGGCCGGAGTTACGAGACAAGTCTAAAGCCCGGTTGAGACTCAGCCGGCGAGGGGAGGGTCGCCATGGCCCGGTAGAATGTGGACGCCAATGGTCAAAAAGACCGCGTCGATCGAAGAGGTGCTCGCGGCCATCGAGGCAGCCCGCGACAAGGTGATGGCCGACGAGGTGAAGTCGCTCACCAAGCTCGGCATCCCGAAGGCGATGGCCTACCAGATGATCGCCAGCAGGTTCCACCAGAAGGTGGGTAACCAGGAAGAGGCTGAACCGGACCCGTTCGAGGGAAACCCGACCACCTCCTGGGAAGAAATAAGCTAGCCGCGGACAGACGTTGAACCGAGCGGAGCGGCTGGCTCGGCTGTTGAGAGTTCTGGCGGCGATCATCTCCGAGCCTGGCCTCAATCCCCTCGAGCTCGCCGACCGCGCCGGCGTCTCCGAGCGCACACTCCGCCGCGACCTGGCCCAGCTGCGAGACCTCGGCTACGAGGTGGCTTACACGAGCGGGTACGAAGTCCAGGAAAGGCTGAACCTGGAAGGCCGCGCCAAAGGGAGGCCGCGAGGCCGCGGCGACGACGCGCTGCTGCAGGCTGTCGCGCAGGCGGTCGAAACCGCCGGCTTGTGGCGCGACACCGAACACGTCGAGCCACTCGTTCCCCGCCGGGGTAAGCCACGCCGTTCGGGGTCGGCGCCCATAGTCCTCATCCCGACCGGCGAAGATGACGCCGACTTCATCTACGCAACCGGGTTCGGCGTGGAGACCGGCCTCTACATCCGATACGCGGACAAAGAAGACGTCCTGATCGTGAGCCCGCTCGAGATTGACCGCGCCCGCGCGCAGTCCAGGGTGTCGAACGTCGTCGAGGACAGCGAGGCTTACGTCCATCGATCGTGGGCGCGCCTGGCCGCGCGACTCATACGAGAGAAGGGGATGACCGAGGCGCGTGTCTCGCCGAATCTTCGTGCGGTGCATCTCGAGGACCTGCGCACGAACGGCGTCGACGCGCAGGTCGTGCGCGATCTCTTCCTCGCAGACCGGAGGCGCAAGTCGGCCGCGGAGGCGGCCGCCATCCAGGATGCGCAGGGCGCGGCCGAATCGGCGGTGGTCGAGGTCGTGCGCGCGCTGGCCCAGGCGGAGATCAAGGATGGAATCCTCTGGTCGAACGGCGGACCCCTGACCTCAGAGCGGCTCTATGCGCGCGCTCAGCTCACGCTGGGCGAAAAGGGCTACACCTGTCCGAGCATGATCGTCGCCGGGTCGCCGGAATGCGCACTGCCGCATTTCAGCGACGAGGTCAGGCGGATGCATGCGGCGGTGGTGCAGGCGCTGGATGCGGGCATCGAATCGATCGCCCCCGGCGTGCCCGGCAAAGATCCCCACCTCAACGTGTGCCAGGTCTTGATCGACCGAGGCTTCGGCACCAGGACGGCGGGTTACGAAGGGCCGGACGGCGTCGCCAAGATGAATCACAGCACTGGCCATGGCGTCGGGCTTGATGCGCACGAAGAACCGTCCCTCCGGGACACGGCCGACGATCCCCTGGCGGAGGGTGACGTGGTCACCGTCGAGCCGGGTCTCTACCTGGTCGGGCTGGGTGGGGTTCGCGTCGAGGACACCGGCATGGTGACGAAGCAGGGATTCCAGAACTTCACAACCCTCACGCGCAGCCTCGACCCTCTCGACTATCTGTAAACTGGCCCTTTACATGGACGAGGACACCAGGCCGATCGAGGAGACCGAGACGCTGGGTCAGCGGATCAGGCGGATCCGCCAGGACCGCGGCATGAGCCTCGCCAAGGTCGTGCGGGACGACTTCAGCCGCGCCTTCCTGAACCAGGTGGAGATGGGCAAGACGCGTCCATCGATTCGCCTGCTCCGCGTGATCGCCGAGCGACTGGGGACGGAGGTCGAGTACCTGCTCGAAGGCCACGAGGCCGGGGTCGACCGTGAGCTGGCGGTCGAAAAAGGCCGGGTCCTGCTCCTGCAGGGGGAGTCGCGCCGGGCGCTCCTCGCGCTCAAGCCGGCGCTTGACACGTACGACTGGCCGACAGGTTGCGACGCACGGGTCTGTCAGGCGCAGGCCCTGATCGCGCTCGGGCGCAAGCACCAGGCGGACGCCATCCTCGCCCACGAGCAGCAGGAGATGGAGCTCCACAACGATCGCCACCGTCTCGAGCGGTTGAAGGCGATCGAGCAAGGCCGACAGTTCCGCTACCAAGGGGACGCCGTCAAGGTCCATCTGCAGCTCGCCGACCGTGCCCAGCGTGCCGGACAAAGCCATGACGAGCTCGAGCACTACCGGGCGGCCAGGGTCCTCCTGGAGGCCGGGCCCTAGAGCGCCTCTAAAGCCCCGAGTTCGCCGCCGAGTTCCAGTCGAAGGCCGGAGGCGGCTTCACGTCCGGAGGCGTGATCTCGATCGTGACCACCTCATGGGACTTCAGCTGGATCGCGCGCGGATCCCCTTCGTGGAGTTGCGGTCCCTTGCCGTCGCCGAGGTCGACGTAGGTGACGACCTTCTGGTCCGGACCGATGGTGAAGGTCGACACGTGAGAGGCGTCCAGCTTTTGCGCGGGCTTCCCATTGGCCTGGCTCCATGAGTTCATCACGTCGAAGAACTGGCCAACGGTGAACGTGTCGCTGGCAGGGGACTCGATGTGGATCACGTTCTTGTTCGCCGCGTGGACGTGCAGCCAGTAGTAACAGGTGACGTTGGTCCCGGTGGAGTCGCGCTGGATGCCGGCGTCGTCCGGCAGGTTGACGACGTTGCCGTTGTAGACGATCTGCAGCGCGGCGTGGTAGTGCACCTGGGAGTGCTCGAGGCGGTCGCACGGAACGCCGGCGACTGCGGCCGGTCCGGGCTGCGGTCGTTCGTAGTAGACGATGAGCCCGATCAGCGCGATCGCCAGCACGCCCAGGATGCTCCCCACCACGATGGGCAGGAGTGGTACGCCGCTGCCGCTTTTGGGCCGGATCGGCTGCCGGCGACCTGCCTTACCTTTGCCGGAGCCCGCGGCAGCCTTCGCTCGGGATTTGCTACTCAAAGCTGTTGGTAGAATACCGGCCTGACCTTTCTGGCCTCGGCCGGCGGCGTTGCCTCCGTTTGCCGGGGCCTCCACCCATAGGAAGGAGGTTCCCCGTTGCGGGATTACGAAGTTCTTTACATCGTCCGTGCCGACCTTGACGACGACAAGGTCCAGGACGCCGTCAAGCGGGTCAACACGCTGATCGAGCGGTCGGGCGGCACCATCGAGCGCACCAATCTCTGGGGCAAGCGCAAGCTTGCCTATGAGGTCAAGCACCAGAAAGAGGGCGCGTACGTCCTCCAGGACTTCCAGCTCGACCCGACCCGCGTGCCCGAGCTCGAAGCCGGGCTCAAGATCACTGAGGAGGTCTTGCGCCACCTGGTCGTGCGCAAGCCCGAGAAAGTCGTCGCGACCGCCGTCACTCCACCCCCGGCGGAGGTCGTGCAGGAGCCGATTGCTTCGGAGCCGGAGGCGGTGGTGGGGCGGGTGCGCGAGGCGGTTCGGGAGGAGGAAACATAAATGTCGAACTTGAACAAGGCGCTGCTCATCGGACGGCTCACCAAGGATCCGGAGATGCGCTACACGCCAAGCGGCACCGCGGTCACCAACTTCAGCATCGCCACCAATCGGTGGTCGAGCGGGCCCGAGGGCGAACGCAAGGAGTTCACCGACTACCACAACATCGTCGCCTACAACGCCGGCAAGCGAAACCTGGCCGAGGTCGTCGCCCAATACACGCGCAAGGGCGCACTGGTTTTCGTCGAAGGTCGCATCCAGACTCGCTCTTGGGAAGGCCAGGACGGGCAGAAGCGCCGCACGACCGAGATCATCGCGAACGACGTGCAGTTCCTCGACAGCCGCGGCGGCGGAACGCCACCCGCGGACGGCACGGCCCGCCGCCCCGCGCAGACAGATGAAATTCCAGCCCCGGACGACGCGCCTCGCGACGTCGACCCGGACGAAATTCCCTTCTAGGAGATACCAATGGCAGTCAGCCGTCCACCCGCACGCGAACACACCTCATCCGGTCCCGGCGGCGGCCCGAGGGGGCCGAAGCGCCAGCACCGCAAGGTCTGCGCGTTCTGCGTCGAGAAGATCGACTACATCGACTACAAGGAGATCTCGAGGCTTCGGCGGTTCGTCAGCGACCGCGGCAAGATCCTGCCCCGGCGCGTCACCGGCACGTGCGCGCGCCACCAGCGCCCGCTGACCACCGCGCTCGAGCGCGCCCGCGCCATCGCCCTCCTCCCGTACACGACGGAACAGCACTAGGGCATGACCTTCCACACGCAGTTGCGAATCCCCGGGCCGACGCCGCTCCCTGAGCGCGTCGTCCGGAGCATGAACCGGCCCATGATCGACCACCGCGGTCCGGAGTTCGCGGCGATCCTGGCCGAGATCACGGCCGGCGCCAAGCGTGTCTTCAAGACCAAGAACGATCTCCTGCTGCTCACCAGCTCAGGCACCGGGGGCCTGGAGTCGGCCGTCGCCAACCTGGTCTCGCCGGGCGACCAGGTGGTCGCCGCCCTGTGCGGGAACTTCGGCGAGCGCTTCGCTGCGCTGGCCGCCGCATACGGGGCCGACGTCGTGCGGCTCGAGTTCGAGTGGGGACAGCCGGTGGACCCGGACGACCTGGCCCAGGTCCTGCAGCGACATCCCAAGGCGAACGTGGTGCTTCTGACACATAACGAGACCTCGACGGGGCTCACCAACCCGCTGCGGGAGCTCGCGCGGACGGCCCGCAACGCGGAACGACTGGTCGTGGTGGACGGGGTCAGCTCGATCAGCTCGATCGACATCGAGACGGACGCATGGGGCGTCGACGTGGCGGTGAGCGGATCGCAGAAAGGTTGGATGGCGCCTCCGGGCTTTGCCCTGGTGAGCGTCAGCGAGCGTGCCTGGGCCCAACAGGCCAAGGCGCGGTCGCCTCGGTTCTATTTCGATTGGAAAGAGGCGAAGGCGTGGGCTGACAAGGGCATGACCCCGTTCACGCCCGCGGTGCCGGTCGCGTTCGCGATGCAGGAAGGCCTGCGCATGCTCGAAGAGGAAGGGCTGAACAACGTGTACGAGCGCCATGAGCGTCTGGCCCGCGCGGCGCAGGTGGGCCTGCAGGCGCTGGGTTTCCAGCTCTTCGCGC
>VBFV01000195.1 GCA_005881335.1 Chloroflexota bacterium
AGGCCGCTTTGCTGGTTGCCCGCCTCCACCGAAGCAAGCGCCGGCCCGGCGGCGATCGCGGTGACGAAGCCGATCGCGGATGTCAGGACGCGTCGAAACGATCGAGACATAAGCCGCACACCTCCAAAAACCCCGTATCCCTGCGCCTGAAAGCGACTCTGGGAGTGTAATTCGGCCGGGGAAAAAGGCAAGCGAAGGCGCGGTTATGGTTTGGAGCGTGGCCATCGAATCGCTGATCGCTGACCTTGTCGCCATCGAGTCGGTGAATCCCGACCTGGTCGCGTCGGGTAGCGGCGAAACGGCGATCGCGCAGTTCGTCGCATCGTGGCTTCGCGACGCGGGTCTGGACATGGAGATCGTCGAACCCGTTCCTGGCCGGCCGAGCGTCGTTGGAGTGCTGCGTGGAAGCGGCGGTGGGCCGAGCCTGATGCTCAACGCCCACATGGACACCGTCGGGGCGGGCGGGATGGCGGATGCGTTCTCGCCCGTGGTGCGCGAGGGCCGCGTGTACGGCCGCGGTGCCTGCGACATGAAGGCGAGCCTGGCCGCGATCATGGTCACGGCGCGCGAGGCCGCCACGCTGCGATTGAAAGGCGACCTCATAGTCACGGCCGTCGCCGATGAGGAGGTCGCGAGCCTCGGCACATTCGCAGTCCTGGAGAAGGTTCACGCCGACTTTGGAATCGTCACCGAACCAACCGAGCTCAGCCTCTGCCTGGCGCACAAGGGGTTCGTCTGGCTCGAGGTCGAGACGCAGGGCGTGGCCGCGCATGGCTCGCGCGCCGACCATGGCGTGGATGCGATCGCGCACATGGGCCGGGTGCTGACCGGTGTGCTGGAGCTCGATTCGCGCCTGCGCCACGGCCCGCGGCATGGGCTGCTGGGGACGGGCTCGATCCACGCATCTTTGATCGAGGGCGGACAGGAGATGTCGACGTATCCGGCTCACTGCATCGCGAAGCTGGAGCGGCGGACGGTGCCGGGCGAAAACGGCGCGAGCAGCCTCCGCGAGATCCAGCAGCTCATAGCCGACGAGCCGGCGACCGCGCGGGTGATGCTGGAGAGGCCGCCGTCGGAGGTCGCCGCCGACCATCCGTTGGCCCGGGCCGTCGCTCATGCGGCCGGCGATCCGGTGCTCACCGGCGTCGCGTACTGGATGGACATGGCGCTGCTCAACGCCGCGGGAATCCCGGCGGTGGCTTACGGTCCATCAGGCGAAGGCGAGCACGCCGACGTGGAGTGGGTCGACGTCGCCTCGGTCGAGAAGTGCGTCGAGGTTTATCTACGCGCCGCCGAGCTGCTCTGCACGCGGTGAGCCGTCACCGGGTCATCGAATCCTTTTAGCACCAGCTCTTCGCTCGCAACCCCAATCGAATGCTCCGCGAGCCATTCACGCGTCCGCCGGAACGCCTCCTCGCTCAATAACATGTCGCCCGCGGCGGCTTGCGATTGAAGACGCGACGCAAGGTTGGTCACTTCGCCGATCGCGCTCATGTTGGCGTCGGCTATGAGGGATCCGACCACCGCTGATCCGACTGCGATCCCGATTCCGACTGGCAGACCGGCCGCATCCGCCTTGTCGCGAATCGCGATCGCGGCCTGCACAGCCTGCACGGCGTGATCGAGCCGCGCGCCGCTCACATTGAAGGTCGCCATCACCGCGTCGCCCGCGAACTTGTCGACCACGCCGTGGTGGCGCTCGACTTCTTGTCGCGCCCAGCGGTGAAAGCTCGCCACCTTGTCGACCAGGTCGGCCGGTGCTTGATTCGCGACCATCGACGTGTAGCCGCGGACGTCCGCGAACATGACCGTGACGACGCGCTCCTCAGCACGTTGGGGTGATTGCTGTGGAGCGTGTGAGTGCTCCAGGTGGATCCCGAGCTCCGCCAGCTTCTGTCGTGCCAGGTCCCCCTGCAGCACAGCACCGCGCTCCTCGGCCTTTTTCACGACGGAGCGAAGCTCCGCTTCCCCCGCCGCCGCGTCGCCGGCCTTGAGGTGGGCCTCAGCCAGGCTCCGTCGAGTCCGCATCTCCTCAATCCCGTAGTCGATCGCTTCGAATCCCGCTGCGGCTTTGGCCAGGCGGCCGCGGGCCGTCTCGAACTTCAGGCGGCCCGCCGCAATCAGGACCTCCACGGCGGTGTCGCCGAGCTCCCGGTTCTCGAAGAGCATCCCCCAATCCGGCCGCGCCTGGATTGTCATCGCGTGCGGCAATGCGACCGCCATATCGCCGGCGTCGAGCGAAAGCCTCGCGGCCATCTTCAGCTGCAGCACCAGGTCCTGGATCTCGATGTTCGGTTCGACGGGGCCCATCACCTTCAGGCCTTGCCCGGGGTCCCCCAGCTCACCAATCGCAGCGCCAAGCTCGCGACGGATCCATCGCTCAAATGTGTGCGACTGGCTCTCGCGGGCGAGCACCAGCGCTTGCTCCTGCAGCTCTCGCGCGGGCTCCGGATAACCCAGGTAGAACCAGATACCCGCCCGGCAGAACAGCTCCAGCACGGAAGGCCTGCCTCCGACCCGCAAGGGCTCGAACAGCGGCTGCCGGTCGAGCGCCTCCCTGGCCCGAAACAGGCGAATCCGAAACGTGGATCCGTTGTACAGGGCGTTGCCGGCGATGGTGTCGAGCCCGCGCTCCATCGCCTCGCGATGGGAAAGGTCCATCCGCCTGAGCCCTTCGTCGACCTGCCCCAGGCTGACCAGCGCCCCGCCGATGAACACGCCGGCCCAGATGCGGGCTGACTCTGCACCCGCCGCCTCCGCGACCTCGGCCGCACGGTTCGCCATTGCCAGGCATTCGTCGAACTCGTAGTTGAACATGTGCAGGCCCGAGAGCCGGATGTAGGCGGTCGCGAGTGCGTCGCTTGGTCCGGCCCGCTCGAGCACGGCGCGCGCTTGCTCATAGTGGGCCCGCGCTACGACGGGCTGCGCCTTCTCCCAGTTCGAGCGCCCGAGGAGGATGCGGTACTCGGCGGCCTCGATTTCTTCACCGGCGCCTTCGAGCAGCGGAATTCCCTGGTCGAGGAACCGCTGGGCACGGCCGGGATCGCCGGCACGCAGGTGGGCGCGACCCGCCTTGCACAGGAGCCGGGCTCGGGTCAGGTTGTCGCCGACGTGCGCGAGCAGCCTGTCGTACAGGTCGGCCGCCTCGTGATAGGCCTGGTTCGCCTCAGCCTGCTCGGCAGCTCGGATGCCGATTGGCACCGCGTCCTGCGGAACCTGTAACGGCCGTTGTCGTGCGGTTCCTCTTCGATGAGTTGCTGCTGCACGCTCGCGTGAAGAGCGGCCTGCACACTTCGATCGTCCTTGGCGGAAACAGCGAGCAGCAACGGATAGCTGAACGACCGGCCGAGCACCGCTGCGGTCTGCAGCACGTCCGCTTGCTCGGGCGAAAGCTGCTCCACCCGTAAGAGGATCGTGTCGCGGACCGTCTGCGGAAGGCGCAGGTCGTCGAGGTTCTTCCGCTCCCACCTCGTTTCGGTCCGGTAGATGTCACCGCGATCGACCGCGTCCTTGAGCAGCTCTTCCAGCACAAAGGGATTGCCCTCCGATCTTCGGTGGAGGAAGTCGCGGAACTCGTCGGTGACCTCGTCGGAATCGAAGATCGCGCGGACCATGCCAGCGATCCCGTCGGGCGGCAGCGGCGGGAGGTCGATGACCAGCGCGGCCTTGGTCCGACGCCAGGCCTGGATGTGGTGCGCCAGCGGGTGCTTGCGGTTCAGCTCGTCGGCGCGATAAGTGCCGAGCAGCATGATGCGAGTGCCGCGCAAGCGCCTCGTCAGGTAGTCGAGCAGCTCGCGGGTAGACGCGTCCGACCAATGCAGGTCCTCGAGGATGAGCAGCAATCCCGTCTGCTGCCCCGCGAGGCGCAGCAGGGCCAGGATCGCTTCGAACAGGCGCAGCTTGGCCTGCGTCGGATCACCCGTCTCGCGCGATTCGGCTTCCGGCTCCAATTGCGGAAAGAGGTGGGCGAGCTCTCGCCGAAGCGAACCGAGCCCTTTGCGTACCTGGTCCAGGTCGACCGCGGTCAGGTAGTTGCCGAGCGCCTCGAGAAACGGTAGGTAGGGCAGCGCCAGGTCCGCCTCGGAGCAGCCACCAGACAGGACGGTGATGCCGATCTTGACTGCTCGGCGCTGGACCTCGGTGGCGAGACGGCTCTTCCCCACGCCGGCCTCGCCGGCGAGAAGGACGATCTGCCCATCGCCCCGGTTGGCGGCGAGAAGGGCATCCTCGAGCTCAGTGAGCTCGATCTCCCGACCTATCAATACGGGGCAGACAACCCTTTCCATCGCGCCCGAGAAATGTAGGTTAATGTCGGCCCCATCGACGCGCTAACCCCGTGGACGCGCGACGAGACCAGCGCCTCCGGGCAGGTCTTCGAATTCCGCCTGTGGGCGTTGTTGACGGAGCAGTCCCGCGGCGGGCTGCACGTTTTCCTGCCGATCGCCGACCGCGGCGTGGACGCACTGGTGCATCGAATCAGCGATGGAGTGTATTTCCAGCTTCAGGCCAAGTCTCGGTCCACGCTGCAGGATGGGGAGGTTCACTTCGTCGTCTGGCCAGACACTCTCGTTCACGACGAAGTCTTGATCGTCGCCGGGTTGGTTGTCGAGG
>VBFV01000035.1 GCA_005881335.1 Chloroflexota bacterium
GTCGATCACGATCACCGGCCCTCCATATTTGGAGTACGCGGCCAGCGCGTTGGCGATGCGATCGGCGCCGACGTCCTTGGGATTGTCGTAGCGAATCCGGACTCCGGTCTTGACGCCCGGTCCGACCATCACCGGCTCGCACTTCAGGTAGCGCCGTGAGGCCTCGACGAGGGCCGGGTTGATCGTCGGCACGACGCTCGAGATCACCACCCCGGTTACGACCCCGAGCTCCAAGCCCTGGAGCGAGAAGAGCTGGCGCAGCTCGACCGCGACCTCGTCGGCGGTCCACTCGCGCCTGGACGTCACGCGCCAGTCGGCGGCGAGCCTCTCTCCTTCAAAGAGGGCCATCGTCACGTTGGTGTTGCCGACGTCGACAGCAAGCAGCATGGGCGGACTCTACCTTGGCAGGGGCGGGGGGTGGCCTTCGCTCCAGAGGAGCAGGTCGGCGGTCTCCCGCCGAATCGCCCTGGCTCGGGCCGCCACACGACGCGGATGCGGCCCACCGGGCAGGTCGCGCTTCGCGACCGACGCCTTCGCATCCCATGGGGCGACAAATGTGCCGTCCCGAACCTGCCGCCCGACCTGCTCGTGCGCGCTGCGGAACGGGGTGCCCTTCCGCACCAGCCCTTCCGCAGAGTCCGTGGCGACCAGCGCCGGGTCGGCGACGGAGGCGTTGAGGCGCTCGGGGTCGAACTCGAGGTGCTCCACCATGAGCGCCGCCGCCTCCAGGCAGTCGAAACAGTTGTCGACCGTCGCAAAGAGCGCCTGCTTGTCCTCCTGCAGGTCGCGGTCGTAAGCGAGCGGAAGCCCCTTCAGCACCGTGGTCAAGCCAACAAAGCTCCCGAGCGCCCGCCCGGCGCGGCCTCGCAGGAGCTCGGCCACATCGGGATTCTTCTTCTGAGGCATCAGGCTCGACCCGGTGGCGATCTCGTCGGCGAGCTTCACGAATCCGAACTCAGAACTGGCCCACAGCACCACGTCCTCGCCCAGCCGGCTGAGGTGGATGGCGGCCACCGTGCAGGCGTAGGCGAGGTCGAGCGCGAAGTCGCGGTCGGAGACCGCGTCGATGCTGTTCGAGGTCAAACGATCGAAGCCCAGCTCGCGGGCGACGACATCGCGCTTCAGGGGCAGCGTCGACGCGGCCAGCGCTCCCGAACCGAGAGGCATCTCGTCCGCGGCGTCGTAGGCGTGCCGAAAACGTGTGGCGTCGCGACGCAATGGCTCGGCGTGGGCCAGCAGGTGATGCCCGACGGTCACCGGCTGGGCCCGCTGCAGATGCGTGTACCCCGGCATGAGCCAATCGGCGTGCGCCTCGGCCTGGTCCGCCAGCGTATCGACGAGGTTGGCGAGGCCGACCGTGGCTTCGACCGCCGCATCGCGGCAGAACAGCCGCAGGTCGAGCGCCACCTGGTCGTTACGCGACCGGCCCGCGTGCAGCGCCGCCCCGGCCGGCGTGATCTCGGTCAGGCGCCGCTCGATCGCGGTGTGGATGTCCTCGTCCTCCAGCTTGAAGTCGAACTTGTCGCTGTCCAGCTCACCCTTGATTTGCCGGAGCCCGCGACCTATCGCGGCAAGCTGGCGGGTCGAGAGGATGCCCGCCGCGGCCAGCCCGCGTGCGTGCGCGAGACTCCCCGCGATGTCGTAGGGATAGAGCTCGTAGTCGATCGCCAGTGACGACGAGAAACGCTCGAGCTCGGGTAGCAGGGGCCGCTTGAAGCGGCCGCCCCATAGCTTTCCGGCCTTTTTCGCTATGGCGTGAGCCTCTTGGCGTCTCCCAGCAGCTTGCCCAGGTCGCGTGCATGCAGCTGTCCCTGGACGCGCGCCGCCGTGCGCAGCCCCATGCCCCACAGCTTGATGAAGCCGGCGGATGCGGACTGGTCGAACTCGTCACCTTTGCCGTAGGTGGCGAGCGCGTGCTGGTAGAGCTGACGTGGCCCCTTCCGCCCCACCACCTGCGCTGACCCTTTGTAGAGCTTCAGCCGCACGTCGCCCGTGACGTGTCGCTGCGTCTCGGCCACGAAAGCGTAGAGGGCGTCGCGCAGAGGGCTGAACCACAGACCGTCGTACACCATCTGGGCCCACTGCTGGGCGACCAGCTCTTTGAACCTCGCGACCTCCTTGGGCAGCGTGATGTCCTCGAGCGCCTGGTGCGCCTGGAGCAAGAGCACGGCGGCGGGCGCCTCGTATATCTCGCGCGACTTGATGCCGATGAGCCGGTTCTCCAGATGGTCGATGCGGCCCACGCCGTTCTCACCGCCGACGCGGTTCAAGGCGGTCACGAGCTCGAGCGCCGCGACAGGTTTGCCGTCGAGCGAGACGGGGATGCCTTCCTTGAAACCGACCTCGACGTAGGTCGGTTCGTCCGGGCACTGCCTCGGATCGCGCGTCCATAGGTACACGTCCTTGGGCGGCTCTGCCCAAGGGTCCTCGAGCACGCCGGCCTCGATCGAACGGCCCCACAGGTTCTCATCGGTCGAGTAAGGCGAGCGTGTCGTGGCGGGAACCTCGATGCCATGTTTGGCCGCGTACTCGAGCTCGTCGTCGCGGTTCATGCCCCATTCTCGGACCGGAGCCACGACCTGCAGGTCCGGCGCGAGAGCCGCCGTCGTGACGTCGAAGCGCACCTGGTCGTTGCCCTTGCCGGTGCACCCATGCGCGACGGCTTGCGCACCCTCGCGGCGCGCGACCTCCACCATCATCGCCGCGATCAGCGGCCGGCCCAGCGCGGTCGCCAGCGGGTATTCCTTCTCGTATACCGCGCCCGCCTGCAGCGAAGGCCACACGAACAGCTGGAGGAAGGGAAGCCGTCCATCGGCGACGTAAGCCGCGGACGCGCCCGTCTTCAGCGCGCGAGCCTGGATCGCGTCCAGGTCCTTTTTCTCGCCGAGGTCGACGGTGAACGCGATCACGTCCCAGCCCTGGTCCTTCAACCAGCGGATCGCGACTGATGTATCGAGGCCGCCCGAGTAGGCCAAGACAACTTTCTTGCCGTGGTCCAACTTCTTATCCGGCATTGACCAGCAGGTTTTTCAGCGCGCGAAGAGCGCCGCGTTGCCGCAGCACCGCGATGATCGTGTCGTCGCCCGCAACCGTGCCCGCGATCCCCGGCAGCGCAGCCTCGTCGATGCGACGGGCGACGAGGTTGGCGGTGCCGGGCGGCGTCCTGATCACGGCCATCGGCTCGACCACCTCGATGGAAAGGACGAGCTCGCGGACCAGGCCGGCCGAGCTCCGGTAGCCGCTGCCCGAGCGAACCAGGCCGAGCTCCTGGATGTCGCGTGAGATCGTCGCCTGCGTCGTGCGCATGCCGCGCCGCGCGAGAGCCTCGGCGATCTCCTGCTGCGTGTGCACCGAACCTCGGTTGACGAGGTCGAGGATCGCGCTGTGGCGCCCGGCTTTGGTCGCGGTCATCCCGCCACCCTGGCCATCAAGGCGTGCGCCCGGTCGATCTCCTGGCCCGTGATTATCAGCGGCGGCACCAGACGGATCGAGTGGTCGTCGACAGCGTTGACGATCAGTCCCGCCTCCAGGCATCCCAGCTGAAACTGTTTGGCTTTCGGCGCCTCGAACTCGAAGGCCTGCATGAGGCCGAGACCGCGCAGATCTTTGGCACCGAGGTCCTTGATCGCGTCGCGGAGAACCTCACCCATCTCCGCGGCGTGGCCAACGAGACTGTCGCGCTCGATCACGTGCAGCACCGCCAATGCAGCGGTGCAGGCCAGCGGGTTGCCGCCGAAGGTCGACCCATGGTCGCCCGGTTCGAAGACGTCTGCCCGGGGATTCGCAAGGCACGCGCCGATGGGCACTCCGCCGCCCAGTCCCTTGGCCAGGGTCATGACGTCGGGCGTGATGCCGGCGTGCTGGTGCGCGAACCACCTGCCGGTGCGACCGAGTCCGGTCTGGACCTCGTCCAGGATCAGCAGCAGGTTGTGGCTGTCGCACCACTCGCGGACGCGCTTCAAGTATCCGGTGGCCGCGGGGATGATGCCGATCTCGCCCATCACCGGTTCGAGCATCACCGCGACCGTCTTGTCGGTGGTCGCGGACTCGATCGCATCAGCGTCGTTGAAGGCGACGTGGACGAATCCGTGCGGCAGCGGCTGGAACGGGTCCGAGTATTTGGGCTGGCCGCCTGCGGTGATGGTCGCGAGCGTGCGGCCGTGGAAGGAGCCTGTTGTGGTAATGATCTCGAACGCGCCATCGCGGTTGCGTGCGCCCCATTTCCGGGCCAGCTTGATGGCCGCTTCATTCGCTTCCGCGCCAGAGTTGCAGAAGAAGACGCGCGAGGGGAACGAGAGCTCGACCAGGCGCCGGGCCAGGTCGATCTGCGGCTGCGTGAAATAGAGATTGGACGTGTGGATCAGCGCGCCGGCCTGTGCGCTGACCGCGCGGACCACGTCAGGATGCGCGTGCCCGAGCAGGTTGACCGCGATTCCTGCGACGAGGTCGAGATACTCCCGACCCGACTCGTCGTAAATCCGACAACCGTTACCACGCACGAACGTGACCGGCAGACGCCGCCCCGTCTGCATCAGGTACTGCTCGGCCAGCTCGAGCGTCGTCCTGGTCGAAGAGCTCACGGCGTGACCATCGTCCCGATACCCGCCTCGGTGAACAGCTCGAGCAGCAGCGCGTGTTTGGTGCGGCCGTCGACGATGTGCGCCAGCGGCACCCCATCGAGCGCCCGCAGGCACGCCTCGAGCTTGGGGATCATGCCGCCGGTGACCTCGCCCTTGTCGATGCGATGACGCGCGTCCTCTTTCGACAGAACCGCAACCACTTCGCCGTCGACGCCCAGCACACCCGCCACGTCCGTCAGCAGGATGACCTTGGCGGCCTTGAGCGCGACCGCGATCTCGGCGGCGACGGTGTCGGCGTTGATGTTGTAGGCGTGGCCGTCGTAGCCAAGCCCGATCGAGGCGATGACAGGGATGTACCCGCGCGTCAGCAACGCGGTGATCGGCTCCTTGTTGACCTGCGTCACCTTGCCGACGAATCCCATCGTGTCGTCGAGTGGCTCGGCGATGATCGTCGGTCCGTCCTCCCCGCTCATGCCCACCGCCTGACCACCCAGCCGGTGGATCGCGGCGACGAGGTCGGGGCTGACCTTGCCGGTCAGCACCATCTTCACGACCTCCATGGTCTTTTCGTCGGTGATGCGCAGCCCGTTCTTGAACTCGGGCTTGAGTCCGAGACGTTCGCTCATGGCGCTGATCTCGGGACCGCCTCCATGCACGAGCACCGGCTGCATGCCGACATAGCGCAGGAGAACGATGTCGAGCAGGGTCTCGTCGCGCGCGTGGTCGATGGCGTTGCCGCCGACCTTGATCACGACGATCTGGCCGTGGAACCGCTTGATGTAAGGCAGCGCCTCGACCAGGACCTTGGCGCGCTCTTCGACAGTCAGCGTCACGTCGTGTAGTCGGCGTTGATTCGCACGTACTCCTCCGATAGGTCGCAGCCCCACGCCTCGGCGGTCCCGTCTCCGAGCCCAAGCCTGGCCACGATCTCAATTTCCGGCTGCTCGAACGCTCGCCGGACGCCCGACAGGTCCACGTCAACCCCAGCGCCTCGCTCGAAGACGACCAGGCCGCCGACGGTGAGGTGCAGGGTGTCGAGGGCGAGCTCCGCGCCACTGTAGCCGAGCGCGCACACGATCCGGCCCCAGTTCGGATCACCGCCGTGCACGGCCGTCTTGACCAGGCTCGACGAGGCCACTGCCCGGGCGGCCGTCCGGGCGTCACCGTCGGAAGCCGCGCCCTGAACCTTGACCGTGATCAGCTTGGTCGCGCCCTCGCCGTCTCGCGCGATCGCGCGCGAAAGATCACGTGCCACCTGGACCAGCCCGGCCCGCAGCTGCTCAGCCTCCGCGCTGCCGGCGCGGATCGGTTCGTTGCCGGCGGCCCCGTTGGCGAGGATCAGGAAGCTGTCGTTGGTCGAGCTGTCGCCGTCGATCGTGACCTGGTTGAAGCTCCGGTCAGCGACCGACCGCACGAGCTTCGCCATCAGCCCCGGCTCGACCGCCGCGTCGGTGGTGACGTAAGCGAGCAGCGTCGCCATGTTGGGATGGATCATGCCCGAGCCCTTGCTCATGCCCCCGATGCGCACGTCCGCGCCCGCGATGTGGAGCTCAGCCTTCGCCGTCTTGGGTTGGGTGTCGGTGGTCATGATCGCGCGCGCCGCTGCCGCCCCTGCATCAGGGCTCATGTGACCGCACGCTTCCGCGATCCCGGACTTGATTGCGTCCATCGGCAGGTAGCGGCCGATCACACCGGTGGAGCTGACCAGGACCTGGTCCGGGTCTAGGTCCAGCCGGTCGGCGGACAGCTTCGCCATCAGAAGCGCGTCGCGAAAACCCTGCGCACCCGTGCATGCGTTGGCATTGCCTGAGTTGATCGTCAGGGCCTGCACGCGGTTGCGCTGCAGGTGAAGCTGGTCGATCACGACCGATGCCGACTTCACCTTGTTGGTCGTGAACACCCCGCCGGTGTCGCACGGAAACGCGGAGTGGATCACGCACAGGTCGTCCTTCTGGCCGGAGGGAATGGAGGAGGCGCCGGTGGTGAATGCTTTGATCCCACACGCCGCCGTGCCGGCCCGAAATCCTCGGGCGTAGGTCACGGCCACTGCACCGGACCGACCAGCGCTGTCGTCCGATCGAAGCCGAACGCGATGTTGAAGCACTCGACGCCCTGACCGGAAGCGCCCTTCATCAGGTTGTCGAGGGCGGCCGTGACCACTGCTTTTCTGCCTTGCGCCGATACGTTGACCAGGCAAAGGTTCGAGTGAGTCGCGAGCTTCGTCGTCGGCGTCTTGTCGACGACCTTCGTGAAAGGCTGCCCGGCGTAGAACTCTCGATAGGCATCCTGCAGCTCGCCCAGTGAGCCTTTCAGGTCGAAGTAACACGTGGCAAGGATGCCGCGCGTCATCGGCGCCAGGTGGGGCACGAAGGTGACCGCGAGCCCGTCGAGCTCCTGGACGATTTCGGCCAGGTGGCGGTGACCTTCGATGGCGTACGCGCCGAGCGTTTCGTTGACCTCGCTGAAGTGCACACCGAGTCCTGGAGACCTGCCCGCGCCGCTGACACCAGATTTGGCGTCGATGACAACGTCCGAGCCCACCAGCCCCCCCGATACGGCCGGCGCGAGGGCGAGAATGCTAGCGGTCGAGTAGCACCCCGGCACTGCGATCAGCTCAGCGTTTTTCAGCTCGTCCTCGTGCAGCTCGGGTAGACCGAGGACAGCACGCTCCAGAAGCGCTGGGGCCGGATGCGGTTGCCGGTACCACTTCGGATACTCCGATGAGTCGCGAAGCCGGAAGTCCGCGCTCATGTCGACGACCCGCAAACCCGCGTCGAGCCATGTCGCGACCCTCGCAGCGCCGACGTTGTGCGGAAGGCAGCTGAAGATGACGTCGAGTCCGTCGGGTGCCGGCTCGGCCAAGAACTCTCCCTCGACGTCGAGGAGTGGAAAGACCTCCGAGTAAGCCTTACCCGCGTGCGAGCGCGACGTCAGCTGGGCCACCTCGACGCCGGGATGGCGCGCCAAGAGGCTCACCGCGGTCATGCCCGCGTAGCCGTTCGCCCCCGCCACCGCCGCTTTCAGCTTCTTGGTCACGAACGCATGAGTATACAGCCCCATGCATAAAGATGCATTGCTCCCTCTCCCCTTAAGGGGAGAGGGGTGTGGGGTGAGGGGCGTGAAAAGCTAACCCGTCTCGTTAAAGAAGCACGACTCTGCGCCGGTGTGACACGCCGGACCGGCGGGCCGAACCCTCAAGAGCACGGCATCCAGATCGCAGTCCAGCCTCACCTCGACGACCTCCATGGTGTTGCCGGAGGTGGCGCCTTTTTCCCAGAGTCCCCGCTCCCTGGAGTGGAACCACGCGCGGCCGGACTCCAGGGTCTTGGTCCAGGACTCCTCGTCCATGTACGCCAGCATCAACACCTTGCCCGTCTCCGCGTTCTGGACGACCGCCGGCACCAGTCCGCTCGAAAAGTCCGGGCTCATCGCCTCACCTCCAGGCCCATGCCCTCCAACTCCTGCTTCACCGCGGGGATCGAAATCTCGCCGAAGTGAAAGATGGACGCGGCCAGCGCCGCGTCCGCGCCTCCCTCGGTCAGCGCGTCGTACATGTGCCGCGCCGAGCCCGCCCCTCCCGACGCGATCACGGGCAGTCGCACCGCGCCGCTGACCGCGCGTGTCAGCTCGATGTCGTAACCCGTGTGCGTGCCGTCGTTGTCCATCGACGTGAGCAGGATCTCCCCCGCGCCCAGCCCTTCGCCCAACGCGGCCCACTCGACCGCATCGCGCCCCGTCGGCCGCCGCCCGCCGTGGCTGAAAACCTCCCACCCTTCGGCGTCGCGCCGTCTTCGCGCGTCGATCGCAAGCACGACACACTGGGCGCCGAAAACCTCGGCGCAGCGCGTGATCAGGGTCGGATCCGCCAGCGCCGCGGTGTTGACCGACACCTTGTCCGCGCCGTGAGTCAGCAGCTCGGCCATGTCGGGCACGCTCCTCACGCCGCCCCCTACCGCCAGCGGGATGAACACCTGGTCCGCGGTGCGCTCGACCGCGTCGAGCAGGATCTTCCGCGCGTCAGACGACGCGGTGATGTCGAGAAAGATGATCTCGTCCGCGCCCTCGCGGTCGTACACCGCGGCCAGCTCGGCCGGGTCGCCGGCGTCGCGCAGCTCCTGAAACCGGACACCCTTCACGACGCGACCTTCGGTGACGTCGAGGCAGGGGATGATCCGTTTCGCAGGCATGTCAGTTGCAGACTGCAAGGAAGTTGGCGTACAGGCGAAGCCCGTCGGCGCCGCTCTTCTCGGGGTGGAACTGCGTACCCATCACGTTCATGGCCACCGCCGCCGCCGCGGGCGAGTGGTCGGTGCAGCCGATCCGCTGGTCCGATTCCGCCGGGGTGAACGAGTGCACGTAATAGAAGTAGGAGCGGTCGGCGATGCCCTCCCACAGCGGCGACGGGGCGGTTTGCACGGTGCGACACCAGCCGATCACCGGAATGCGATCGCTCGTGGTGACCTCGACCACGCGGCCGGGGAGCAACCCGAGTCCTTCGTGCCGGCCGTGCTCGCTCGACTCCTCGAACAGGAGCTGATAGCCGAGGCAAACGCCGAGCACCGGCTTGCCACGCCGCGCCAGCTCGACGATTCGCCGGCCTAGGCCGTGCTGCGACAGTTTCGCGAGGGCAGGCGCGAACGCTCCGACGCCCGGCAGGACGATTCCGGCGGCCGACTCGAGCTCGCCGGGATCGGCGGTGAGTCGCGCCTCGGCTCCGACCTGGACCAGCGCGCGCGCGACCGATCGGATGTTGCCGACCCCGTAATCGACGATTGCGATCACTTCAAGACACCCTTCGACGAAGGCACGCCCGGGCGGCCGGTCGATGCCGTCGCATCGTGCAGCGCCAGCCCCAGGGCCTTGAACGTCGCCTCGACGATGTGGTGCCGGTTGCGGCCGCGAATCAGGTCGACATGAATCGTCGCGCCCAGATGGATCGACAGCGCGCGCCAGAACTCCTCGAGCACCTCCGACTCGAGGGTGCCGATGCGGCCACGAACCGGGACGTTGTAAGAGAGATACGGTCGCTGGCCGAGGTCGATCACGACCCGCGCCAGCGATTCGTCGAGCGGCGCATAGGCGGATGCGAAACGCGCGATGCCGTCGCGGTCGCCCAACGCCTGGGAGAGCGCCTGGCCCAGCACGATGCCCGCGTCCTCGACCAGGTGATGAGGGTCGACATCAACATCACCAGCGCCGCGCATCCTCAAGTCGAATCCGCCGTACCGGGCGACCTGCTCGAGCATGTGGTCCATGAACGCGAGGCCGGTCGAGACCTCCGCCCGGCCGCGACCTTCCAGGTCGACCCGAGCCGACAGCTGGGTCTCCCGGCTCTTTCGTGTGACGCGTCCTTTCCTATTCAAGCCTGACCTCGATGGCATGGGCGTGGGCGCCCAGGCCCTCCATCTCCGCCAGCCGGACCGAGGCATCCCGCAGGGTCTCGAGGTCGCCGCGATTCAGGCTCAGCACGCTCGTCCTCTTGAGGAACGTGTGCACGCCGAGTGGCGAGGAGAAACGCGCCGCGCCTGACGTCGGCAGGGTGTGATTGGGTCCGGCCGAGTAGTCGCCGAGCGGCACCGTCGCGTAAGCACCCACGAACACGGCGCCCGCGTTCTGCACCTGCGCGGCCAGCCGCGCCGCGTCGCCGGCCACGATCAACAGGTGCTCAGGCGCGAAGTCGTTGGCCACATGCATCGCCTGCTCCATGTCCTGGGCCACGATGACGCAGCAGTTGGCCTGGCGGATGATGTCCGCTCGCTCCAGCCCGCGGAGAAGGCTCTCGAGCTCCTCCTCGACGCGGTCCGCGAGCTGGCTGGAGTCGGTGATGAGGACGCCCCACGCCAGCGGGTCGTGCTCGAGCTGCGCGGCCAGGTCGGCCGCGACGAAGTCCGGCCGTGCCTTGGCGTCGGCCACGACCACGACCTCGGTCGGACCTGCGATTCCGTCGACGCCAACCGCGCCGAACACCTCCTTCTTGGCGAGCGTCACGTAGATGTTGCCGGGGCCCGCGACGACGTCGACTCGCGGGATGCTCGCTGTCCCGTAGGCGAGCGCCGCGATGGCCTGCGCCCCGCCGACCCTGTAGACAGCATCCACGCCGGCGATGTGCGCCGCGGCGAGGATCGATGAAGGAACGCTGCCGTCGGGTCGTGGCGGCGTGGCCAGCACGACCTCGGGCACCTTGGCCACGCGGGCCGGAATCACAGTCATAAGCACCGTCGACGGATACGCCGCACGGCCGCCCGGCGCGTAAACACCCGCGCGCCTGACGGGACGCGTCACGAGCTTGAGGCCCGGCAATCCCACCGAACCCGGCTCGGACTGGCGCTCGTGGAAGTCGCGGATGCGCCCGGCGGCGAACTCCAGGGCCGAACGGTCCGCCGGCGCCAAGCGGCCGGCGGCGGCGGCGAGCTCCCGTTGGGGCACCTCGAACGACTCGCCGGGCGCAGGCGCCCAGCCGTCGAATCGGCGGCCGAGCTCGCGGAGCGCCGCGTCGCCTTCCGCCAGCACGCGCGAGCAGATCTCGGCCACCGCCTCGCGCTCCGTGGCGAACTGGGTCAGGTCGAGCCTTCGCCGCGACAGGGGCGAGTCGAGCCACGAGCCGACGTCGAACCTCCTAACCGGCATCGCTCGAAGCCTTGCGCATCCTGGCGACCACCGATTGGACAGCCGCCGTGCGCGTCTTGAGGCTCGCCTGGTTGGCGATCAGCCTGGCGGTCGAGGTGCCGAGTACGGCCGTGATGCGCAGCCGGTTGTCTCGCAGCGTCCGTCCCGTCGCCGTCAGGTCGACGATGCCGTCGACCAGGCCGACCTGCGGCGCCAGCTCGACCGATCCGTGTAGCTGCACAACCTCGACCGCCTGCCCGCGCGACTCGAACCACGCCGCCGCGGTGCGCGGGTATTTGGTGGCGACCCGAATCATCGGCGGCCATGTCTCCGGGCCGTCGAGGCTCGATGCGTCCGGTACGGCCAGAACGAGCCTGCAGCCGCCGAAACGAAGGTCGACGAGCTCGTAGTGGGCGCCGGGCGTCTCCCACAGGATGTCCTTGCCGACGATGCCCAGGTCCGCCGCGCCGTGGTCGACGTAAGCGGGCACGTCACTGGGCCGGACGAGGATCACCCGCAAGCCATCGCGCTCGACGAGCAGCTGCCGCCCCAGCTCCTCCGCGCCGAGACGAGCGAGTCCGGACCGCGCCAGCAGTGAAAGAGCTCCGTCATGGAGCGCGCCCGTGGGAACCGCGATGGCGACCTGCTCGGCGGACGTCACGAGACACCTCCCGCCAGGCGTGCCGCGACCTGCTCCGGCGGCAGGCGCCGGGTGCGCTGTCCTGTCGCCGACCAGGCGACCACCGAGTCGCTCAGACAGTGGACCAGGTTGGCCGCGCCGACGGCATGCCACCAGGCGTTCGCTTCGGACGTGCTCCTCGCCTCCGTGTCCACGACCGCGCGCATGCCGAACAGGCGAAGGGTCGAGCCCAACCGGAGGGCGGTGCTGAGTCCAGGTCCGCTCCACGCCAGCGCGGCGTCGAGGCGCGGCAGCGCGGGCGGTCGCGGCGCACGCGTGAGCATTTCCGAGACGAGGTCGAGCTGGACCATGAAGCCGGTCGCCGGCGCCGGCCGTCCGAACCGCTCGAGCAGACCGTCGTAGCGCCCACCCTGCGCGACCGGCCGCCCGAAGTCCGGCCCATACCCCTCGAAGATCACGCCCGTGTAGTAGTCGAAGTCGCGGATCGCGCCGAGGTCGAGGTTGACCACCTCGCCGATGCCGTGCGCCACCAGCAGCTCACGGACGCGGGCCAGCTCGGCGAGCGCAGCCTCGGAACGTCGGTTGCGGACGAGACCGCCGGCCGCGTCCAGGATCTCTGCTCCGCCGCGCAGGGCGGGAAAACGCAGGAGCAGCTCGTGCTCGGCGGACTTGAGGGGCGTGTCCTCGAGCAGTGACTCGAGCGCCACGAAGTCCCGCGCCGCCAGCGCGCTGCGGACGGCTGCCTTCACGTCGTCAGGCAGCTTGACCGCGTCCATGATCCCCTGGAAGAACTCCGCGTGACCGACGTCGATCTGGTAGCGGCGGATACCGGTCGCCTCCATGCAGCGGGCGGCGAGGGCGATGACCTCGGCGTCGGCCACCGGGCCCGACGCGCCCACCAACTCGGCTCCGACCTGGTATGTCTCGCGCCGCTGCTGGAATCGACCCTCATCGGTGGATAGAACCGGGCCCGCGTAGCACAGCCTCAGCGGAAGCGCGGCGGCTCGGAGCTTGCCCGCGACGAGCCTGGCCACCGGAACCGTGCGCTCGCCCACCAGCGCGACGACGTCGCCGCGCCCGTCGGTGAACTTGAACAGTCGCCGCCGCTGTTCGATGCCGAGCCCGACGTCGAGCACGTCCATGCTCTCGACGAGCGGTGTGATGACGTGGCGGTAACCCCACCGCCGCATCTCGCCGAGCAGCGACTCCTGCGCCTCGCGCAGGATCTCCGCCTCGAGCGGGAGCAGGTCGCGAAAACCCGGGACACCGCCAAGCTGTGGTGTCGCCGATGGATTAGCGGAGGTGAAGAAACCTCCGGGCCGCGGCCACATCTATACGGGGTCCCCGCGAAATCACGGCGTCAGCCTCTGATTTCGTGGGGAATTGAGCGTCAGTTTTCGTCTTCATCCTCGTCCTCGCCGTCCGCGTCAGCGTCTTCCGAGAAGTCGACCGCCTCGCCCTCATCCTCCACGGCGTGCATGCCCTCTTCCAGGTCATCGCTCGCGGGGGCTTCGGCCAGCGTCTCTTCTTCTTCTTCGTCGCCGGCGAAGACCTTGGAGTCACGCGCCAGCAGGCTCTCCTTCGCGTACGGCCGGAACTCGACTTCGCGCTTGCGACGCATCGGGAAGCTCGGCTTGCCCGCGAAGTGCGGGTCCTGGTAGGTCTCGCGGACGATCAGCTTCACAGTGTTGCCGTCGCACGAGGTGACGCCGGCCTGGTAGCGGTTGCCTCCACGCATGAACTTGGTGAGCCGGCGCGCCAGCTTCGCTTCGAGCAAACCGAGCCGAACGCCGCGCGACGTCTCGGCCACGATGCCGTCGTCTTCGATCTTGAGCTCGGCGACGTCGCCCGCCGCGACCTTGGAGCAGATGTCCACCTTGGGCGGGGAATCGACGGTGGTGATCACCGTCTTCCCCATCTCCTCGACGAACAGATTGAGGTCGACACGGGTGCCGCCGACCTTGAGTCCTTCCTTCTGGTGGAGGAGAGCATTGATGCGGGCCGCGTTCTTCTTGGCGATCGAGTTCATCGGGTTCAGCTTCAGCGCCGCCTCATAGGAGGCCTTCGCCTCCTTCAGCTTGCCGAGCTCGGAGAGTGCTTTGCCAAGGCGGTTCTGCGTCTCCTCGTCAGCCCCGAAGCTGTCGATGATGAAGCGATTCAGCTTGGCGGCCTCGTCCCACTTGCCCGCGATGGCAAGCTGCACGGCATCATCGCCGTACTGCGAGCGTGGCTTGAGGTGTTCGCTGGTGTCGGCTTTCACGAGGCGCGCTCCTATGGCTGGGCTGAAGGGCAGAGAGGAATGCTGAGTATACGGAGTGCCGATAGTGCGAAGTGAGTGTCATCCTCTTCGCCAAATGCGAGTTTGGGGTTCGCTTGCGGTGACCGCCCTCCTCGTCGCTTGCACCGCCTGCGGCTCCTCGGCGCCCCCGTCTCCGGCGCGTCCATCGCTCCGGATCGGCGTCGACCTGCCACTCACAGGGCACGAGGCCCGCGCCTCTGTGCCGGCGCTCAATGGGATCCGGTTCTTCGTCCAGACCCACCCGGTGCTGGACGGCTTCGACGTCGTCCTGGTCCCGTCGGACGACGCTCGGGACGGCCTTCCGGACTCCAAGCTTGGCGCCTCGAATGTGGGCAAGTTCATCGCCGACCCGAGTGTGGTGGCAATGATCGGTCCCTTCGACGCCTGGGTGGCGCGCCGCGAGATCCCGATCGCCAACGCCGCGGGCCTGGCGATGGTCAGCCCCGCCACCAGCAACCCCTGCCTGACGAGAGACGTCTTCATCCCCGCCCCGCTCAACCCCGCCAGGACCCCCATCACCTGCAAGGACGCAGGACTTCCCGGCGCGTCGGAGCTGAGAGCGGGCCACACCAACAACTACTTCAGGCTCACCACGACCGACGAGCTGCAGGGATCCGCGGCCGCCGACTTTGCGTACCGCAAGCTCCACGTCCAGCGCGCCGCGGTGATCTCCGACCACGAGGCGTACGGCCAGGGACTTGTCGACTCCTTCAGCGGCCGCCTGACCAACCTTGGAGGCGCCGTGCTCGGCCACCTCGACCTGGAGCCCGGCCCAGGGGACGCGAGCGATTTCCTCAAGCGCATGAAGGGCGCGGGCGCGCAGGCGATCTATTACGGGGGCAGCAGCCGGAACGGCTGCAGCATCCGAGCCGCGATGAAGTCGATCTTTCCTCCCGGGGAGGGAACGCCGTTCCTGGGCGGCGACGGCATCGCGCAGGACCCCACCTGCATCTCCTCGGCCGGCGAGAACAGCCCGGGCATCTACGCGACGGTGCCGATCGTGGATGCTGCGTCGCGGCCGAGCGCGGCCCGCTCGATCCACGACTTCAAGGCATCGTTCGGGACCACGGTGGCCTACGGCCTTTACACCATGGTCGCGTACGACGCGACCGCGGTGCTATACGCGGCGCTCGATCGCGCGATACGCGACGCGGGCGGCCACTTGCCCGCCAGGGCGAAGGTGACGGCCGAGCTCGCGCAGACCTCAGGGCTGGCGGGGGCGACCGGAACCCTCGGTTTCGACGCCGCCGGGGACACGACCAACCGGATCGTCACCGTGTTCGAGGCTGCCGGCGCGGACCCCCGAGCCTCCTGGAAGCTGGTCGACGCGGTGGACTACAGCACCCGACTTCCCTATTGATCTCGCCCCCAAGCTGACGCGGGTCTCAACTTCGACTTGACTTGGGGGGCCCTCCGAGTCGATAGTTTGCCTCGGAGTAGTAGTTCGGCCATCCCATGTGGCCGCACTCGCCGCCGGCGCACTCTCGCCCCGACTTCGAGTTGGGAAGAGGGCGGCAAGTGATGGGAGGCGTGAGGTGTGGTTTGCGCATTGGCCTCCCAACAAGCACAAGGGGGAACCATATGGTTCGAGCTAGGGGACTGATAGTCCTCACAACGGCGGCGCTCGTTGCGTTCGCCTGCGGCGGTACGACCGGCGGTGGAGGATCCAAGGGCACGATCAAGATCGGCTCTGACCTCCCAGTCTGTACGATCGGCGGCCAGGCGACCGCCAACGGCGTCCAGTTCGCGGTCAACCAGAAGAACGCCGCCGGAGGCGTCGAGGGTTACACGATCGCGTACCAGAGCTTCGACGACTGTCGGCAGGGCGCCTACAACGCGGACGCCGGCGTCGACAACGTCCGCAAGATGCTGGACGACAAAGCTTTCCTCGGCATGGTCGGCCCGTACAACTCCGCGGTCGCGAAGGCGGAGATCCCGATCGCCGCGCCGCAGCACTTCGTGATGATCAGCCCGGCCAACACGAACCCTTGTCTGACCAAGGACATCGCCGGCTGCAGCTACCACCCGCAGGATCTGCGGGCGGGCAACCAGAACAACTACTGGCGCGTCGTCACCACTGACGACTACCAGGGTCCCGCGATGGCCACTTACGCGTACAAGACGCTAGGCATCAAGAACGTCGGCATCCTGGACGACAGCACGGTCTTCGGTGTCGGCATCGCAGGTTCGTTCGAGCAGCAGTTCAAGTCGCTGGGCGGAACGGTCGCCAAGCACTCGGAGTACAAGAAAGAGCAGACCAGCGACTTCAAGTCAATCCTTCTCGGCTTCAAGAACGCGGGCGCGCTGGGCGTCTACGTCGGCGGTACCGACGACCAGAACATCTGCATCCCGCGCAAGCAGATGAAGGACATCGGCTGGGCAGTGCCGTTCATGGGCGGTGACGGCATCGAGACCAGCGACTGCATCGACCAGGCCTCGGGCAACGAGCCCAACATCTATGCGACCTCGGCAGGCGCGGACGCCACCCAGGTCGACGGCGCCAAGCAGGCGATCGCCGACTTCCGCAAGGCCTTCACCGGCCCCAACGACTTCGGTGGTTACACCATGCAGGCATACGACGCCGCCAACGCCCTGATGGCCGCCATCGGGCGTGCGATCAAGGATGCCAACGGCATGCCCAGCCGGGAGCAGGTGCGGGCCCAGATGGCCAAGACCACCGGCTTCAAGGGCGTGATCGGCACCTACGACTTCGACCAGAACGGCGACACGAGCCTCAAGATCGTGTCCATCTACGTCGTCAACGGCGGTCTGAGCGACCAGGCCATCAAGGACTCCACCGGCGTGTGCGGGTCAAAGACCAAGAACGCGTGCTTCGTCTGGAAGACGCAATTCGACTTCGCCAAGCCCGCCTAGTACTCTGTAGCCCAAATCCAGCGAGGAGGCCGCCTTCGGCCTCCTCGCCCTTTGACCAGTAAGGAGGCGAGCACTGGAGGCGGGCGTGGTCGGGAGTGGCGCTTCCGCCCTGAAAAGATTCCGGTCGTCACGGGTGGGTGGCATGAGCCTGCCCGACTTCGGCTTCTACGTCCTCTGCGCCACGGCGGTGGTCCTCCTGGCGGCCCAGGCGGTGATCCACCCCACCGAGTTCGTGCAGGTCTGCATCTTCGGTCTCACCCAAGGCTCGATCTACGCCCTCGTCGCGTTGGGATACACGATGGTCTACGGGATCATCGAGCTGATCAACTTCGCCCATGGCGACGTGTTCACGCTGGGCGCGTACGTCGGCTCGGCGATCCTCGGCTTTTTCGCCATCTCCGAGGGCGAGTTCACGACCGTGAATCTCATCGCCCTGCTGCTCGTGTTCCCGGCCGTGATGCTCATCATGGGCGGCATCAACGTCGCCATCGAACGCGTCGCCTATCGCCCACTTCGCAATGCGCCTCGCCTGGCCCCGCTGATCACCGCCATCGGCATGTCCTTCTTCCTGGAAGGCGTCATGTTCTTGTGGCACGGCCCGGCGACCGTGCACTTCCCCGACATCCTTCCTAAGACCGCGACCACCATCGCAGGCGTCTTCTTCGGCTTCAAGGACGTCTTCGTGGTCGTGGTGGCGGCGATCCTGGTCGCGCTGTTGGCGATATTCATCAACCGCACCAAGCTCGGCAAGGCGATGCGTGCCACGGCGCAGGACCGCGACGCGGCGCAGCTGATGGGAATCGACATCAACCGCACCATCGCGGCCACGTTCTTCATCGGCGCGCTCCTGGCCGGCGCCGGAGGCATGATCTGGGGGCTCTACTACAACACCGTCTACTACCAGCTCGGCTTCCGCAGCGGGCTCATCGCGTTCACGGCGGCGGTCTTTGGCGGGATAGGCAACATCCCGGGAGCAGCGCTCGGCGGCCTGATCATCGGCCTGATCGCCGCGTTCAGCGACTCCTACATCGGGTCCAAATGGACGCAGGTCGTGGTCTTCGGCATCCTGATCGGCGTCCTCGTCTTCAGGCCCACCGGCCTGCTCGGCATGCGGGTACCCGAGAAGTGAGCCAACGAGCCGCGGGCGGGTCGGGTTCGATCCTCGCTCGCTTCCGGCTGAGGGAAAGAATCCGCGACCGCGACCAGGCGGTCTACGGCATTCTGATCATCGCCGCCGTCCTCTTTCCACTGGTGACGATCTACGCCACGGACGGCACCGCTTTGGTGTCGCAGGCGACGCGCGCAGGATACTTCGTGCTCCTCGCGATCGGGCTGAACGTGGTGGTCGGCTTCGCCGGCCTGCTCGACCTCGGATACGCCGCCTTCTTTGCGATCGGGGCGTACACGTACGCGTTGTTGGCCTCTCCACAACTGGCGTCATCGCCGGCCCACCATGCGGTCCACCTGCCCTTCTGGCTGATGCTCTTTGTAGCCATGTTCGTGGCCGCGGCTGCCGGCGCAATCCTGGGCTTTCCGACGCTGCGCCTGCGGGGCGACTACCTCGCCATCGTCACCCTGGGGTTTGGCGAGATCGTGCCCCAGCTCTTTTACAACTTCGACCAGTGGACGGGTGGCATCAACGCCGTCGGCATCATCGACCAGCCAGTGCTCCCTGCCTGGATCCAGGGTCCCTGGTCTGGCGACGGCCCAGTTCAAATCGTGAGGAGCTTCAACTTCGGCGGTGATCCGGTCGCCTTTTATGTGCTGATCTGCATCCTGATCGCGGCCGCCGTCATCCTCGTCAGCAATCTCTACCGCTCGCGGCTGGGGCGGGCGTGGATGGCGATCCGGGAAGACGAGGTCGCCGCGGCGGCCATGGGCATCAACACCGTGACTACCAAGCTGCTCGCCTTCGGCATTGGTGCCTCGTTCAGCGGTTTCGCGGGAGCGTACTACGCCGCGGACGTCAGCCTTGTGAGCCCCGACTCCTTCCTGTTCATCGTCTCGATCACCGTCCTCGTGATGGTCGTGCTGGGGGGCATGGGCAACATCAGCGGCGTCATCGTCGGGGCGCTGGTCCTCTATTACGTCGTCTTCTACCTGATTCCAGGCCTGCCGGAGAATGTCACGAACCTCGCCAACAGCATCGGACTCAGCTCTGAAACCACGCACAGTCTGGCGGACGCGACCCAGCATCTCAACTACATCATCTACGGCGCCATCCTCGTTGCGATGATGCTGTTACGCCCTCAGGGCCTGTTGCCGAGCAGGATTCGTGAACAGGAGCTCAAGCACGCGGCGGTGCAGGAAGAAGAAGCCGCGGTGGAAATGGAGCACGCAACATGAGCCAACAGCCTGCGCCGGCCGACAACATCCTCGAGCTGACCGACCTGACCAAGCGCTTCGGCGGTCTCGTCGCGGTGGACAACGTGAGCCTGAACATCAAGCGGGGCGAGGTGTTCGCGCTGATCGGCCCCAACGGCGCCGGCAAGACCACTCTTTTCAACAACGTCACTGGTCTCTTCCAGCCGACGAGCGGACGCGTCGTGTTCGACGGACGCGACATCACGGGCTTCAAGCCCCACCAGGTTGCGCGTTGGGGAATCGCGCGGACTTTTCAGAACATCCGGCTCTTCGACTACATGACCTGCCTCGACAACGTCCGGGTTGGGCGCCATGTCCGCATGAAAGCCAAAGTATGGGATTCGCTGTTGAAGCTGCCCCGGGAGCGAAGAGAAGAGGAACGCGTCACCGAGGAAGCGATGGAATTCCTGCGTTTCGTAGGCATCGCCAAGCACGCGAATCAGTACGCGCGCAACCTTGCCTACGGTCAGCAGCGGCGGCTGGAGATCGCGCGAGCGCTCGCGACCGAGCCCAAGCTGCTGCTGCTCGACGAGCCCGCGGCCGGCTTCACGCCGCAGGAGAAGGTCGAGCTGATGCAGCTGGTGAAAAAGATCCTGACCCGAGGCATCACCGTTTTCTTGATCGAGCACGACATGAAGGTGGTGATGGGGATCTCGGAGAGGATCGTCGTGCTCGACCACGGCGAGAAGATCGCCGAGGGCCCGCCGGACGAGGTACGGAAGGACGTCCGGGTCATCGAAGCGTACCTCGGCAAGTCGGCGTAGCGGTGGCACTCCTCGAGCTCAACGGCGTCGACGCTTTCTACGGCCGCATCCAGGCCCTGCGCAAAGTCTCGATCAAGGTCGAGAAAGGCGAGGTCGTGGCGCTGATCGGATCCAACGGCGCGGGCAAGACGACGACGCTGCGGACCATCTCGGGGCTCATGCACCCCGGCAACGGGACCGTCTCATTTGACGGCCGCGAGATCACGCACACACGGCCGTCGAAGATCGTCGAGCTGGGGATCTGCCAGTCTCCCGAGGGACGGCGCCTCTTTCCTCGCATGACCGTGGGCGACAACCTCGTCATGGGCGCTTACACGCGGAACGACAAGGGCGGAATCGCCTCTGACATGGATCGGGTCTTCGCGCTCTTCCCGCGCCTGCAGGAGCGCCGGACGCAGATCGCGGGCACTCTTTCCGGCGGCGAGCAGCAGATGCTCGCGATGGGGCGGGCGTTGATGGCGAAACCGAAACTCATGATGCTCGACGAACCCTCCCTCGGCCTCGCGCCGATCCTGATCGAGACCATCTTCAGCATCGTCCGGGAGATCAACGCCCAGGGCACGACCGTGCTGCTGGTCGAGCAGAACGCGCACAAGGCGCTCGAGGTGGCGAACAGTGCCTACGTGCTGGAAACCGGGGTTGTCGTCCAGTCAGGAACGGGCCGGGAACTCCTCGCTTCGGAAGAAGTCCAGAAAGCCTATCTAGGCATGTAGCTACCGGCTCGGCTGGTAGCTGGCGACGAACAGGTAGATCAGCACGATCGCGAACGCGCCGTACTCGAGGACCACGTTTCTCGTGAAGCTGTCTTCCACGGTGTGCCGGACCAGGCCCCGGTTGATGTACCAGGCGAAAAGCAGCATCACCGCAAACGTCCCTTCGTACACGATGAGGTAGAGCTGCAGCGCCGTGATCGCCCAGGCCAGGAACGTGACCACCTGTCCGACGAAGAGCGCAAAGATGAATGCGCGCCGAGGCGCGATCACCGCCCCGTTGACCCGAAAGCTGCGGTACGACGCGAGGAAGCTGATCGTGAAGATCCACAGCAGCTGGAGGATCGGGTTGAAGTGCAGCGTGACGACCACAAGGAATGCGCCGAAGACGACGACAACGAGGATCAGCTCCTGCAGCACGATGTGCCCGCGCTTCTCCTGGTCGCGCAACCGCAGGTAGTCCAGCCGACCCGCGATTACAAATCCCGCCCCGAACAGCACGCTCAAACCGATGTACTTCCAGAGCTGCACGTCGGGAAACAGTGAAAGGCCGGCCAGCGTGATTGCGCCCAGCGCCACCGGGATGTAGTGCTCGATCCGCGGAAACTCTTCGGTGCCTCGCAGGTAGCCCAGCAGGGCGGGGGCGGCGATGACCACCATGCCCAGGGCGAGGGCCCAAACCTGACCCGGGCTGAGCAGCTCCGACTTGAACCCGAGGGCGATCGCGACCAGCACGATGCCCGCGAAGATGAGGAAGCTTCGGTCGCGTTCTGCCTTCTCCGCGGAATCGGTCGGGACGACCCTTTCCACCAGCACTGGCGGGAGTTTCATCTAGGAAACGGAATTCTAGACGCGCCCGTACCGATCTTCCAAGCGCACGACGTCATCGATCTCGGGCGTCGAGACCTCGAAGATGTCGCTGTCTTCGACCGCGGTCAGGCGGTGGCGCGTGCCCGGCGCGATGTGAAGGGTGTCGCCGGCGGTCATGCGGCGGGTGCTCAGATCCCCCCCAGGGCCCCCCACCTCGATGTCGATGCTGCCCTTGATCACGTACTGGTATTCGTCCTTGCGCTCGTGGTACTGGAGTGACAGCGCCTCGCCCTTGTTGATGTGCAGGACTTTGGCCGCGTAGCGATCGGTGATAGCCCACCGCAGCTCGTAGCCCCAGGGCTTCTCGATCTTGGTGTTCTCGATCCTTCCGAACTCAGGGCTCCTCCCCATTTATGGAGAGGTGGCGCGCAGCGCCGGAGGGGCCGCATGCTGCCTTATGCCGACTATGTCTTCAAGTGCGCGCAGGCGGGCCTCGACGGCCTCTTGGTCAGCCGCTTCGGAGTAGATCCGGATCAGCGCCTCGGTGCCGCTTGCTCGAAGGAGAACCCAGCTCCCGTCCGCGAGGTAGAACTTGAAGCCGTCGTCCGCGCGGACGCGCTGCACCGCCACGCCGGCGATCTCATTCGGCTCGTTCTTCTCGAGGGTCTCCAGGATGCGCTTACGGTCGGTCTCGTATGTCTCGCGTACGAGATGGATGTCGTGCCGCGCGTAGGCGTGCGGACCGACGCGCTCCTCCAGCCCGGTCAGGATCTGGGACACGGGCTTGCCCGACTTCACGATCATGTCGGCGAAAAGCAGCCCGATCAGGATCCCGTCGCGCTCGGGGATGTGCCCGCGGACGGCGAAGCCACCCGACTCTTCGCCCCCCAGCAAAGCATTCGTCTCCATCATCTTCGGCGCGATGTTCTTGAAGCCGACGGGCACCTCGTACACGCGTTCACCGAACTCCGCGCCTAGCTTGTCGACCATCGCGGTCATGTTCACCGTCTTGACCACGGGACCGCGCGGACCGCGGGTCTCGAAGAGGTTCAGCATCAGCATGGCGAAGACCTGGAGCTGGTTGATGAAGCGGCCCGTCTCGTCGATGATGCCGACCCGGTCCGCGTCGCCGTCGGTGCAGATGCAGAGGTCCTGGCCGCCGACCTTCATGAAGGAGATCGTCGAATCGATGTTGGGCGGGATCGGTTCTGGATTGATCCCGCCGAACAGCGGATTGCGCTGGTTGTGCAGCTCAGTCACGAGGGTCCGCCCTCCGCCGACCATCTCCGAGATGTATCCGTAACCGGATCCGTACATGCACTCGTGCACGATGCGCAGCCCGGCGTCCTTGATCGCGTCGAGGTCGACCATGCGCGCGATCTGCGCGTAGTACGGCTGGCGAGGATCGTATGAAGACACCAGGCCATGTGACACGTTGTGGTCAGGCGGCGCGACGTGGTCGAGCGCGTTGATGTTGCGTTCCAGCTCGGCGATGACCTCCGACGGCACCGCGCTTCCGGTCTCCGTCTTGTACTTGTAGCCGTTGAATTGGTACGGGTTGTGACTCGCAGTGATGACGGCCGCGCCGGTGGCTTTACGATCGATCACCGTCCACGAAGCGACCTGGGTTGGTGACGGACGGTCGAAGACCAGGCTCTTGATGCCATTGCTCGCGAATATCTCGGACACGGCGTGGGCGAAATCCTCTGACGCGAACCTGCAGTCGTAGCCGACGATCGCGAGCGGATCGTTGGATCGCGTCTTCATGTACTGGGCCGTGCCCTGAGCCACGCGCCGCACGTTGTCGAAGGTGAAGTCGTCCGCGGTTATGCCTCGCCAGCCGTCGGTGCCGAATTTGATCGGTTGCCCTGCCATCTGAACTTAAAGGTAACGGGTCTTGCGGGCTCGCTTGAGCGCCTCGACGACCTTGCGCACGTCCTGCGCGCGCGAGCGCGGGACGACCAGCAATGCGTCCTCCGTGTCGACGATGATCATGTCCTGGAGCCCGATCGCGGCGACCAGCCGGCGGTCGCCGAAGACCAGGCTGTTCGTGGTATCGATGAGAATCGCCTCGCCGTCGACAGAGTTTCCGCGTGCGTCCGCATGCGCGTGATCGCCGAGCTCAGCCCAGTTGCCGATGTCCGCCCAGTCAAATGCGGCTGGGACCAGCAGCAGCCTGTCCGTCTTCTCCATCACCGTGCGGTCGACGACCTCGACCGGCAAGCGCTGGTACAGGCGGTTCGCGGTCACCTCGTCGCCGGCGCTGCGCGCGGCCACCACCTTGCGCAGAGCGGCGAGGCGTCGTGGAGCGTGCCGGGCCAGCTCCTCGATGAACACCTCGAGCCGCCACGAAAACCAGGCCAGGTTCCAGAAGTACCCACCCTCGCGCACGAAGCGCCTCGCGCTTGCGGCGTCCGGCTTTTCGATGAACCGGCGGACGCGCAGCGTGCCATGCGATGCCCGGCCGGGCGCGTGGATGTAGCCAAGCCCGGTCGACGGAAACGTCGGCCTCAGGCCGACTGTGACCAGGCAGCCCGTCGTCGCCGCCGCTTGGACCGCTGCGCGGACGGCCTTCGACACCTCTGCTTTGCCGTGCACCACGTGGTCGGCGGGGAGCGCGATCATCACGGCCCCCGGCGTTCGCTCGCTCAGGATCAACGAAGCGAGGCCGTAGGCGTTCGTCGTGCCGCGGGCGTACGGCTCGAGGATCAGGTGCGACTCGTCGACCTCGGGGAGGACTGCCTCGATGATCTGGCGCTGCCTGGCCTCGGTGAGCACGAATACCTCGTCTGCGACCAGCCTCGCGCGGTCGTAGGTGGCGCGCAGAAGCGGTCGGCCTCGGTCGGCGAACGGAAGCACGTGCTTGGGCGTCGAGGCGCGCGAGCGCGGCCAGAGGCGTGTGCCCGCGCCGCCGGCCGGGATGACTGCGACTCTTCGTGGCGCCGTCACCTGACCTCTTCGGCAAGCTCCTTGGCGCGGGCCGTCGATTCCCATGGCGCGTCGATGTCGGTTCGCCCGAAGTGTCCGTATACCGCTGTCTGACGGAACAGCGGCCGGCGGAGATTGAGCTCCTTGATGATCCCGAGCGGGCTCAGGTCGAAGAGCTTCGTCACCGCCGCTGCGATCGTCGCCTCGGGGACGCTGCCCGTGCCGAACGTGTCGACACGAATCGCCACCGGCTTCACCACCCCGATCGCGTACGAGACCTGGACCTCGCATTTGCTCGCCAGACCCGCGGCCACGATGTTCTTGGCCACGTGCCGCGCGCCGTACGCACCCGCGCGATCCACCTTCGTGGGGTCCTTGCCCGAGAAGCATCCCCCGCCATGGCGCGCGAAGCCGCCGTACGTGTCGACCATGATCTTGCGGCCGGTCAGGCCCGCGTCGGCAACCGGGCCGCCGATGACAAACCTGCCCGTGGGGTTGATGAACATACGCACTGACCCGTCACGCAGCTCGGCCGGTATCACGGCATCGATGACGTGCTCCGCGATATCGGAACGCAATTGCTCGGCGTCGACCTCATCGTGGTGCTGGGTCGAAAGCACGACGTTGTCCACGCCGCTGGGTTTGCCGTCGTCGCCATACCGGACCGTGACCTGTACCTTGCCGTCCGGCCGCAGGTAGCTGAGGGTCTTGTTGCGCCGAACCTCGGCCAGCTTGCGAGCGAGCCGGTGCGCCAGCGTGATCGGCAGGGGCATGAGCTCGGGCGTGTCGTCGCAGGCGAAGCCGAACATCATCCCCGAGTCACCCGCGCCGCCGACGTCAACGCCCTGCGCGATGTCGGGCGATTGCTCGTCGATGCTGGTGACGACGCCACACGTTTCGGCGTCGAAACCGTACTTCGCGCGCGTATACCCGACCTCACGCACCGTCTGCCGGATGATGCGAGGGATGTCGACGTAGCAGTCGGTGGTGATCTCGCCGACCACGATCACGAGACCGGTCGTGACGATCGCCTCGCACGCCACTCGCGCCAGCGGATCCTTGGCCAGGATCGCGTCGAGGATGGCGTCTGAGATCTGATCGGCCAGCTTGTCGGGATGGCCTTCGGTGACTGACTCCGACGTGAACAGCGATGGCATGCGGTCCTCCTCTGAATCTCCCGCGCCGGCAAGGACCTGCCTCCGTGTGGGCCTGTCCCCAAGCGCCAGGGTCATACCTCTGGGACGTACGGAATCCTAACCCAGCGGTAGGTAGTGGATGCCCGAGTGGCGGAACAGCTTCGAGCCTCGCTGGTGAAGCAGCGCCGCGGTCGCCGCCCGCGATGCCTCCATGACCGACTCGATGTGTTCGCGCTTCATCTCCCAGGTCGCGGTGGGCGCGGTGACCGGGCAGAAGACGACGATGCGACACCGCTGCCGCAGCCGTTCGTAGTCGCTGAGCATCTGGTGATGCAGCGAGAGCTGCAGCGTACGGGCGATGAGCTCTCCAAACCCGGCCGGCGCCTGCTCGTGCTCACCACCGGCCATGAGGCTGACCGCCAGGATCTCCTTCGCCCCGTCGTCGACCGCGATGCTGAGGGGGGTGTTGGCGACGATTCCCCCATCGAGGTGCTCGCGTTCGTTGATGCGAACCATCGGAAAAACCCCCGGGATCGCGGTCGAGGCCAGGAGGGCGGGAGTCAGTTCCCCGGAACGAAACACGGCCGGTTTGCCGGCGTTGAGGTCGGTCGCCACGACGGCGAGCGGAAGGCGAAGCTGCTCGAACGTGGTGACGCCGGTCAGGGCCTGAGCTCGGTCGATCAGCCGGCGCACATTCCGCTGCGGAAACGCGCTGAGCCTATCTCGCCGAACCCCCGACACGATCAGCCCGAGCGGGTGGGCCTCGAACACGCTGAGGGCCGGCCGCGACATCCAGACCTCGCGCAGCATCATGCAGCCCGCCAGCGACGGATAAGCAGCGATGGAGGCACCGTTGAGCGCGCCGACGCTCGTCCCGACCACGGCAGCCGGCGGTTCGACATTGGCCTCGAACAGCGCTTGCAGCACGCCGACCTGCGCCGCACCACGGGCGCCGCCCCCGCCCAGCACCCACGTGCGCCGAGCGGAACCAAACATTTCCTGACTAGGTTACGTGCCCTCTTCCCACGAGGAGAGATATCGGCGCTGCTCCTCGGTGAGGGTGTCGATCGCGATCCCCATGGCGTGGAGCTTGAGCCGCGCCACCTCGGAGTCGATATCCGCGGGAACGTCGTAAACCTTTCGCTCGAGCTGCCCCGCGTTCTTCGCGATGTACTCCGCGCAGAGCGCCTGGTTGGCGAAGCTCATGTCCATGACCGCGGCGGGGTGACCTTCGGCGCCGGCGAGGTTGATCAACCGGCCCTCGCCGAGCAGGAACAGCCGGCGCCCATCTGCCAGCCTGTACTCCTGCACCAACGGCCGCGCATTGCGGACGCCCGTCGCCAGCTCGTCGAGCGCCTTGAGGTTGATCTCCGAGTTGAAGTGACCGGAGTTGGCGAGGATCGCGCCGTCCTTCATTACCTCGAAGTGCTTGCGGTCCAGCACGTTGACGTCGCCGGTGACCGTCACGAAGATGTCGCCCACGCTCGCCGCGTCGTCCATCTTCAGGACTCGGAAACCATCCATCGCGGCCTCGAGCGCCTTGACCGAGTCCACCTCGGTGATGACCACGTCCGCCCCGTGGCCCTTCGCCCTCGACGCGAGACCGCGACCGACCCAGCCGTAGCCCGCGATGACAAAAGTCTTGCCGGCCAAGAGGACGTTGGTCGAGCGGATGATTCCGTCGATCGTCGACTGGCCGGTGCCGTAGCGGTTGTCGAACATGTGCTTGGTGTCCGCTTCGTTGACGGCGACGATCGGGTAAGCAAGCACGCCATGCTGGGCCATCGCCCGGAGACGGATCACGCCGGTGGTCGTCTCCTCGGTGCCGCCGATGACCTGAGGCAGCTGCTCGCGCCGAGACTTGTGCAGCACGGAGACAAGGTCCGCCCCGTCGTCCATCGTCAGCTGCGGACCATGGTCGAGCGCGGCTTCGATGTGCTCGTAGTAGGTGTCGTTGTCCTCTCCACGGATTGCGTATGTCTTCACCGCGTGATGAGAGGCGAGGGCCGAGGCGACCGCATCGTTGGTCGACAGCGGGTTCGACGCGCACAGCGCCAGGTCTGCGCCTCCGGCCTTGAGCGTGAGCATCAGGTTGGCGGTCTCGCTCGTCACATGAAGGCATGCGGCCAGGCGCAGGCCTTTGAGCGGCTGGTCTTTGGTGAAGCGCTGGCGGATGAGGCCGAGGACGGGCATCTCGCGCGCGGCCCAATCGATGAGGTCCTGGCCCTGCGCGGCCAGGTTCACGTCCTTCACGTCGCTGCCCTTGGAACTGACCTTCACGATTTCTCTCCTAGTAGGTGATCTCGCTCACCAATTTGATGTCACTCAGCTTCTGGCGGCCGTCGAGGTAGCCCAGCTCGATCAACACCTGCACCCCGACCACGTCCGCGCCCAGCTTCCGCATCAGCCGGACCGCGGCCGAAGCGGTTCCGCCTGTGGCCAGAACATCATCGACGATCAGGACCTTCTGGCCGGGCTGGACCGCGTCCGAGTGCACCTCGAGCTGATCGGTCCCGTACTCGAGGTCATAGGACTCCATCACGGTCATCCACGGCAGCTTCCCCGTCTTGCGGATCGGCACGAAGCCCGCGTCGAGCTTGACGGCGATCGCCGCCCCGGGGATGAAGCCGCGCGCCTCGATGGCCGCCACCAGGTCGGGTGGGTCCTTCGCCCACGCCCTCGACATCAGGTCGACGACCTCGCGAAAGATTCGTTTGTCGCCGAGCAGCGGCGTGATGTCGCGGAAGATGATGCCCTTCTGCGGATAGTCGGGCACGTCCCGGACGTACCTCTTTAGCTCTTCGGGCGTCGTCATAGCACTGAGCGAAAGTATTCAAGAGTTTTGCCCAGGCCGTCTTCCAGGCCGACCTCCGGCTGCCAACCGAGAACTTCGCGCGCCCGCGCGATGTCGGGCCGGCGTTGCTTCGGATCGTCAACCGGAAGCTCGCGATGCTCGATCCGGCTCTTCGATCCGGCGAGC
>VBFV01000132.1 GCA_005881335.1 Chloroflexota bacterium
CCACCTCGACCACGCAGACATGGGCGCCGAAGGGCCAGACGAGATTTGGCGGATCGAAGTAGGCCACCGCTTCCAGCCCTTGCTCCATGCCCTCCGGCAAGCCAGCGCCGTATGCCGCGAACGCGACCTCGCCGAATGTCTTGGACTTGTCCGGGCTCCCCTTGACATGGAACTTGCCCTGGTCGAAAACGATGTCCTCCTCGGCCGCTTCCAGGATGTGTGCGGCCAGCTTCCTGGCCTTGTCGACGACCTTGCCGGAGGCACGGCTGATCGCGACCCCACCCACCGAGAGGCTTCGACTGCCCGCGGTTCCGTAACCCATGGCGGTCCCTTCGCCGGTGTCGCCGTGACGGAGATCGACGCTCTCCATGGGCACGCCGAGGGTGTCGGCCACGATCTGAGAGAAGGTGGTTTCGTGGCCCTGCCCATGGGCGTGGGTCCCGGTGTACACGATCACCGAGCCAGTCGGCATGACCCTGACCTGGGCTGCCTCCGAGAGAGCGATGCCGCCAGTAGCCGGAGCGGTGGCGGAGCTGGGACCGAAGCCGCAGAGCTCGATCCAGGTTGAGAGTCCGATCCCCATGTACTTGCCATGCTTCCGGCCCTCTGTCTGCTGCTTGCGCAACTGGTCGTAACCCGCCAGCTCGAGCGCTCGGTTGAGAGTCTTCTCGTAATCGCCGCTGTCCACTACGAGCCCGAAATTCTGCGTAAACGGAAATTCCTTCGGTTGAATGAAGTTCTTGCGACGGATGGCGACCGGGTCCATCCCGATCTCGTGCGCGACCAGGTCAACCATCCGCTCGACAAGATGGGTTGCCTCAGGGCGGCCCGCTCCGCGGTAGGGGTCGGTCGGGACCTTGTTGGTGAGCACTCCCACCGTGCGTGAGGAGATGCCTTGCCACTTGTAGGCCCCGCCCGCCATCAAGCAGGCGACGGTTTGAAATGCCGAGAACGGCGCGCAATATGCGCCGACGTCGAGATACTGCGTGACCCGCATGCCGAGCAGCGTGCCGTCCTTCTTGGCGGCAACTTCCACGTCGTAGTACTGCCCTCGACCGGCGTATGCGTTCTGCACGCTCTCGGTGCGGGACTCGATCCACTTGACCGGCCGCTCGAGCAAGCGTGAGACAGCCGGGACCAGATAGTCCTCGGGGTACGGACTGATCTTGCTGCCGAATCCGCCCCCCACGTCGGCCGAAATCACACGCACGAGGCTCTCCTGGAGTCCCATCGCGCCCGACACGAACAACCTGATGAAGTGCGGATTCTGGGTCGACATCCACATGGTCAGCCGCTTGTCGTAGGCCTCGTAATCGGCCAACACGCCGCGGGTCTCCATGGGCGTCGGGGTCAGCCGCTGCTGGTGAATCCGCTCTTTGACCACGACCTCGGCGGCCTTGAACGCCGCCTCGGATACCTCATCGCCGGTGAACGGCAGGTCCCAGCAGATGTTGTCCGGACCGTCCGAGTGGGTCTTGTTGCTGCCTGGTTGCGCCGCCTTCTCGACGTTCATCACGGCCGCTATCGGCTGATATTCGACGTCAACCAGCTCGGCGGCGTCTGCGGCCTGGGCCTTCGTCTCCGCGACCACGACCGCCACGATCTCGCCCTGATAGCAAGCTTCGCGCTCCGCGATGGGGAAGTGTTCGGGCACGTACTTCTTGACGGCAACAAAGACCGGCAGCGCGGGGAGAGTGCCGGCAAGCTGCCCCTTGAAATCGCGCGCGGTGTAGACGGCCGCCACCCCATCTGCCTTCGACGCTGCGGTGACGTCGATCTTCTTGATCAAGGCGTGCGCGTGGGGACTGCGCACAAACGCGACGTGGGCCACCCCTACGCGCGTGAAGTCATCGGTGAAGTGCCCATGGCCGGTGATCAGACGGGGATCTTCGCGTCGCTGGACCCTGGCGCCAATCAGCTGGGAGACGGCCATCTACTCACCCCCTGAGGTCATCGCCGCTCTCTTGTCGGCCGGAACCTTGGCCCCACCCATCGTTTTGGCGGCGGTCTGGACGGCTTTGACGATGTTCACGTAGCCCGTACACCGGCAGAGATTGCCCTCGAGCCCTTTGCGGATCTCGTCTTCGGTCGGATTCGGGTTCTGGGCCAGCAGGTAAGCCGCGGCCATGATGAAGCCCGGCGTGCAGTAGCCGCACTGTAGTCCGTGCTCGTCCCAGAACGCCTGCTGGATCGGGTGCAGCTGGCCGTCCTTGGCCATGCCCTCGATGGTCGTGAGGCTCCTGCCCTCGGCCTGGACGGCGAACATCGTGCAGCTCTTGACGGCCTGGCCGTCGACCAGGATCGTGCACGCGCCGCACTGGCTCGTGTCGCAGCCGATGTGCGTGCCCGTGAGCCCCAGGTTGTCGCGCAGGTGGTGCACCAGCAAGAGGCGGGGCTCGACCTCATGCTCGTGCCGGCGGCCGTTGACGGTGGTTGCGACCTTGTGTTTCATGCGGTCCTCCTACTCCCCATCGCGGCAGCGCGGGAGCGCCGCCGGTTCCAAAACCAAGCCGCCGAGGACTAACCCCACTATTGCGCTACTTTTAGGCCGGAAATGCAACTGGAGAATTCTTTTGCGGTCAGCGCTCCCCCGGAGCGGGTGTTCGCCTATCTGCTCGACGTCAACAAGGTCGTGGGTTGCGTTCCCGGCGCGCAGCTGTCGGAGGTCGTCGATCCCACCACGTTCAAAGGCAACGTCAAGATCAAGGTCGGCCCCGTCACGGTGACCTACAACGGGACCGCGCGCATCACGGATCGCGATGACGCGAGGCACACGGCGACCCTGACCGCCGAGGGCAGGGAAACAACGGGGCCCGGCTCGGCCAGAGCCACCGCGCAGATGCGAGTGCACACGGCCGGCGAGGGCTCGACGGTGGAGATCGTGACCGAATACCACGTCACCGGTCGCGTGGCTCAGTTCGGACGGAGCGTGATTCCGGATGTTTCGAGGCGGCTGGTCCAGGAGATGGCACGGTGCATCCAGGCCAACCTGGAGGCGTCAGAGGACCCAATCGAAGACGACGTTGCGGCGGCGGTCGCCCGCTCCTCCACCGCTCCTGCTACCCCCGCGCCGCAGGCGGCGCGCGAGATCAGCGTGTTCGCGCTTCTCGCCCACCTGATCTCGGTCCGCATCCGGAGACTATTCGGCCGGAAGTCAGCCTAGGTACACCGCGAGCATCAGGTCGCGGTTGACCCAGATGTTGGGCTGGGTCCAGCTCTTGCCCGCGACGCCGAAGATCGTCACGGTCGCGTCGACGATCGGGAAGAAGCGGGCCTTCATCAGGATCTCGGTGTGCATCGACGGCTCGGTCGCCTTGGGGAACTCGGCGGCGCCGGTGACCATGAAATTCGAGGCTTGGAACATCACGTAGCGACGAATCATCTCCGCCACCTGGTCCGCGGGCGGCGGCTCAGGCTCGATGGTCCGGATGCCGCCGATTAGGTTCTTGTTGAAGAGACCTTCCGGAACGCCGCTCAGCGGGACGGCACCGGGCAGCAGGGGCTCGGCGCTGACGTTGCGTAGGTGAAAAAGCGGCTCGGGGTCGTTGATCGTCTCCCGGAGGCGACCGCCTCGGACCTGGATCTCGGCCGTCAGGCGCTGGTACGGGGTCAGAACGTCGACCTTGACCCAGGAGAGGTTCGCCGCTGTGAAGGCTGCTGAAGGGCTCGCCATCAGCGGGCAAGGATAACGCGACGGCCCTCGGTCTCAACCCCACACAATGGACGATGTGGACCTCGAACAAGCGCGAGCGCGTATTCGCGAGCGGTCCGAGCTCAACGCCTTCATCTCCGTCTCCGACGAGCAAGGCGCCCGCGACGCCGTAGCTGTCAAAGACCTGGTCGACGTGCAGGGGATGGTCACGACGGCCGGAGGCGTGATCCTGCCCGACGTTCCCGCCTCTGATGACGCGCCGGTGATCAAGCGGCTCCGGCAGTCCGGCTGCGCGATCGTCGGCAAGGCGAACCTGCACGAGTTTGCGTACGGCGTGACGAGCATCAACCCGCACTACGGCACCGTGCGCAACCCCCATGACACCGGGCGTGTCGCGGGCGGGTCCTCCGGAGGTTCGGCGGTGGCCGTCGCGGCGGGTATGTGCGACTGGGCGGTCGGCAGCGACACCGGTGGATCCATCCGCATCCCCGCCTCGCTCTGCGGCGTGGCCGGGTTCAAACCTGCTTTCGGGTCCATCGACCTCGGCGGCGTGATCCCGCTGAGCACGTCACTGGACACGCTCGGCCCGATGGCCCTCGACATGCCCGGCACCGCACGCGCGTACTCGATCATGTCCGGGGAAGACGTCTCCCTTGCAAGTTTGTCCAGGCCACGCCTCGCGGTGCCCGCCCGTTGGGTGACCGGCCTCGACCAGGCGACCGCCGACGCCTGGAATTTGGTCTCGCGAGGTCTGCCTGAGATCGAGTTCGGAGACCGGGACACGTTCTTCCAGGTCGGCTTGACCATCTTGCTTTTCGAGGCCGCCGCGTATCACCGGCGATGGGCGACGGACAGCCCGGAGAAATACGGCGAGGACGTGCTCCGCTTGATCCGGCGCGGCTTTGAGGTCACGCCGGCGAGCTACGAGCAGGCCCTGCTGGAGCGGACGAGGCTGCAGGACGAAGCGGAGCGCGCGATGGAAGGCCTCGATGCGCTGATCCTCCCGGCCACCGCGGTCGTGGCCCCGCCCATCGAGACGGCCAACGACATGCGGGAGCCGCTATCTCGTTTCACGCGGCCTTTCAACACCACGCGCCAGCCGGTGGCGGTCCTGCCGGCGCCGGTGAGCGGCCTTCCCGTCGGGATCCAGGTCGCCGGCGTCACCAACATCGAAACCCTTCGCGCCGCGGCGTGGTTGGAGCAGGAGTGGAAGGCATGAAATCGAAGGAGCTCTTCCCCGCGATGTTCAGCCGGAATGCTGCGGCCTACCAGCGGCGGCTCGACGGCATCATGGCGCGCAAAGAGGCGCGCGGCCGGCAGCGCGTCATCGAGCTGTTGGACCTCCGCCCTGGGATGCGAGTCCTCGACCTTGCTTGCGGCCCAGGCACCTTGAGCAAGCCAATCGCCGCCCTGGTCGCGCCGGACGGGGAGCTGGTCGGCGTCGACCTGGCGGAAGGAATGATCCAGCTCGCCCGTGCGGTGGGGATCCCGAACGCGAGCTTCCAGGTGATGGACATCGAGCAGCTCGCATTTCCCGACGCATGGTTTGACGCCGCGGCGTGCGGCCACGGGCTGCAGTTCGTGCCCGATCTTGCCCGAGCCCTCGGCGAGGCTCATCGCGTGCTGCGCCCCGGAGCGCGTTTTGCCGCCAGCGTGCCGCTGTCCAACGACAACCAGCGGCCGTGGATGGTGATCGACGAGGTGGTCGATCGCTGGCTGCCGCCCGCGCCGGCCGCCACGGACCAGCAGTCGACGCGCTCGATGGTGGCCGATCCCGATGCGTTTCGCGCCCTCGCGCTGAGCGCCGGCTTCGCCGTGGCCCACGTCGAGGTGATCGAAGAGAAGGTGCGCTGGGAATCCGCCGAGCAGCTCGTGGGGTTGTGCATGAGCTGGTGGGATCTCGCCGCGCGGGTGGAACGCCTTGCGCCGGACCGGCGGCAGGCGTTCATGGACGACGCGATCGCGTCGCTGCGGCGCGACCACCCCGGATCGATTGAGACCATCGGGCGCAATCACGTATTGTTCGCGACCGTTTGAGACGGAACCTCTGTCGGGCCCTGTTTCTGTTGACGGTCCTCAGCGCCTGCGGGCCTGGCGAACGGGCCGCAGTCGTTTCCTCGCCTTCGACGCCTTCGGCGCTGACGCTGCCTTCCGCGTCGCCCACACCCCCCGAAGCTCCAATCGTGTATGGCCCATCTGAGTACCGGGCGATGTGGGTGGACGCCTTCAACGACGGGATCAAGTCGCGGGCCCAGGTGGAGAAGCTGATCGCTGACGCGCATCGAGGAAATCTGAACGCGCTCATCGTCCAGGTGCGCAAGAGAGGCGACGCGTACTTCAACCGGTCTTCTGTGGAACCTCGGGCCGTTGACATCAAGGGGTCCCGCGGGTTCGATCCGCTGGGATACCTCATCCAGCTTGCGCATGCATCAAGGCCTCGGATCGAAGTGCACGCGTGGCTCAACACGTTTTTCGCCGGCCAGGAGAGCGGCGTGTATCGGAAGCACGGAGACTGGGTCAATCTGACCAACGACGGCGCGACCGGTGGATACCTTGACCCCGCCATCCCCGATGTGCAGACGTACACCCACAAGATCTTCATGAACGTCGCGCTCAACTACGACGTCGACGGCGTGCACATGGACTTCGTCCGGTATCCGGGCGCGACGTGGGGCTACACGGCCGCGTCACTCGCTCAGTACAAACACGAAACCGGCGCGAGCGCCACGCCTGCTCCTGAAGATCCTCGGTGGCAAGCGTGGCGTCGCGACCGCGTGACCGCGTTCGTGCGCGACCTGCATGCCGACCTGCAGCAGCAGAAGCCATCCGTGAAGCTCAGCGCGGCGCTCATCTGCTTCGGCGGCGGACCGGCGAGCGCTGCGGACTGGGTCTACACGTCCGCATACAGGTCAGTCCTCCAGGACTGGCGCGGCTGGCTCGCCAACGGCTACATCGACTTCGGCGTGCCGATGAATTACGACAGCGATTGGATCGGGCGCGAGCAGGGTTGGTTCGACCGATGGCTCAACTTTGAGAAGGATTCGGGGTTCGCCAATCGAGTGGTGACCGGGATGGGCGCTTTCTTGAACTATCCGGACGACTCCCTGGCCCAGATCCGACGGGTTCTGGCGCCGTCGGCGCGTGGAAACCACGTAATGGGCGTCGCGATCTATTCCTATGCCGCGACTTCCGTCTACGGCAACTATGACTTCTACAACTCGACGGACCTCTCGTCCGGCCTGCCGCGACAGCCTTACGCCGGGGGCATCGCCACCCCCGCAGGGTTGGAGCAGCGTGGCCAGGCGTTCAACGACTCATTCATGACCCAGCTCTCCCAGCCAGCCGACTACACCGACGTCCAGCTTGGCGTCGTTCATACGCAGCCGGTTTTCACTCAACCCGCGCAAGTCCCGCAGCTGCCAGCTTAGATTCGCGTCGTGCACAGGGCCGGCGCGTTTCCGCGATGAGGACGTGAGCGTGCCGCATCCGAGCGTCATCCTCCGGCTCGTCGGGTTTGCCGTCGCGGCCGGGTTGGCGATGGCGGGGATTCAGCCTCTGGTCGCCGCCACCACCGGCGCGGTCGACCTGCGTTGGGCGGTGGGGCTGACCGCGCCGGCCTTGATCACGGCCGGACTGCTACTGGGCGCGGGGCGGATCTCCGACCGCGGAGACAAGGTGCAGCCGCCGTGGTACTCGGCATGGCTCCTGCTCCCCGGCTCGTTCTTGCTCGCGGGCGCCGCGGCGATGTGCATCTTCGGCGCGCTGGTCCAGTTCTCGCTGATCCCGTGGACGATGTGGGTCCTGTTGACCAGCGGAGGCTTGCTCTGGATGGGCGCGCTGGTCCTGGTGCGAAGCCACTCCCACTGACCGGAGCGCCTGGTTATGTGAGCGGTTGGGCGCTCGGTGTGGCGGCGCGTGTCAGCCGGTCGCGGATCCCTCTCCGCCCGCGCTCGATGGCGCGCACGCCTTCTTCATTTTTGAATCCGCTGTTCGCTCCGCCGAGTAGGCTGTCGAGCTCCCAGGCAAGCTGCTCCGGGTCGACCCCGGCATCGATCTCGCCCGCCTCCTGAGCCTCGCGGACCGCTCGCTGCAACGTATAAGACCAGTAGTTCTTCTTCTCGAGCACCGAATCGCGGACGGGACCGGGGCGCCGGCTGTCGAACTCTTCGGCGACCGCCCAGAAAAAGCACCCGCCCGGGAAGACCCCGCGCTCGAGGTAGGAGAGCCACGAGTTGCACAGGGCCCAGACGCGGCCGGCGCCCCGCGGGGTGGCCAGGGCAGGACGGATCACCTCGTCTGTGAAAATTCGGGCGGCGGCGTCGATCGTCGCCATGTGCAGCTCCTCTTTGGAGCCGAAGTGGGCGAAGAGACCGCTCTTGCTGATGCCGAGATCGGTGGCGAGGCGCTGCAGCGACACCGCCTCCAGGCCTTCCGCCGAGCCGACGCGGGCGGCGTGGGCGAGGATGGCCTGGCGGGTTTTCATGCCGCGAAGGCGCCGCCGGTCGGTCGACTCCTGGATTGCCATCGCCGAAAATATTAGCACGAACGGTCGGTTACTCTTGACTTATACGACCGTTCGTGCTATTTCTTTGCTGAAGGCCGATGATCGAGATCGAATCCGCGAGTCACGGGCGACCTGGGCTGGCCAGCCTGGAGCCCTCGGACCACGAGCTGGTGGCACGGCTGTTTGGCCGCCTTTCGCCCGAATCGGTCTACCGGCGGTTCTTCAGCACCATCTCCAGGCCCGACCAGCTCATCGCCTCGGTCCTGCGCACCGACCACCACGACCGCGAAGCCGTCGCGGCGACCGACGGCGGCCAGGTCGTCGCCGTGGCGCAGTACGTCAGGCTGGCGGGCTCGCGGGAGGCCGACCCGGCGATCGTGGTCGCGGACGAATTGCAGCGCCAGGGCATCGGCACCAGGCTCGTGGCGGCCCTCGCCGAGCGGGCTCGGGCCGAAGGAATCACCGCGTTTGCAGTCGACATTCAGGGCGACAACTTCGGAGCGCTGAGACTCCTGAAGCGGGTCACACCTGACATCCACCTCGCCTTTTCTGGCGGTGTGGGCGAAGGTCGCATCCCGCTATGAACGACCGCGACCGCCTGCGGGTCTTGCGCGCGACTCGCGAG
>VBFV01000133.1 GCA_005881335.1 Chloroflexota bacterium
CCTTTCGAAACGTCCCAAATCGTAGAAAGACGTGCGAGCGTCAAAACCGTCCAATCTTTGAAATACAGCCTCCGGCGCGTGTCTCCAGCTCGCAACGCGGGATTCACACAACATGCACGGCAGGTAAACTCGCGCGCCATGAGTGAGCAGCCAAACCAAGACCGTGTCGCGGCCCTCCTCAAAGACGCTCTCGACGGCGACCTTGCTCACATTGACGAGCTTCGTAGGGCGTCACAAGAGCAGCTTCATCTGGCTGGACAAGCCCTCGGTGGTGAGCTCACGTTTGGACGTATGACCGTCCTACGGGTACTTAGGGATTGGCGCGATGGGAAACTGACAAACGAGCAAGTTCATTGGTGGGCTCTGCTCATGTTTGTTGGCGCGTTTCCGGAAGAGTGGACGCCCTATGGATGGCGGTCTCACTTTTCGTCCCAATCCATCCAAGTCGACTACTCCGATGATGAGGACGTCAACGACATCGTCTTCGAACTAAAGGATCTTGGTGACTTTGATGATGAAGGTCGGATCGCTGCCGAGGTCGACAACATGATCCGGCAACTCTCCGACTCGTGACCGGGCTCAGGACCCTACATGGTCGAGTCGCCGGCGGACGATCACAGAGGCATCGGATCGCCAGCGCCTGAATCGCCGCGCCACCACCTGAGACGCTCCAGAACTTCGTTTCTGATTCGATCGAATACCGGTCTGTTCAACGTCTTGTCGTCCAGCTGATCTATGAAACGGACGTCGTTTACCCTCAAGGAATGGAATGTGCGGATGGGCAGGTCCAAGGCTTCGATCGGCGTCTGCCCGCCACGACGAGCAAGCCAGTCGGCGAACCGGCGAGCCGTATGCGGATCAATCCTTGCTGCTCGCAATGAGTATTCCTCGCTCGAGAACTGCCTCCATGGCACAAGAAGGTCAAGCTCCCATTGGGTCGGGCCGGATTCGTGCTCTGCCCACCAACTCGCCGCTTCGAGCCGTGTCTCGTCGCTTAAAGGATTGAGCTCAAGCCAACCTGCGAAGCGTCGAAACGCTGGCGGCGTCTGCAACCAGAAACTCGGAAAGCAGTGCCTCGACCAGAGGTACAGGAATTCCCACTCTCGGCGCTCAAGAGGTTCACTGGTTTGTGGATTCACGCGAGTGAGCTTCTCACTTCCACTCCATCGCAGGACTGGTCGTTTGGGCCCCTTTTAAGTGGTGGTCGGGCGGGCGAGGTTTGAGCGCGTTTGAGTGGTCTGCAAATCGCGGTGGTCGGGCGGGCGAGATTTGAACTCGCGGTCTCCTGGTCCCAAACCAGGCGCTTTTCCGAGCTAAGCTACCGCCCGCGCGTCTCGAAAGCGTAGGGCCCGCTGATTCTAGATAGAGCGGGGCACTTTGCCGGTGGAACCTATCGACAGGATCGAGCCGGCGCTGCCGATGCTCAGGATCGAGCCGGCGCTCCCGATGCTGAGGATTGAGCCCGCGCTTCCGATGCTCAGGATCGACCCCACGCTGCCGATGCTCAGAACGGACAGCGCGCTGAACAGGCTTCCGGCGCTGAACCAGCTGTACGCGCTGTAGAGGCTCGTCTGACCGCGCAGCCTCGGAAGCTCCAGGATTCGGCGCCGACTCCGACCCACCGCCGCCAGCAGAGGGATCACCGCCTCAGTCTAGGCACGAGCTCCGACAGCGCGCCCGACTCCAGCAGCGCGCGGGCTGCGGCGGCGCGGTGGCTGTACTTGCGTTTCTCCTCCGGCGGCATCTCACCAAACGTCTTGCCCGTACCGGGCACGAGGAAGATCGGGTCGTAGCCAAAACCCGCCTCGCCTCGCCACTCCGGCACGACCTCGCCGCGGCATTCGCCCTCGAAGAACCGCGTATCTCGTCCCGGCATCGCGAGCGCGATCACGCACACGAACCGCGCCTCCCATGGCCGCGGCACTCCCTCCAACCGCCGCAGGAGCTCGGCCGTCCTTTCCTCTTGTGTGGGTCCGAGCCGGGCTGACTTGATGCCCGGAAATCCATGCAGCGCTTCGACCTCCAGCCCCGAGTCGTCGCCCAGCGACGGGAGGCCCGACCGCGCCAGAGCTGCCTCCGCCTTCAAGCGAGCGTTTTCGGAGTAGCTCTCCCCCACCTCCTCGACCTCGCTGTCGAACGCGACCAGCTCGACGCCGGCGCCGGACAGCAGGTCGCGATATTCACGCAGCTTGCCGGCGTTGCCCGAGGCGATGACGAGTCGAGGACGGTCAGGCAAGCGTCGTCAAAGCACGCTTCTGCGCGACGATCAGCTCCTTGATGCCCTTGAAGGCGAGGCCCAGCATCGAGTCGAGATCGCTGCGTGTGTACGGCGCGCCTTCGGCGGTCGCCTGCAGCTCGACCAGGCGGCCGTCCTCGGTCATCACGCAATTGAGGTCGGTCGAGGCCTGGAAGTCTTCCGTGTAATCGAGGTCGAGGACTGGGGTGCCGTCGACGATGCCGCAGCTCACCGCGGCCAGGTACTGGCGGACCGGGATCTCGGCGATCATGCGCGCGTCCTTCATCCGCTTGACCGCCATGTACAGCGCGACGAACGCGCCTGTGATCGAGGCGGTCCGCGTGCCGCCGTCGGCCTGCAGCACGTCGCAGTCGAGGGTGATCGTGCGCTCGCCGATCTGCTTCATGTCGACCGCCGCACGCAGCGAGCGGCCGATCAGGCGCTGGATCTCATGCGTGCGGCCGCCGACGCGGCCCTGGATCGCCTCCCGCGCCCCACGGTCGTGGGTGGCACGCGGCAGCATCGAGTACTCCGCCGTGATCCATCCCTGGCCGCTGCCTCGACGGTGCATCGGGACACGGTCCTCGACGCTGGCGGTGATCCACACGCGGGTGCGCCCCATCTCGATCAGGCACGAACCCTCGGCGTGCACGTTGACGCCCAGCTCGATCTTCACCGGTCGCAGCTGGTCCGGCGCGCGCCCGTCGCGGCGCGCGGCCGTGCCGGTTATCGTCCGAGAAGTTTCAGTAATAGCGCTGTGGCCTCAAAGAATATGTAGAGAGGAACGAACATGATCATAGGGGTCAGGGGATCTACGCCAGGCGTCAGGAAGTTCGCGACGATCGCAAGCGCCAGGAACCAATACGGCCTGCGCTTGTACAGCCAGCGCGAGCTGATGATGCGCACCATCCCGAGTACGAAAAGGACCACGGGCAGCTCGAAGACGAGCCCGAAGCCGATGGTCATGATCAGGACAAAGCTGACCAGCTCGCTGATATCGGGCAAATACGACACGTCGGCCGGGGCGAGTGAGCCGAGGATCTTGATGTAGATCGGAAGCGCAAACATCGCGACACCGACGCCAAACGCGAAGAAGATGATCGTCGCGATGACCAGCGGCATGACAAACCGCCTCTCGTGCGCGTGCAACCCGGGGCTGACAAACCACCAGATCTGCTGAATGAGCACCGGCGCGGCGAGCACAAGGCCGATGTACAGCGCGACCTTCAGTTGCAGAAGGACCCCACCGCCAGGCTGTAGGTAGATCGCATGGCCGATGCCGGCGCGCGTGATAACGAAAGTGATCACGTAATGCGCGATGAATACCGCGGCAATCGTCGCCACGCCCCACGCGATGAGCGAGATGATCAGCATCCGACGCAGCGCTTCGAGGTGCTCGATCACAGACATGCGCTGCTCCTCGACCGGAGGACTGGTCTGAGGGCCGCGCTGCAGGACCCTGTCTAGAAGGGCCACAGCCGCTAGTTCTTGGAGGTATCAGCCTCGGACGACGAAGGGCCCTTGGCGACGCTCTCAGTCGGTGCAGGTGGTTCCGGCTTGCCCTGCACGGCCGACGTGACTTCGCTGGTCAGCTCGGTGGTCGCCTTCCGAAATTCCCGCATCGCCTTGCCCACCGCTCCGCCGAGTTCCGGCAACCGGCCGGGCCCGAAGATGATCAGCACGACAGCGAGGATCAGAAGCAGCCACAGCGGGTGAAAAGGCATTTCGACCCGATTATAGGCCCCGGTCCTGTCAGGACACCTTGATCGTGACTGAGAGGATCGTGTCGGTCACGGAAAGCACCTGCGCCTTCTCCATGCCCGAGGTCACGGTTCCAAACCGGTTGTAGGCGGCGGTCGGGCCGGGACTCGGCCAGTCCGCCTTTTGAATAAAGAACTGGCTTCCGTTGACAGCACCCCCGGGTACCCGCGCCATGCCGACGGCGCCCAGCTCCCAAGGGGTGGTCGTCGTTTCGTCCGGGAGGCTGTAGCCAGGCCCGCCGCGTCCGTCGCCCCTCGGATCGCCTCCCTGCACGACCCAGTCCTCCGCCTTCCAGAAACCCAGCCCGTTGTAGTAGCCGTGGACCGCGAGCACGACGAAGTTGTTGACCGTGACCGGCGCGACCTCGGGATGGAGCTGGACCACGATGTCGCCCTGCGAGGTGGTGATGGTGGCCTCCAGCTTCTGCGCCGCCGTGATGCACATCGGCTGCGGGCCGATGAACTCGTGGGGGGCGATCTGCGTCGACGTGGCGCAGTTCGCGAGGGCGGCGGGTACCACCGGCTCGATGGCGTGCTTGATCAGCAATCCACCGCCCGCGACCGCCGCGATCAAAACCGCCATCACCAAGAGCGCCAGCCACGCCTGACGTCCGCGCGGCGGCGGTGCCTCGAGCTCGTCGGGTTCGACCGGCGCGGGGCGCCGCGACGGCCTGGGCTGGCTCACTTCACTTTCTCGCGGTTGCTTCGGCGATCGCCTGGACCAGCCCGTGCGTCGTGTACTCCCGGGCGACGATCGAGACTTCGAGTCCGAGCTTGCGCGCCGTGTCGGCGGTGACGGGACCCATGCACGCGATCTCAGCGTCGCCGAGGATGGCCGGCAGCCGGTCTTCCGGAAACGCCCGGACGAAGTTGACCACGGTCGAGGAGCTGGTGAAGGTGATCACGTCCACACCCTCGCCGTCGAAGAGGCGAAGCAGCGCCGGACCCGCCTCGACCGGGCAAACAGCTCGATAGACAGGCAGGATCTCGACTTCGGCTCCACGATTCGCAAGCAGCGATGGTAGTGCGTCGCGCGCGATCTCCGCTCGCGGCACCAGCACGCGCATGCCCTTCATCTCCCAGCCTTCGAGGGCGTTGGCGAGGCCTTCCGCCGTGTACTCGGACGTCACGAGCTCCGGCCTGAGTCCGTGGCCCGCGAGGGCGTCCGCGGTCTCCTGGCCGATGGCGCAGAGCTTCGAGTTGTGCAGCGCCCTGGCATCGAGGCTGGCCGTCAACAGCATCTGGAAGAAGATGTCGACCGCGTTGGCTGAAGCAAAGATGACCAGGGCGGTTCGGTCCAGGTTCTTGATCGCGTTGCTGACCCGGGCGTCTGCCGGCAGCCGGCGGATCTCGAGGGTCGGAATCTCGACCACCGCCGCCCCCAGGTCGACGAGCTCGCGGCGGAACGGGTCCACCTGGTGGCGGGCGCGAGTGATCAAGATGCGGCGGCCGTGTAGAGGCCGTTTCGAGAGCGTATCCAGGCGGTCCGACATCTCGACGCCCGGGCCCAGGACAAGCAGCGCGTCGCCTTTGACCCCATATGTGGCGGCCTTGCGCGCCAGCTCGCCCAGCGGCGCGCTGACGCGATGCTGGCCGGGCTGACCGGGATTGAGGACCAACGCCGCGGGGGTCTCGGGGGCGCGGCCGTTCTGCAGCAGCGCGGTGATGCCCGACTCCAACCATCCCGACGCGAGCCGGAGGACGACGGTCTCACCGCCTGTCACCAGGCCGAAGCCGATCGACGCGGACAGGCCTTCGATGGTCAGCGGTATGCCGCTCATCACCGGGGCGGCGAGCTCGACGATCAGGCCGGGCACTGCTTCGAAGTCGATCCCTGCGCGCTCGAGCCGATCGGCGATCTCGCTGCCGTTCGAGAACGCATACGGATTGCCGGGAAATAGCACGGTGACCTTGCGCCCGTTGCGTGCAAGACGGATGACCTCATCCACCGACTCGAGAGGCGCGATGTCTGCGTTGGGCATCGCGAGGTGCAGGAGCCCGGTGCCGCAGCCGTCGCAATTTCGGATCACGTCGGCTTCCTTGATCGCCTCGACGGCCTGCAGGGTGGCGAGCCCGGGATGACCTGGTCCGACACCGACGAGCCTGACCCTGCTCATGCCACCACACCCATCCCCACCCGGGACATGGGGAGACAGATTAGAGGTTTCGGCTGACCACGTAATCCGTTAGCGACTCGAGCGCAGCGACAGCCTCGCCGCGGTCGAGCTTGCTCAATTGAGCGCGCGCCGCATTTGCGTGATCGCGAGCCTGATCGAGCGCGCGCTGAGGTCCATCACTTTTGCGGACAGCATCTGCAATGCGGCGCGCCTCCTGTTCGTCGAGACGCCGACCATCTTCGATCTCTACTGATGAGAGCATCAGCGGAAGAGTCGCGAAACCTTCGGCGATGTCGTGACCGATGGGCTTGCCGACCTCGCCTTCGGTGCTGACATAGTCGAGCACGTCGTCCGCGATCTGAAACGCAAGGCCAAGTTCACGACCGTATCCGCGCAACGCGGCTCGTCGTTCGCCGTCCAGGCCACCGAGCAGCCCACCGATATCGCAGCACGCTGCGACGAGCAACGCTGTCTTGGCTTCGATTCGGCGCATGTACTCGCCAACGTCGGTGCTGTAGCGGTATCGGATCGACTGCTGGCGCACTTCGCCCGCGCAGATGCCCATCACGGTCCGCGCGAGGATCGCCACGACCTCCGGTTGGGCGGTGATTGCGGCCAGCTCATAAGCCTTGGCGAAATAGAAGTCCCCGATGACGATCGCGGGCTCATCGCCCAGCGTTGATGCGATGGTCGGACGTCCCCGCCTCATCTTTGCTCGGTCGATCACGTCGTCATGGACCAGGGTCGCCGCATGGGTCAGCTCGACCGCCATCGCCGCGGGGACGAGGCGCGCGAGGTCGTAGCGTCCTGACATCGCCGACAGCAGCACCAGCGCCGGGCGGATCCGCTTGCCTCCGGCTTCGAAGAGCTCTGCCATCGGACCGGCGACCTCAGGCGGATCGCGCTGGATTTGCTGGCGGAGCTCGGACTCGACGGTCGCCAGGTCTCCGGCCACGGGGCCGAAGAGGTTGGTGGTCTGTTCCGTCAAGCGCCCTTGACCGACAGCCGGTAACCGAGTCCGGGAACCGCCTCCAGGCTCACGCCTGTGTTGGTGCGCTCCGAAAGCTTGCGCCGCAACCGCTGGACGTGCGGGTCGACGGAATGGTCGTAGAGGTCGTGCGGATAACCCCACACCTTGTCTCGCAGCTGCGCGCGCGTCAGGACTCGCTCCGGGTTCGCGGCGAGCACCGCGAGCAGGTTGAATTCGGTCATCGTCAGCGTGATCTCGTCTTCGCCCACCCTTACCCGGCGAGCGGCGTTGTCGATCTGCAGCGAGCCGATGCTGAGCACCCCTTCCCGTCCGCCGCCTGTTTCCGCGAGCGCCGAGCGCCGCAAATGTGCGTTGATGCGAGCCGCGAGGATCCGCGAGTCGAAAGGCTTGGTGATGTAATCGTCGGCGCCGACCTCGAGCCCGACCACCTCGTCCATCTTCGTCGTGCGCCCTGTGAGCATCACCATCGGGCTGACCACGCCCTGGCGGCGGAGCTCGCGAATGACCTCGGTGCCACTGATGTCGGGCAGCACCCAGTCCACGAGCACGAGGTCAGGCTGCGCGCTGCGGCCCAGCTCGATCGCCTGCGCACCGGTCCCGGCTTCCACGACGTCGTGGCCCTGGAGACGGCAGACCTCGGCGACCAGCATGCGGACCGGCACGTCGTCTTCGACCACCAGGATGCGCCGCCTGCGACGTGGTGCAGAGCTGCTCAGTTGTTCGTAGGAGGCGCGAAACCCACCCGTCGTGACTCACGGGCTGAGCGCTTTGGCCTGCGCATCAGGATTACGCGTTTCTCTCCCCCGTCGAGCACGCTGGCAAGCTCCCAACCGTCGGCCGCGGCCTCGTGGAGGACCTTGACCACCGTGACGCCATCGCTCACCTGGGCCACGCTGAGGACCTTGGTCGAATACTCCCATTCCCGGCTGGGATATCCCACCGACGGCACCAGACCCGCGGCAGTCCCACGGGCGCCGTCGGGTTGGGGCTGGGCCGGCTCTTCCGGTTCCTCGTCGGGGTCTTCTTCGAACCGCGGGTCCATTGTTCGTCGATTGTAGGCCTGCGAACGCGGCGCTCTACGGAGCCGAATACCCCCGGCGGGGGTCGAACCCGCGCTGGACCGGGTTTAAGCCGGCTGCCTCTGCCATTGGGCTACGGGGGCAAATCAATTTTGCCTCCGCGACCTTATGGGTGCGTCCTCAGTCGTAATCGAAGAAGCCCTTGCCCGTCTTACGCCCGAGGCGGCCCTCCTCGACCAGGCGGCGCAGCACCTCCGGCGCTTCGCCGCCTTCGCCCAGCCGGTGGCGGTCTTGCATGGCGCCGTAGAAGACGTCGAGGCCGCTGAAGTCGAGGAGGTGGAATGGGCCCATCGGCCAATTCAGTCCTTTCTGGACCGCGATGTCGATGTCCTCCGCGCTCGCGTAGCCGCCCTCGAGGAGCCGCATCGCCTCCTCCGAGGCGGCAAAGAGGATCCGGTTGACGATGAACCCCCAGATCTCTTTCTTGAGGAGAACCGGCGTGCGGTCGATGCTGCGAACGAATTCCATCGCGGTCTGGACCGTGTCGTCCGAGGTCTTCGGGCCGCGTACCACCTCGCACAGCTGCATCACCGTGACCGGGTGGAAGAAATGCATGTTGCAGCAGCGCTCGGGTTGCCCGGTAATGTCGGCGAGCCGGCTGATCGCGATGGTGCTCGAGTTGCTGGCCAGGACCGCGTCCGGCCTGGCGTGCTTGCCGAGCTCCTCGAAGACGCTTCTCTTGGCATCGATGTTCTCGATCACCGCTTCGATCACGAGGTCCGCCATTGACGCCGACTCAGGCAAGTCGCTCGAGTGATCGATGCGGCGCAGCGCCTGCTCCGCCTGGTCCCTGGTGAGCCGGCCCTTTTCCACTGATCGATCGAGCAGCTTTTGGTTTTGCGCCCGCGCTTTGTCGAGCTGGCCCGCCACCGTATCGACCAGGGTGACGCCGTAGCGTCCACTCAAAGCGGTCTGAAGCGCGATCTGCGAGCCCATCGTCCCCGCGCCAACGACCATGACCCGCTTCAATTCATGCATGCAGGTCAGCATGAAGCAGTTCGAGGAGGCGGCGCAGGCCGCGATCGACTCGATTCCCGAACAGTTCCAGCCCTATCTCGAGAACACCGTGTTCATCCTCGAGGAGCGGTCGCGGGATGGCTTGATGGGGCTCTACGAAGGAGCGGGCGCGCTCGGGGCAGGTGAGGGTCTGCCGGAGCGCATCACCCTGTACAAACACTCGCATGAGCAGGCCAGCCGGAGTTATCGCGAGCTGGTGGAGGAGGTGCGGCGGACGATCCTGCACGAGGTCGGCCATCACTTCGGGATGGAAGAGGACGATCTTCCTTACTGAGCGCGGGTGAGGACGGCGTCCATGGTGACGGCCGGAATGAATCCGGCCTTAGTCTGCCACCCGTCCTTATTAGTGCAGCGTCCAGAAAGAGCGGTCCCAAAGGATGAGGGGGTCGCCGCTCCCGATCGCGGCGGCCTGTACCTCTCCGACGCAGATGTCGTGGTCGCCCGCCTGGTGCACCTGCACCAGCCGGCACTCGAGCCAGGCGGCGCATCCGTCGAGGAGCGGGATCCCGTTCGTACCGAGGCGGTGTGGGAGCGTACGCCACTCGAGGTCAAGCGCCGGGGCGCGGCCAGCAAAGCGGTCGGCGAGAAACTCCTGCGAGCGGGTCAGCAAGCTGGCGTTGAAGGCCTTCGTTTCCAGGACTGCAGCGCGGGTGGCGGACTCACGCTCCAGACCTACGAGCACCAACGGCGGATCGAGCGAGATGGAGACGAGGCTGCTCGCGGTCAGGCCTCGGAACTCATCGCCGACGCGTGCGGTGATGACGACGACTCCGGCCGGAAGCCGCGCCATCGCATCTCGGAATTGGTGACTGGACACCTGCCGGTCACAGCCTAGCGGCCAGTACCCCAACGCTTGAAGGGGCCCCCGCGAACTCACGGCGAAGCCTCTGAGTTCCTGGGGATCTTAGAATCGGGTTCGAAACTCCCCGGCCACGTAGCCAAGTGGTAAGGCAGAGGTCTGCAAAACCTCCATCCCCAGTTCGATTCTGGGCGTGGCCTCCAGTTTCTCGCTTAGCTCAGTGCGGCGGCGTGGCCTGCATCATCGCCAGGTACAGCAGGGTCAGATAAATGGCCCACAGCGCGCCCAGCCCCGCACCACACCCGCCGGCATCATGCCCGCAACCGCGAATCCCCGACCTCCCCTCGCGCCGCCCGAGCGTTTGATACGGCCGCGGGCGCGCAGGCCCAGGATGATCGCGACGATCCCCAGAACTACTCCAGGCACGCCAAGGAAAGACGCACCCGGCACGGCGCTGAGCCCGACCACAAGCGCGGCGATCGCCATTCCGTCGGTGGGCCGGGCTGCTTGCCCGAAGAGGTCCGGCGGTGGAGGCGGCGGAACTGCGGCCACGGCGGCATGTTAAGGCCGGTCGGGCGGCCGTCAAGCCTCCGCTACACTCGCAACGTGGCCGTCTCGCAGATCAAGATGCCCCAGCTCGGCGAGTCCGTCACCGAAGGCACGGTCGACAAGTGGCTGAAGCACGAGGGCGATTTCGTCAAGCGCGATGAGCCGCTCGTCGAGGTGGTCACGGACAAGGTCAACGCCGAGATCCCCTCGCCATTCGAAGGCAAGCTCGTGAAGATCGCGGTCGGGGAA
>VBFV01000134.1 GCA_005881335.1 Chloroflexota bacterium
ATCGTCGTCGATGGGGCCGCGGACGAATATCACTCCATCCTTCAGCAGCCTCGAATAGATGTCGTATGCACGCTCGCCGCGTCCATCGTTGGTGATCACGGTTGGAATCAGATGCATTCCCCTTACCTCCGCGTTGTGAAACCGATCGGTGGTTTTGGCTTTGGCGGTGGATTAGCCATCGCCAGGTAGGCGCTGAAGTCAGCCACGCTGCGCAGGGCTTCGAGCGGCAGGGAGGCGGTCGCCAGTCGCAGCTTCACCGGCGGGTCCTCCGGCCAGGCGCGATCGGCGGCGTCCGCGCCGAGCAGGCGCGCAAGCTCGGAGAAGATCTCGGCCGGCGGTATCGCGAGGGCGTGGGCGACGGCGACGAGTCGGTCGGTGGAGACCTCCTTGCGGCCCCGCTCCACCTCCGAAAGGTGCGCGGGTGAAAGGCCGGCCTCCGCTGCGACGTCGGTCAGGGTGCGGCGGGCGGCCTCGCGTCGGGTGCGCAGGACCGAGCCGAGCGCAATGCGAATTGCTTGGACTGTTTCGCTGTAGGCGAATTCCATTCTTTACAGGCTAATAATACGGGGGCATGCGATCGAGCGTGGGCGCTAGCCGGCCTCCCATTGGCGCTCGATGATGAAGTCCCCGCCCTCTTGGCGGGTCGTCTCGGCGGCGCGCCGGACAAACTCCTTGGTGCGCTCATCGGGTTCTGACTGACAGCTGAGGACGATCTTCCAGGGCAGGGCAGCATGGTCTGGGTACAACTTCCGAAGCTCCCCGCCGGCCGCGAACGCCAGGCATGTGCTCCATTTCGCCTGGAGGAGCCCCAACGTCCGGTCCGAGCCGTCCCATTCCAACGTCTGGGCGATCCCGACCTTCAGGTATCCGCCTCCGTGCGCAAGTGCCACCCAGTCCACCTTGTTCGTGGCCTCAAGCCCGTGGAGGTCCTGATTCACTTGCCTAATCTTTGAGGTTGGCGGGGTCGAGGAGCTCCTGCTTCGGCCGCTCGATCTTCTGACGCGACCGCATGATCTCGATCAGCTTCTTGCGGCCCTTCGGTGGGCCGATCATGATCGCGCCGACCAGGCGGTCGTCCTTGAAGAAGAGCTTGCGGTAGAACTTCTCTTCGAGGCTGAACGTGCGGACCGACTCGAGCCCCGGCTGGACGTCCGGCGTGACGCCCATCACCGCCAGCGTCGACCCGAACATCGTCGTCGTGTAGGTGGGAACGTCGAAGAAGTCTTCGTCCGCTCCCGCCATGTTGCGGGCCGCGACCTTGCCGTGCGCCTCCGCGTTGTCCCATGTGCCCATCTGGTTGTGGCGCTCGACCATCAGGTCGTAGAAGACGGCGATGTCTCCGGCGGCGTACGCGTCCGGCGCCGACGTGCGCAGCTTGGAGTCGGTGACGATCCCACTTTTCAGCTCGACCTCTTTGCGCACCGGCTCCGTGTAGTAGTCGAGGCCGACGCCATAGGTCAACAGGTCGAACTCGACCTTGTGCCCGTTCACCGTTTCCGCCAGATAGCGGCCATTGCTGCGGCTGAACTTCTGCACCTCGTCCGAGGTGATGAACTGGACGCCCTGCGCCTCGCCGAGCTGCCGGCAGAGCTGGCCACCCTCTTCATCCAGGACGTAGCGAAGAAACCACGGCCCGCGCATGATCCACGTCACCTTCGCCTTCTGGCGAAAGCTCACCCCCTCGGCCAGCTCGTAGCCGATGAAGCTGCCGCCCATGACGAGCACCCTCTCGCACGCGTCGGCTTTCTCGATGATCGCGTCGGTGTCGTCGAGCGTCTGAAAGCCCAGACACGACGAGACGTCGCCCGCGCCAGGCCACGGAGGAGGTTTCGGTCGGCCGCCGGTCGCGATGAGGATGGCGTCGTACTTGAACTCTTGACCGCGGTTGGTAAGGACGATCTTGTCGTGGAGGTCGACCTCGGTCGCCCAGGTCTCGAAATGGACCTCGATGTTGTGCTTGGCGTAGTCCTCGACCGTGCGCATGAAGACTTTTTCGCGCCGCACCTGGCCCCGGAGATAGCGCGGCAACGCGACGCGGTTGTAGAGCGGGTGCCGCTCCGCGGCGATCATCACGATCGAGGCATCTGGATCGGCCTTGCGCAGGTCCTCCGCGCAGGTCTGGCCGGCGATGCCGTTGCCGAGGACGACGTATCTGCGCGTCAACTAGAGCTTGAGCGCGTACACGAACGCGCTGTTTTCGGCATCCGCGAAATCGTATCCGCTCGCCTTGAGGTCCTCCTCGGCGGGATGCCCCGGCGGAAGGTTGACGGTGACGTGATTCAGTCCGTCAGCGTCGGCCTCGAACCGCAGCGCCATCAGCAGCTCGCGCAGCGAGCCCCCTCGGCCGGCCAGCAGTGAGACCGCGATGTTCTGGCCCCACGGTTCGCGCAGGAGCGCGATCGCGCGGCCGCCGGGGCCGAGCCTGATCAGTCCTCTCGACGCCAGGCGCTCGAGCTCGTCGGCGCCGAGATCGCGTGCGCCGTTCATGTCCGGCACGATTCCCCCGTACAGCTGGATGCCCGCGCTCGCCGCGATCGCGGGCCAGAGCTTCCGCACCTCGGTTGCTTCAGGCATCCGGGCCGATTCGCCACCCTCCACGCGCACGCCTCGCCACCATTTCAGCTCGACGAGCGCCTTGAAGCCGGCGGATTCAAAGAGGCGAATGGCAGGAAGGTCACGCGTCGCAAGCCGCATCTCGTGGAATCCCTGCTCGCGCGCCTCCGCGATGGCCGCGTCCAGCATCGCCCGCGCGATGCCCTGGCGACGGTGGTCGCTGGCGACGCGAAGCCCCTCGTACCACGTGAGACCTGGCGCGTACGGACGCAGCCGCTGCAGGCCGACCACGACGCCTTCGATCTCCGCGGCCTGAAACTCAGCCCCCGCATCCGATACCCAGCGATCAAAGACTCGGGGGATGTAGTCGCGGCCCTCCCAGACGTCTTTGGTGATCTCGATGGCGCGGTCGCGGTCGGCGGGCCTCACAGGCCGCAAAGTCAGCTCTGTGGCTTCCAATGGGCGACTCCTGAAACGGCGAGGCCTCCGTCGAACACGAGCTCATCGCCGTCCCGTTTCAGGATCTGCTCCAGCACGGCACGACCGGCCGCCTCGTCCCAGCCTTCGCCGAACAGTGCCCGGCAGTCGATGAGCGCCTCCTCGATGTCGCGGTATCGCGTCGTGATCGGGTAGCGCAGAAACGCCACGTCAGGCGCGATCCCCATCTGCACGAGCAGCATGAACAGTTCGCTGAATCGCGGCAGCCGAGGCCCCGCGTCGCCGGCGATCCTTCTCCGGACCTCCGCAGCCGGGTGTGGCAGGTCGCTCTCGCGGATCATGACGAACACGCGGTCGCGCGCGGCCTTCTGCAGCTTGTCGACGAACGGCACAGGGTCAGCCACGCCGTAAAGGACGTGGCAGCAGATGACGAGGTCAGCCGGCGCGACCTCCGCGTCCTCCCATGTGCTCGCGATGACCGTCATGTTGTGGCGTGGCGGGAGGTGCGAGCGCATGCCCTCAGAGGGCTCGATCGCCGTGACCCATTCGAGTCGCTCGGCTAGCGGGACCGCATGCCGCCCGGTGCCCGCGCCCACGTCGATCAGCGTCTTGAGAGGCGAAAGGTAGGGTTCGAGCACCTGGAGGAACTCGTCGATGCGGGTCTGCGTCGAACGCGCGTAGCTGGCGGCGCGACGGTCCCAGTAGCCTTGGTCCGCATGTCCGGCGGCGAGCGTGGAGCGGTCCTGGACGATGCCCCTCCAGCGTTGCCGCCAGTCGATCTCATCCATGCGGATATCGAGAGTACCCACCAATCGTCGTCGGCGTTTTGCAGGCGGTTTTTAACAGACCTGGGGAGAACCGGGGGACAACTCCGTCGTCGGCTTCTATAGGCTGTGGATAGCGCCCCGCGCGACACAAAATATGGGGATTGCACCATCCACGCCCCTCACCCTGTCCCTCTCCCCTGAAGGGGAGAGGGACAATACGACCGTGAGTGCGCCTGAGTTCAATGCCGCGGAAGCGGGACTGCTCGAGCGTTACTTCACCAATCTCGACCGCCCCGTCTTCGCGCTCCGCAACCTGCCGGAGGTGGTGAAAGGCGCGCTGTTCTCGCGCTACTCGAGGACGGAAAAGAGCCTTCGCCGCGTGCTCCTCGATGAGTTCATCAACGAGCCCGACTCGGGCTTCGACCGCCTCGCGGGGACGCCGCCGGTCGATGACGACATGGTTGCGGTGCGCCGCGCCGAGGAGTTTTACGAGCGCGTCCTGGTCGGATACGGGGACGACTCGGTGGCCGAGCTGGCCGGCGCGCACGTGGCGGTCGAGCAGGCTTCCACGCTCGCGGCCAAAGCGCTGGAGGACAGCCGCATTGGCATCTCTCCGTTGGAGAAATCGACGCGTTACGTGCGGTTCGACCGCCGCGCGGAGGACGGCAAGTACCTCTACTACCGTGGCGCAGAGCTGACCAGCCCCGACTACGAGCCGGCGGCCGAGGCGCTCTTCGAGACATACAGCAGGCTGGTCGAGCCTGCGACGAAGGCCATTCGCGAGCGTTTTCCGCAAGAGAAGGGGGAGACCGACCGCGCCTGGAAGGCCGCGACGCGGGCCAAGGCGCTGGACCTTCTGCGAGGCCTCCTGCCCGCGGGCACGCTGACGAACCTGGGCCTGTACGGGAACGGCCGCGCCTTCGAGTACCTGATCACCAAGATGGGGGCGCACGAGCTGCCCGAGTGCCAGGCCCTGGCGACGAGCTTGCACCGGGAGCTGTCGCTGGTCATCCCGGCCTTCGTCCGCCGAGCCCTGGACGAGAGATACGGAAAGCCGGCCGCCGACCGGATGGTCCGAGTGCGCGAGCGCCTGGCGCAGCTGACGTCACCCTCCCCGCCGGCCGGGCAGGACCGGGGTGGGGGGATGGAGCCCTCTGTCCGCCTGGTCGAGTTCGACCCCGAAGCGGAGCGAAAGGTGGTCGCCGCTGCCCTGTTTCCGCATTCGAACCTGCCCCTCGAGGAACCGACAGGCGACGTGGATGCGGTTCTCGACGCCCTGCTCGACGGCCGCGACAACCGGCGCCAGCGGGCGCCCAGGGCGCTCGAGCACGCGACTTACACGTTCGAGATCGTGGCCAACTTTGCCGCGTACCGGGACCTGCACCGCCACCGGATGCTGACCCAGGACCGCCAGCTCCTCGACACGGATCTCGGCTACGACCTACCCTCGGGCCTTGTCGAGCTGGACATGGCCGGTGACTTCTCGAGGGCGGTCGAGGGAGCGGCCGATGCTCACCGCCGCCTAGAGCGGGACCTCGGCCGGGCCCTCGCCCAGTACATCGTCCCGCTTGCGTTTCACGTCCGCTGGTATTTCCGGGTCAACTTGCGCGAGATCTACCACCTGTGCGAGCTGCGGACCACCCCGCAAGGCCACCCCGACTACCGCTGGGTCGCCCAAGAGATGTTCCGCCGCGTCGCCGAGGTCCACCCGCGGCTGGCGCGTTACGCGCGTTTCGTCGACCTCGGCCCGGGAGACGAGCTGGAGCGGCGGAAGTCGGAGCGCAAGATCGACGAGAAATTGAGCGCACTCGACCAGCGCGTGCGCTAGCATCGTTCGTCTTAGAAGAGTGGTGGTGGACGCAACCCCGCGTGGACCTGAGCGTAGAGCCGGCTTGGACAGGCGATCTGGCCTGGAACGCCGCTTTACCGAACGCCGCGACCCCGAGCGCGCGGTGGCCGGGCGCCGCGTCATCAGCCCTTTCGACCGCCGCGTCGCCGAGCGCCGTTTTCTCGAGCGACGCACCAACTGGCCCGACACTCAGGCCGCCGAGGCGTACTAGCCACTAGTTGGCCCGTCCGGCGCTGATCGTCCACGGTGGCGCCGGCCCCGTTCCCGAAACCGAACGCACGCATCGCCAGGCCGCAGTCGAGCGAGCCCGCGATATCGGTTGGTCGACAATCGGCATCGGTGCGCTGGCGGCGGCTGTGGCGGCGGTGCGCCACATGGAAGACGAGCCACTCCTCAACGCCGGGATCGGCGCCTGCCTGAACAGCGACGGCGTGGTCGAGCTGGACGCGGGTGTGATGGAAGGCGCAGCGCTGCGGGCGGGTGGCGTGGCGTGCCTGCGCGACGTCCGGCACCCGATCGACCTCGCGGTCGCCGTGATGGATGATGGTCGCCACGTGCTTCTGGCGGCCGACGGCGCCTCACGCTTCGCCCGAGACCATGGCGTCGAGATGGCCGACCCGTCGATCTTCATCACCGACCGCAAGCGCCAGGAGCTGATCGAAGGCGCTGACACCGTCGGCGCGGTGGCACGCGATGGTGACGGACGCATCGCCGTCGCGGTGTCGACGGGCGGCCGCGTGGGCAAGCTGCCCGGCCGCATCGGCGACTCGCCGATCCCCGGCGCGGGGTTTTACGTCGACGATCGGTTCGGCGGCGTGTGCGGCACCGGGCTGGGCGAGGCCTTCATCCGGCTCGGTCTCGCGCGTTTGATGGTCATCGAGCTGCAGCACGGCATGGAACCGGCGTCGGTGGCCAGAGGCGCCATCGACCACCTCGGCAAGGCGCTCGCTGCGCCCGGGGGCGTGATCCTGGTCCCGCGCGACGGCGCCCCGCAGGCGGCGTTCAACACGCCGGCCATGCCCTGGGCGATGGCGGAGTAGTGGATTCGGGCAACGCCGGTGAGCTGGTCGCCCTCGCCCTGAAGCGGGCGGGAGTCAGCCACCTCTTCACGCTCAACGGCGGACACATCTGGCCGATCCTGACCGGCGCGACGGAGCACGGCATCCGGGTCATCGACGTCCGGCACGAGCAGTCCGCGGCTTTTGCGGCCGAGGGTTGGGCCAAGGTCACCCGCGAGTGCGGCGTCGCCGCGGTGACCGCCGGTCCCGGCGTGACCAACTCCGCGTCGGCGCTCGCCCAGGCGCAGGGCAACGACAGCCCGCTCTTTGTCGTCGGCGGTCGCGCGCCGATCGCGCGATGGGGCATGGGCTCGCTGCAGGAGATGGACCACGTCGAGGTCGTGCGCAGCCTGACCAAGAAAGCTCTCACGCTGAACTCGGCCGAAGACGCGTACAGCACCGCCGCCGAGTGCATGCGGACCGCGCTCAGCCGGCGCACCGGTCCGGTGTTCATGGACATCCCGATCGACGTGTTCTTCGGTGCGGCCGATTTGCCCGAAGCGACCGAACACCTCACCGTCGATGCCGGGCCGCCCCCGGACCATGCGCTGATCGCCGCGGCGGCGCGGGCGATTCGATCGGCGGAGCGCCCGGTGCTGGTCGCGGGCGGCGGTGTGTGGTGGGCCCACGCCGAAGACGAGCTCCGCTCCCTGGTGAAGACGGCGAACGTCCCGCTGATCGTCAACGGGATGGCCCGCGGAATGCTGGCGCCGGACCATCCACTGTATTTCGCCCGTGCCCGCGGGCAGGCGCTACGCGAGGCGGACCTGGTCGTGCTGGCGGGCGCGCTCCTGGACTTCCGCCTGAACTTCGGCCAGCCGCCGGTGTTCGCCGATGACGCGCGGCTGATCTACGTCGACGTCGACGATCACCGCAAGCACCGACCGGCCCAGGTCGCCATCTACGGCAACGTGAAATCGGCGCTGGCCGAGCTGGCCTCTGCAGTGGAAGGGGCGCCCGCGCGCCGTTCATGGCTCGACGGTTTGCG
>VBFV01000098.1 GCA_005881335.1 Chloroflexota bacterium
TAGAAAAGCGTCGACTGTGTAGAAGAGCGGGATGTAGGCCACGTCGTCGATCAGCTGCCGGCTGAGCGCCTTGTAGTCCGGAATCGCGGCGGTCAGCGGCTCGGTGTCGGCCTTGGCCAGCAGCTCGTCGTACGCGTGGGTCTGGTATCCGCTCGAGCAGCTCATGTCCGGACAGCCGGCGGCCTTGCCCCACAGGTTGTCGAACCAGTCCTGGGGATGGTTGTAATCCGCCGCCCAACCGTCACGCGACAGCACGTACGACCCCCTCAACCGCTCGGTGATGAATCGTGTGTGCGGGACGGTCTGGAGCTTGACCGTCACACCAAGGTTCTCCACCCACTGCGACTGCAGGAACTTGGCCACCGGCTCGTTGAAAGGGTTTTCCGGGTCGTACGTATAGACGAGGCCCTTGCTCTTGGCCCCGGTGGGATCGCCGGCCAGCAGCAGGCTCCTCGCCTTCACGGGGTCGAAGGTGGCGAGGGGGTCAGAGTTGTCGCCCAGATAGCCCAGCAGCCCCTTGGGGATCACGCCACCTGTGGCCGCGGCGCATGTGATCGACGAGCAGACGTCCCGGGCGAGCTTGGTCTTGTCCACCGCCATCGCGAACGCGAGGCGCATATCGTGCGAGGCCTTGCCCTGGTCCAGGGTGAAAGGTCCGCCGGCAACCCGCCTGGCGTCAGCCACCATGTTGAAGCTGACGAAGTAGGTCTTGTTCCTGATCTCGAGTAGGAGCTGCTGTTTCTCCACCGGCTTGGCCTGGATGCGCGTGACGTCGGCCGCCGCCGGGCTGTAGGCGGCGTACCCAAAGAGGTCGAACGCGCCGCTCTCATATTTCGCGAGCGCGTTTTGCGGATCGTTCACGACCTGGATCTGAATCTTGCCGAGAGTCGGCTTCGGCCGCCCCCACCAGCTCGGAATCGCGGTGAACTCGAGCGACTCGTTCACCGTGCGCGCTGACATCTTGAAGGCGCCGGTTCCTATCAGCGTGTCCGGCTTGTTCCACCAGTTTTCGAAATTGCCCTTGACCACTTTCTGGTCGACGATCATTCCCGCCACCGAAGGCTGCGCGATCGCCGACTCAAACCACCCCGCGGCGCCTGTCAGCTTCACCACCACTGTGTAGTCGTCCGGCGCGGTGAGGCCGGACATCGTGACAGCCGGGTCGTTTTTCTCCAGCAGTGCCTCGAGAGCCGCGCCGGAAACCTGGTTGGTCGCCACGTGCTCGTAGCCGGTGATCGCCGACAGGTTCGACGCGTAAGGGCCCTGCATCGCCGCGGCGCGGTTCCACGAGTACAGCACGTCCTTCGACGTGACCTTGTCGCCGTTGGAGAACGTCACGTCCTGTCGGAGCTTGAACGTGTAGGTCGCTCCGTCCGACGAGATGGCCGGCATGCTCAACGCTACGGCTGGGACGACGTTGAGGTTGCCGTCGAACTTCAAGAGGCCATCGAACAGGTTCTGTGCGATCTCGGCTTCGGCCTGGCTGTCGATCATCGCGGGGTCGAGGGTGCTGACGTCCTGCTGGATCGGAAATCGGAGCGTCTGATCGGTGGCGAGGCTGGCCGGCGGAGTGGTGCCGCCCGATCCGTTCGAACACGAAACAAAAACAAGGCAAATGAGCGCCGCCAACGGCCGCCAACCCTTGGTGCGTAGCATCTGCGGTTGATGAGCGTACCCGTCAGGGGTCGGCGGCGGCAGGAAGGCGGTGAAAAGGTCACGGGAGCGACCCGATTCACAGCCGACCTCGAGCTTCCGGGCCTGCTCCACGTGCACCTGGTCGTCGCCCACACGCCGAGGGCGCGCATTCGGGGAATCGAGACCGCCGCCGCGCGCTCGGCGCCGGGAGTCGTCGACGTGATCACGGGCCGCGACTTTCCGGAACTGGACAGCGCGGGCCCCGACCTCCCCCTGGCGGTGGATCACGTCTTCTACGTGGGTCAACCCGTGGTGGCGGTCGTGGCGGAAAGCGAAGCCGCGGCGGCTGACGCGGCGGCGCTGGTCGCGGTCGATTACGAAGAATCACGGCCGGTCGTCGATGCGTCGGCGGCGATGGACGAGCGATCGCCTCTGGTGCTCGACGAGGCCGAAGCCGCGGATGACGACGATGCGTCGGTTCACGGCGCGTCCGCCGCCGCCGATCGGGCTCCTGAGGAGCGTCCCCGCAACGTCACGGGAGTGGCCCATCTGAAGCGCGGAGACGTCGACGCAGCTCTCAAGCAGGCCGACGTGGTCGTGCGCGAGACGTATCGGCTTGCCGGTGCGCACCACTCGTTCCTGGAACCCCACGTGGCCGTCGCACGGCCCGAGCCGGACGGCGGGCTGACCATCTGGTCGCCGACGCAGGGTCCGTTCGTCGTGCGCGGCACCATCACCTCTCTTGTCGATCTCCCCCCACACAAAGTCCGGGTGGTCCCGATGCCCGTGGGCGGCGGTTTCGGAGGCAAGATCGAGCTTCTGGAGCCGCTGCTGGCGCTGATTGCCCTTCGCCTCCGACGCGCAGTGCGCCTCTCGCTGGCAAGGTCGCACGAGTTTGTCGTCGGCCATCCGGCTCCGGCGGCGCAGTTCGACATCGAGCTCGGCGCGCGCACCGACGGCACCTTGCTCGCATTTCGTGCGCGCTACCACTACGACAACGGCGCCAGCGCTGGCTGGCACGCCGGACTCACCGCCAGCTTCCTGGGCGGGACATACCGCATCCCGAGCTTCGACATTCGCGGGCTCGAGGTTTCGACCAACAAAACCCCCACCGACGCGTACCGAGCGCCGGGCGCGACGCAGGCATACTTCGCCCTCGAGTCGGCGCTCGACGAGCTGGCCGCCAAGCTGAACATGGACCCCCTCGAGCTGCGCCTGCGCAACGTGTCGCGCGAGGGCGACGCGACCGCGGACGGCCATCGGTGGCCGCGCATCGCGTCGACAGAGGTGCTCGAGGAGGCCAGGCGGCATCCCGTCTACACCGCGCCGCTCGGTCCGGGCGAAGCCGTCGGCGTTGCCCTCGGCGCCTGGGGCGGGGCACGGACTCCGTCTGCCGCGGGATGCCGCGTCGAGCCCGATGGCACGGTCGCGGTGACGGTCGGCTCTCCGGACATCAGCGGCACCGCGACCGGGCTGGCGCTGATCGCGGCCCAGGCCTTCGGCGTCGCGCCGGATAAGGTCAGGGTCGAGGTCGCGGACACGTCCAACGCGCCGTTCAGCGCCACCTCGAGCGGCAGTCAGGTCACCTACAGCGTCGGGGGCGCGGTCTATGAGGCGGCGCTCGAAGCCCGCCGGCAGCTGCTCGAGATCGCGACCGAAGAGCTCGAGGCTGCCGCCGAGGACCTCGACATCGTCGACGGGCGGGTCGCCGTCCGGGGCGCGCCGGCCCGATCAGTCGAGATCACGCGGCTGGTTTCGATCAGCCAGCAGTTCATGGGCCGCCACAAACCGATTCAGGCCACCGGTCGGTCAGCGGTGCAGGAGGCGTCACCGATGTTCACCGTGCACATCGCGCGGGTGCGCCTCGACCGCGAGACGGGCGCCTACCAGCTGACCGGCTACGCAGCCATCCAGGACGTGGGCCACGCGATCAACCCGCCCGAGGTCGAGGCCCAGGTACACGGTGGCGCCACACAGTCCATCGGGCGCGCGCTGGGAGAGCAGCTCGTGTACGACAGCGACGGCCAGCTGAGAAGCGGCTCGTTCCTCGACTACGAGCTGCCCGCCGCGGACCAGATCCCGAACATCGACGTGCGGCTCGTCGAAGTCCCTTCCCCGGTCGGGCCGCTCGGCGCCAAGGGGGTGGGCGAGCCGCCGGCCATCCCTGGGACCGCCGCCGTCGCCAACGCTGTTTCGCGCGCGGCGGGCGTGCGCGTGCGCGAGGTCCCGATCGATCGCTCGCTTCTGGCGGGGATCAGCAACAACGGACGGTAGCCTCCGCGGCTACGTCGCTCGGACGTTGCCCGGCCGGTCCACCATCCTCGTCAGCAATCGCGGGCCGCACGACCCCCGAGAGGACGGGACCTTCAGACGCGGTGCTGGAGGCGTGGTCACCGCCCTGCTGACACTGGCCGAAGCGACCGGCGCGGACTGGGTCGCCTGTGCGCGCACCGACGCGGAACGACGGCTCGCCGAGCGCGCCGGCCAGGGCCTGAAAGTCCGGCTGACCAGCGGGACCGGCCGTCTCCACTACGCGACGCCGACTCGCGAGCAGTACGACATGTATTACGGCGTGATCGCCAACCCGGTGCTGTGGTTCATCCAGCACTACTTGTGGGACCTCGGCAACGAACCGGTCATCGACGACCGAGTCCACCAGGCGTGGACCGACGGCTACGTCCAGGTCAACCTGCAGATGGCGGAGAAGGTCATCGAGCTCGCCAACGCGGCGACGGAACCTGCGCTGGTGCTCGTGCACGACTACCAGCTGTACCTCGTCCCGCGCCTGGTGCGAGAGGCCGTGCCGAACGCGCTGATCCAGCACTTCATACACGTCCCGTGGCCAACCCCGCAGTACTGGAAGGTGCTGCCCAAGCACATGCGCGATCCGATCCTCGAAGGCGTGCTGGGCTGCGACGTCATCGGCTTCCAGTCCAGCCTCGACGTGCGCAACTTCCTCCTGACATGTGAGGAGAACCTCGGCCTGCAGGTCGATGAGCACGAGCGCGCCGTGGTCTCGGGCGGACGCATCGTCTACGCGCGGCACTATCCGATCTCGGTCGATGTCGGCTCGACTACAAGGCTCGCCTCATCGCGAGGGGTCAAGCGACAGGAGGAAGACATCGCGACGTGGCGGCCGCCCTATCTCATTGCGCGCATCGACCGCACCGATCCGTCCAAGAACATCGTGCGTGGCTTCATCGCCTACGAAAAGCTGCTGCGCTATCACCCGGAGCTGCGGGGCAAGGTCCAGTTCTGGGCCTTTCTGCAGCCATCGCGCCAGGACGTTGCCGCCTACGTCCGCTATCTGCGACAGATCAAACAGGCAGCCAACCGAATCAACAGCGACCTCGGCACCGATGACTGGCGGCCGATCAGGCTCGAAATCGGCGAGAGCGAGCGCAAGGCGATCGCTGCGCTCAAGAACTTCGACGTGCTGTTGGTGAATCCCGTGTATGACGGCCTCAATCTGGTCGCGAAGGAAGGGGCCCTGGTCAACCAGACTGACGGCTTGATCGTGCTCTCAGAAAACGCGGGCGCGCACGAAGAGCTGAGGGGCCACGTCCTATCGATCAATCCTTTCGACGTCGAAGCGACGGCGGCGGCGATGCACGCCGGGCTGACGATGGCCGCGGAGGAACGCAAACGAATGAACGAGGGCGCGAGGAATGTGGTGCGCACGAATGACATCGCGCGATGGATCAGCAACCAGGTGCAGGATCTCCGCGACCTGACATCGGCCTTCAGGAAGCCTGCTTAGCCCACTCCACGATTTCTTGCAGCAATGCGGCCGCTCCCTCGGGCCCCTGCACCACCAGGTCGCACCGCCCGAAAAGATCCTTAGGTGCTTCGGGCGACCACACGCCGACACACATGTGAGGGACGTCCAGCCCGCCCACGTACTCGAACAGCGAGCGGTCGTTCTCGTCGTCGCCGAAGCACACGACGCCGCCAGGATCTTCGCCTGGAAGCAGCGCCGCCATGGCGCTCCCCTTGCCGGCCTTCGGCGCATGGACTTCGATCACCTTGCGTCCAAGGGCCGCTTCGAGGCGAGCCCCGTCGAGCAGCGGCTGAAGCAGCGTGAGCATCTGCTCGCCGGTCAGATCGGTAAGGCGAAAATGGATCGCCGTGCTCGCGGGCTTGACCTCGAGCCAGGATCCAGGGATTCGTTCGAGCAATTTGCCGGCGTCGGCGTTGAAGCGGTCGAGTGCTTCTCTCTGGGCTTTGCGAGGGATGGCGAGCCCGCTGTCGCCGATCAACCGCGCGCCCGGCACGGGGACGAGGTGCTCGAGCTGGGCGGGGGGACGGCTGCTCAGGACGATCACGTCCGCCAGCAGCGGCACGAGCTGCTCGAGCGCCTCGAGGGCCTCGGGGCGGGCCCGGGCCGCCGCAGGATCCTGGACGATCTCGGCCAGGGTACCGTCAAAGTCGGTAACCAGGATTACCTCGCCTGGCTGTATGCGAGCGAGGGGGGACCGCAGCCAGGCGTCAGTGATCCGATCGGTTTCTTGAATCATCCCTCCACTCTACAAACGCGGGCGGTGCCGCTCGAGCACCGATTTGAGTTCTTTTTCGAATTTCAATGTGCCGAACGTGAATGTCTGTCCCCAATCGTTAACCAAACGCGAACTTAAGAACACATCGGCAACTTTCTGTTCGCCGTGACGCAACAACAGCGACGCCTGCAGGACGATGGCCATCCGTTCGACCACGCGCCGGGCTCGCGACTCGAGCCCGTCCGAAGGTGTGAGCTCGCGCTTCAAACCATCGATCGCATGATCGAAGCGCTTGTCTGCGCCTCTTGCCAACTCCACCTCTCCAAAGTACGCCGACACGGTATCGGGCTCGCGCTGCATGGCGCGCAATACGTCGAGCGCGTTGACGTTGCCCGCGCCTTCCCAGATCGAGTTGAGGGGCGCTTCGCGATACAGGCGCGGCAGGATCGATTCCTCTACGTAGCCGTTGCCGCCATGACATTCGAGCGCTTCCGCAACGACGGCGATCGCGCGCTTGCATGTCCAGAACTTCGCGATCGCGACAGCGATGCGCCGAAAGTTCGCTTCGGCCGGATCGGCGGCGCGATCGAACGCGCCCGCGATGCGCATCATCAGGATGGTCGTGGCTTCGGACTCGATCGCGAGGTCGGCCAGCACGTTGACCATCAGCGGCTGGTCGGTGAGCAGCTTGCCGAATGCAGTGCGATGGGCGGTGTGATGCGTCGCCTGAGCGACCGCCTGGCGCATCAGCGAAGCCGACCCGATCACGCAGTCGAGGCGGGTGTGGTTGACCATCTCGATGATCGTCCTCACCCCTCTTCCCTCTTCCCCGACCATCACCGCCCACGCGCCTTCGAGAGTTATCTCCGACGACGCATTGGACCGGTTGCCGAGCTTGTCCTTGAGCCGGTCGATGTGAAAGCCGTTGCGCGTGCCGTCCGGCAAAACGCGGGGCAGCAAGAAGCATGAGAGTCCTCCCGGGGCTTGAGCCAGGACCAGGAACGCATCGCACATGGGCGCGGAGCAAAACCACTTGTGGCCGGTGAGGCGATGCTCGCCGTTCGTGCCGAGAGGTTCCGCCCGCGTGGTGTTGGAGCGCACGTCGGAGCCGCCCTGGCGCTCGGTCATCGCCATGCCGAAGAGCACGCCCTTCTTGGCCCCGTGCGGCCGCAGGCCGGGGTCGTATGCGAGTGTCGTCATGAGCGGCTCCCACTCCGCCGCGAGCGCGGGCGATTGGCGAAGCGCGGGCACCGCCGCGTAGGTCATCGACACGGGGCAGCCGTGGCCGCCTTCGACCTGGGACCAGATGTAGAAGGCCGCCGCGCGAGCCGCGTGAGCGCCGGGACGCGGTTCACGCCACGGCAGCGCGTGCAGGCCATGGCCCACCGCGACCTTCATGAGCTCGTGCCACGCGGGATGGAACTCGACCTCGTCGATGCGCTCGCCGAACCGGTCGTGAGTGCGGAGGCGCGGCGGGTTGGCGTTGGCCTGGAAGCCCCAGTCGATCGCTTCCTCCGTGCCGGCCAACCGTCCGAGCTCGTGCACGAGGTCGTGCGCCCAGGAGGCGCCCTCACGCTCGAGCGACTCTCGCAGCGGTGCGTCGGATTCGAAGAGGTTGTAGTCCACGAGCGGCGGCGGCTGATTCACGCTCAAGACGCGCCCCGAACGCCCGTTAACACAGACGACTGTCCCCAAAAGCGGCTATCGATCCTCATCGAGAGCCTACGGACCGCTCATCAGTAAACAGGTACTCGATGAGTCAATTTTCCTTGGCAAGCTCGGCGATCAGTCGCAGCTGTTCTTTTCGCTGCTCGTGGTCGGGCAGCACGGGCCAGACGATCAGCGTGTCGACCCCGGCGTCTCGGAACTCCCGGATCTTGGCCTTCGCTCGGTCCGGCGGCCCCACGATCGACACCAGGTCGATGAGCTCGTCAGGCAGCGCGAACATCGCCTCGGTCTTCTTCCCCGCCAGGTACAGCTCCTGGACCTGTTCGGCCGCGCGCTCGAATCCGTAGCTCGAGACGAGCCGGTTGTAGAAGTTCTGCTCGCGCGACCCCATGCCTCCGACATACAGCGCCAGGAGCGGACGCATCGCATTCCGCGCGCTCTCGACGTCGTCGCTGATCATCACGTTCACCGAAGGGCAGATCCTGAAATCGTCGAGCGACCGCCCCGCCCTCGCGGCGCCTTCCTCCAGCGGACCCCGCAGCGTTTGGGTGTGCTCCGGAGAGAAGAAGACGGGCAGCCAGCCGTCGGCGATCTCGCCCGCCAGGGCCACGTTTTTCGGACCCAGCACGGCCAGGAAGATCGGGATCTGCTCCTGGACCGGCCGGATCGTCAGCTTGAGCGCCTTGCCCGGACCGTCCGGCAGCGGCAGCTCGAGCGTTTCTCCGTGGTACTCGATCTTCTGGCGGGCGAGCGCCATGCGAACGACCGCCACATACTCTCGCGTGCGCTGCAGCTGCTTGGCGAACCGCACGCCGTGAAAGCCCTCCGACACCTGGGGCCCCGACGTGCCGAGACCGAGCATCATCCGCCCGCCCGACAGGTTGTCGATCGTCGCCGCGGTCATCGCGGTCATCGCCGCGCTGCGGGCGGGGATCTGGAAGATGCCCGATCCGAGCTTGATCCGGCTGGTGCCGGCGGCCAGCCAGGCCAGCACCGTGGCGGCGTCCGAGCCATACGCCTCGGCCGTCCAGATCGAGTCGTAGCCGAGCGATTCGGCGGTCTGGGCGATGTCGAGCTGATCGGCCGCTGTGAGCCCGAGGCCCCAGTAGCCGACGCTCACGCCCAGCTTCATGAGCCGAAAAGGGTCTGGTACAGGAGGAAGACGTTCAACGTGATGATCATTGTCGCCACACCGTAGGCGCCCAGGTTGGTCCAGCGGCTGTTGACTAGGCTCCCCATCAGCTTCTTGTCGCGCGTGAAAAGGACGAGCGGGATCATCGCGAAGGGGATCCCGAACGACAGGAACACCTGGCTCAGCACCAACGCGCGGGACGGGTCGAAGTGGGCGCCGATCACGATCAACGCCGGCACCATAGTGATGGAGCGGCGCAGGAAAACCGAGATCTTGCGCCGGATGAAACCCTGCATGACCACCTGGCCGGCCAGCGTGCCTACCGAGGATGAAGAGATGCCGGAGGCAAGGAGCGCGATGCCGAAGATGACGCCGCTGTTCTTGCCCACGTACTGCTCGAGGCCGTTGAAGACCTGACCCAGGTCGGTGCCGACCGAGGTCAAGCCTCGCGAGTTGAAGACCGCCGCGGCGGTCGTGAGCATCGCCAGGTTGATGATTCCCGCAATGCCCATGGCGATCACCACGTCGACCATCTCGAAGTGGAAGATCTTTCGCCTAGCCTCGGCGTTGGCGCCCACGACGCGCTTCTGCGTCAGCGCGGAGTGCAGATAGATCACGTGCGGCATCACCGTTGCGCCGAGAATGCCGGTCGCGAGCAGGACGGACTCGGGACCGTCGAGGTGCGGGACGACCGTGCTGCCTAGCACCGAGCCCCAGGACGGGTCGGCCCTGAAAACCTCGAGGCCGAAGGCGATGACGATCAGGCCGACCAGCCCCGTGATCGTGGCCTCGAGCCGCCGGAAGCCGGAAGCCTGGAGGCCGAGGATGACGAACGCGATGAAGCCCGTCAGCAGCGCCGCGATGAACAGCGGCATGCCGAACAGCAGGTTCAGCCCCAGCGCAGCGCCAACGAACTCGGCGAGGTCAGTCGCCATGGCAATGAGCTCGGCCTGGACCCAGAGAAACCACACGACCGGCCGCGGAAATCGATCGCGGCAGACCTCCGGCAGATTGAGCCCTGTGGCGATGCCGAGCTTGGCGCTCATCGACTGGATGAGCATCGCCATCAGGTTGGCTGCCAGAACGACCCACAGCAGCATGTAGCCGAAGCGAGACCCGCCCGCCATGTTGGTGGCGAAGTTGCCGGGGTCGACGTAGGCGACGGCCGCAATGAAGGCGGGACCGAGAAACGGGAGCACGGCGCGGATGCCTCGGCGTTCTCCGTTGAGAGACCGTTCGGCCGCCTTCAGGACGCGAAGCTCGCCTGGGAGGGCGTGCTCGGCGCCCAGCACCATCGGCTGGGCTATGACTGCTTTAACGAGCTGCGCCAATCAGCGCGCCTCGGAGACGAAGATGGCCCGCGCCAATCCCAGCGGGACGCTCTCGCGACGCCCCTTGACCCGGACGTCGATCGGGCCCTCGAACTCGCTGCCTGCCACGACGGCGATGCGCGTGCCGGGCATCAGGCCGCGGCGCTCGAGCTCACGCAGCTTGACCGGGTCGTCGTCGGAGACCCGCTGGACCGTGACCTTCTCGCCCGCGCGGCATTCGCTGAGCGCGCGGTGGCTGACGGGCGGCAGCTTGCCGGCGAGCGTCGGGATGGCATGGCCGTGGGGGTCGAGCTCCGGCCTGCCCAGCAGCTCGAAGATGCGCTTCTCCATCCTCTCCGAGATCACGTGCTCGAGGCGCTCCGCCTCGTCGTGGACCTCGTCCCAGCCGTAGCCGAGCACGCGGACCAGAAAGACCTCCAGCAGGCGGTGGTGGCGAACGAGCTCCAGGGCGACTTTGCGGCCGTTCGGGGTGAGCTGCTGGCCGCGGTAGCGGTCGTGTTCGACCAGGCCCTGGGCGGACAGGCGGGTGACCATCTCGCTGACGCTCGGCGACGAGATGCCGAGGCGCTGGGCGAGGTCCCGGGTCGGGACCGGCCGGCCGTCGCCGCCGAGCAGGTAGAGGGCTTTGAGGTAGTCCTGCTGAGCCCGGGTGAACAGGCTGCGGCGCTCGAGCTGCTCGACCATCGAGCCTAGGTTCCCCTAATCCAGAGTGCGGGCATGCCTACCATCAAAGATAGGATAGCCTAACTTTCGGTCGGATATTCCTCTTCGGTCAGATTGTTCAACTCATCGTCTAGGCGCAGGCGCCGGTTGCTGACGACGCCGGGTTGTACGTGACGCTCACGTTCGGAGTGACCGTGACTGTTGATGACGAAGTGAAGACCGCTATGTAGTCCGCACAGCCTTCCCCGAGGTGGAAGTCATAATTCACGCTGGTCACGCTGAGCCAGCTCATCACGGCGCCCGAGTGGTGGAGGCACCAATGCGTGCTGCCTCCGCCGTTGTCGACGCACTGGATCGCCTTCGCCCACTGTTCCAGCGTGAGGATGCTCACCGACATCGGGCCGGTCGACGTCGCCTGGAGGTGATAGGTGAAGGTGTCGGGAATGCCTCCGGCGAGGTACCAGCTCGGCCCCTTCAGCTGCTGCTGGACGTTCCAGATCGTCAGGTGCGGGTGCTCCAGGTCCGCCTTCGTCTTGGCGAGCTCGCCCAGGGTGGCGGTGAGGTTCGCCTGGGTGGTCTTCAACCGGTCGTTCAGGATCTGGTTGCGGCCGGTCAACGACTCGTTCTGCGTGGTGAGGGACCGAATCGTGGACTGGTTGTTCGTGTCGTCGACGTAAATGACTCCGATTCCCGAGGCCGTGATCAGCAGGGCCGCAGACAGCGCCGCCGTCCACCAGCGGCGCTCGCGCGACTGAAACATTGGAACCCAGGCTGAGGGCCGGCTCGCGCGGACAGGCGGGGCCGGGGGCGAGTAGGGTTCGGCCGGCTCCAGCGTAGCCGGACCGGTGGGGGTAGTCAGCTGGTCCATCTCGGTCGGCGTCATGATCGCATTGATCGCACCCTGGGCATTGTCAGCAAGTCACAGTTGGCCAGGCCGCGGCCACGCTCCGTAGACCTGCGCGATCTTCGAGGCCGTCTCGCCCTGCTGCGCGATGTCATAGGTGAAGGTCTTGCCGTTCGGCTGCCACGCGGGTCCGATGCCGCAGTTGGGCGAGCACGCGGACTCTTCGACATCGAAGAAGGTGGTGGAGTTGAGCCACGCGGGCATCGACCGCACGTTGGGAAGCTGGCCACCGGAGCGCCCGTTGCGGCCGTACAGCCAGACATGCGGCGTCCCCGCCGAATCGCGGACGGTGAACGCGAGGTTGTCGTCGCCGGCGTCCGCGCGAGGACGGATCCACGACGTCTGCGAGATCGCCTGCGAGACGCCTGCCGCCGAATCCCAGACCTGGACCGAGCTCGCGCTGGGCATTCGATAGTAGAGACGGCTCCCGCTGCTGCCCCACGTGGCCATAGTTCCCTTCGAGAGGCTGAAGGCGAGGCTGCCGTCGATGGTCCGCCTGACCTGGAGCTGGTCGCCCGAGCTCGTGAAGGTCTGGACCAGGGCGAAATAGGCTCCGTCGGGCGAGAAGGCCAGGTACGAATCGTCTTCGTTCGGGTTGAAGCCGCGCCCCGGCACGGCGCCCATGGTGGCCACCAGGCGATCCCCGCCGCCGCTCAGGAGGTGAAGGGTGACCGACCCTGGATCCGAAGCCACGTAAGCGAGGAACCCGCGGTCGGGGCTCCACGCATGGAGGCCGTCCATGAAGCCCCCACCCGACCAGGTGGCCGCCACGGTGGAGATGTCCCTGAACAGGTCGAGGACGGCGATGACGCTGGTCCCCGCGGTGCCGGGATTGCCCTGGGTCGCGTACCACGAGATCATGGTCTGGGTCACGAGCTGAGGCTGGAAGTTGCCGCCGCTGATGCCGCAGAGGGTCTGAGGCGTCTTGGCGTTGGAGACGTCGGCCAGCACCGGGCTGGGAGAACCCTGGAGGAGGAGCACCGCCTCTTGCGGAGCGGGCGGGCTCGAGCAGTGCGCATGCAGGGCGGCCCAGGCCGGAACCACCACGGGGCTCGGCTCCGGGCTGGGCGAAGGTGAAGGACTGGGCGTTTCAGCGGGGCTCGGGGTGGGGCTTGGCGACGGTGAAGGGCTATGCCGGATCGCCGAGGGGCTGGACGCGGGGGCAAGGGGCCCGTTCGCGGTGCACGCGGCCACGGTCGCCAGGCTCAAGAGGAGAACTACCCCGTTCCTCACGGCAGGTTGAAACGAACATTGGTATGGGTGCGTTACGCGCGCCCCCTCGTGGCGCAAGTCGCCCAGAATACCCCTTGGCCGTTTAGCGCTGGGTTAAGGATCGACGATGAAGTTGGTTGGGCTGGTGGCTTTGCTGCTTACTTCCGGCTTGTGCTCGTCGCCTGATCTCCTGACCGCCGCAGTCGAGGGAGGTGGGAGCCACGCCGTCAGGGTCGGCGAGGCGGTCCAGCTCGTGATCAAGGTCACCAACACCGGTGCCGCCATCCCCCACCTCGGGCTTGTCTTCCGGACGCCTGACCGCTGGTATGAGCGCCACAAGATGACCGACCTCGGTGGATGTGTGATCGACAACCAGTCGTCCGCGCTCGACTGCGGCGACCTCGCCAAGGGTGAGTCGAAAACGTATTCGTTCCAGGGCATCGCCACTGTCCCGGGCAGCTTTCATTACGAGCTTGCGCTGCGCGAGCTTGTGCACCCCTATACCTATGTGAACAACCACCCCGACGGCCCGGACGCGCAGGTGTGGGACGAAACCGTTTCCTCTGGCTGAGTAGACCGCCATCGCTGGTCAGGCGCGCGCGGGTCGGTTCTTCTCTGTGGCTTTGCGTTCGAAGACCAGGTCGCCAAACGTCACAGTCGGCTCCTCCGGCTGAAACTCGTCTGCGCGCTCGTTGTAGTCCTTGAAGCCGGGATCGTCGTCGTGCTCATGGTGTGCGTGCTCGTCGGCGGTCACCACGTGAAGGACGTAGTCCTGGATCCCGTCCGATTGCAACGCGCTGTACCGGCAGCGGATCAGGCGAGCCTCGAGGAAGCGGCCTCGCCCCGTGTAGTCCTCCCACCGCTTCAGCTCGTCGCGTTCGAACAGCGCCTCGAAGTCCTTGGCACGGTCGGCCGCGATGTGAAGGACGATCGTCGTGTACTCCCTGGCCATTGCCGAGATGGTAGTCGGGTAGGAATCAGGACCGGGCTGACAGCAGCTTGTCGTAAAGCTCCACCGTCCGAGTTGCGATGGCCGGCCAGCCGAACTGCTTGACCGCACGGTCACGTCCGGCCTTGCCCATCTTCCGGGCGCGAGCGGGGTCGCTGAGCAGCTCCGCGATCCGACCTGCCAGTTCCGTCGTGAAGCGCTCGGTACGGTCGGCGTCGTAGTCCACGAGGTAACCGGTCACGCCTTCCACGACGATCTCAGGAATCCCACCCACGCGCGACGCGACGACGGCCGACTCACACGCCATTGCCTCCAAGATCACGAGACCAAACGGCTCGTAAATGGAAGGGCAAACGAACACGGCGGCGTCCGAATGGAGGTGGATCAGGTCCTCACGCGGGATAAAGCGGTCGATCCAGACCAGGTTGCCGCGCTCGTCCCGGACACGCTGTGCAAGGCCCGCCACCTCCGCCGCGATCTCAGGCGTGTCGGGGCTGCTGGCGACGATCACCAGCTGATGCCTTGGGTCCAGCTTGAGGGCCGCGGCGAGAAGTAGCGGCAAACCCTTCTGGCGTGTGATGCGGCCGTTGAACAGCGCGAACGGCTTGTCGGGATCGATGCCAAAACGAGCCAGCGTCTCGAGAGACGGTTGCGGCCGGTAGATCTCGGGATCGATGCCGTTGTGGATGACATGCACGCGGTCGGGGTCTAAGTGGGGATAGCAAGTCAGCACATCGTCGCGAACGCCTTTGGAGACCGCTATCACCCCGTCGGCGGCTTCGATGGCGGTGCGCTCACAGAACATCGAAAGGGCGTAGCCGCCGCCCAGCTGCTCGGCCTTCCACGGCCTCAGCGGCTCCAGGCTGTGGATCGTCATCACATGCGGAATGGACCACATCAGCTTGGCCAGGTGCCCGCCCAGGTACGCGTACCACGTGTGGCTGTGCACGACGTCGGCGTCTTTGACGACCGCCGCCATCGCGAGGTTGATCGACATCGCCTGCAGTGCCGCCGCCTCGGGCTTCGGTTCCGCCAGCGCATCCCATGGCTGATGACTCGTGACCCCAGGCTCGTCGCGAGGCGCACCCCAACATTCAACCGTGACCTTGGCCAGGCGCCGGAGCTCTCGTGTGATGTACTCAACGGCGGTGCCCGCGCCCCCATAGACCTCGGGTGGGTACTCGCGGGTCAGGATCGCGACTTTTCTTATGGGGCGACCTGAACTTTCAAACCCTTGCCCGACAGGAAGGCGTCGATCGCTTTGGAGTAGTCGTCGAGCGAAAAGCGGTTCGTGATCATCGCCTCACAGTCGATGACGCCCTTGACCAGCAGCTTCAACGCGCGCTCGAAGCTGTGCACCACGGCCATCGAGCCGATGATCTTGATCTCATCGTTGTAAACGCGAAACGGTGAGAACGTCGCCGTGGCGTCGGCATTGGCCACGCCGAACATCAGGAACGTCCCGCCGCGAGAAACGCGCTTCAAACCGTCCTCGATCGCGGGCACGACTCCTGTCGCGTCGATCACGACATCCCAACCCTGCGGCCTGTCGAGCGCTGTCGCCGACGTTGCGACATGGTCGGCCCCCAGTCGTGTCGCGAGCGCATGGCGTCCCGAATTCGTGTCCACGATGTCGATCTGGCCGGCGCCGGCGTCCTTGGCCAGCTGCGCCAGCAGCAGGCCCATCGTCCCCGCGCCGTAGATCAGGTAATCGCCCGCGACCTCCACGTCGACCTGGTCGAGGCCATGGACGGCGCACGAGAGAGGCTCCACCAGGGCGCCCCACGGGCGCGGAATGTCGGAGGGCAGCTGAAACGCGCTGGTCGCCGGCACGCGGACGAATTCTGCGCAGGCGCCGTCGGTCCGCGCGACCCCGATGCCGTTCCAGTTCTCACAAAGGTTGAAGCGGCCGGCCCGACACTGCCTGCACGTCCCGTCGTAAAGCGTGGGATCCACCGCGACGAAGTCGCCGACCTTGACGTTGCGGACCTCGCCGCCGATCGCCACCACCTCACCGCAGAACTCGTGGCCGGGAACGATCGGGTAGCGCGTCGGGGCAAACTCGCCCCGGATGACGTGGATGTCGGTGCCGCAGATGCCGCACGCCTCGACCTTGAGCACCGCGTCGCCTGGGCCTGGCGTTGGGTCCTCCACCTTCTTGACGGAGACCTTGTTCGGCTCCTCGACCACCACCGCCTTCACTTGACGGCTCCCATGGTCAGGCCGCGGATGAGCTGCTTTTGCGCGATCCAGCCTGCCAGCAGCACCGGCAGGCTGGCCAACGTGGCGGCGGCGGCAAGCTTGGCGTAGAACAGGCCGCGGCCGCTGATGAAGCTCACCAGGAAGATCGGCGCCGTGGCCGCGGTCGAAGAAGTGAAGTTGACGGCGTAAAAGAACTCGTTCCAGCTGAAGATGAGGCAGATCAACGACGTCGCCGCAAGCCCGGGGGCGATCAAAGGCACGACGATTCGCAATATCTCGTGACGAAACGCCGCGCCGTCCACACGCGCCGCCTCAAAAAGGTCGTGGGGAATCTCGAGCAGGAATGAGCGCAGGAGCCAGACGCCGAGCGGGAGGTTGATCGTGGTGTAGATGAGGATCAGGGCGAGGATGTTGTCCAGGAGAGACAGGTCGCGAGCCAGCAGGTAGAGCGGGACGAGACTGGCGGCAAACGGCAGGAAGCGTGTCGAGATGAAAAAGAACAGCACGTCCTGCGTCCTCTTGACCGGCCTGATCGCCAGCGCGTACGCGGCCGGCAGTCCCAGGGCCAGCACCAGGAAGGTCGAGACGATGCTGGCGATGGCGGAGTTGATGAAGAACGGCGGAAAGTCGCCGAGCGGGGTATCGCCGCTCCTCATCGCCTGGCCTCCACCTGAAAGATCGAGAACAGCGTTCGCAGGGCGAAGGTTGCGACGAGGATCGTGATGATCACCGCCACGACGCCGATCGCGGACGCCTGCCCGATGCTGTAACCCTGAAAGGCAACGAGATAGAGCAGGAACGGAATGTTGGTCGTGTCTTCGCCGGGACCGCCGTAAGTCAGCATGAAGATCGAGTCATAGGTCTGGACGACGAACAGCGAACCCAGCAGAGCACCGAGCTCGATGAAAGGCCTGACCAGAGGCAGAGTGATCCGGCGAAAGGCCTGAAGTGGATTCGCTCCGTCGACCCGCGCCGCCTCCAGGACCTCAGGGTTTTGCGACTGCAGGCCGGCCAGGATGATGAGCATCATGAACGGCGTCCACCGCCACACCTCCACGGCCACCACGGTCGCCATCGGAAACCGGTTCACCCAGTCCACGCGGCCGAGACCAAACGGACTCAACAAATAAGGCAGCAGTCCGAAGAGCGGGTTGAGCAGCGTGTCCTTCCAGATGAGGGCGCCGGCTGTCGGCATGATGAGAAACGGCGCGATCATCAGCGTCCGCATGATGCCTTTGCCGAAAACCTCTGAGTTCAGCAGCATGGCCACCGCCATCCCGAGGATGACCGAGATCGCGATCACCGAGAGAGTCAGGATCACCGTGTTCAGGATTGCGGTCCTGATGCTCTCGTTGGTCACGAGCCTCGTGTAGTTGTCGAGCCCGGCAAACTGAAAGCTGCCCTCCTTGAGCAGGTTCCACGAGAAGAAGCTGTAGTAGATCGTCAACACGAACGGAATCTGCGTCAGGAGGAAGACGTAGATGAATGCCGGAAGCAAGGGCAGGCGACGTGCCCACGACTCCCGGCGAGAAACGGAGGCGGCGGAATCCCGCGCGCCCCCGCTCCCCACGACCGAACGGAGGATGGCCAACTTCTAGTGCTGGTAGGTCTTGCCGACGGCGGCGGCGAGAGCCTGTGCTTTCACCAGCGCCTGATCCACGGTTTGAGTGCCGGCTATCACTTTGGCGAACTCCTGAGAAACCTGGTCGCCCAGCTGTTGGAATTCGTCGATGTCGACGTACTGGACCCCAATATAGGGGACCGGGTCGACAGTGGAGTGGTTCACATCGGCATGCGCGATCGACTCCAGGGTGACCTTGGCGAAACCACCGGCCGCCGCCTGGTATTCAGGCAGCGAATAGGTCGAGGTCCGAGTTCCCGGCGGCACGTGGGACCAACCGAGCTTGGTTCCCACGAGTTTGATGTAGTCCTTCGAGGTTGCCCAATTGGCGAAGGTCCACGCGGCGTCCTTCTTCTTGCTGCTGGAGGGCATGCCGAGCGACCACGCCCACAGCCAACCCGACCAGTCCTTGACCTTGGTAGGAGCAAAGGCGTAGCCCGAGTTCTTCGCCGCGTCGCCGGTGAAGTTGCTCGCTCCCACGGTGGCGTCGTACCACATCGCGACCTTGCCGTTGTTATAGGCGTTCAAGCACTCGGTGAATCCGGCGTTGCCGGCGCCCGGCTCGCCGGCGGTCTTGAGCAGGTTCACATAGAAGGTCACGGCGTCCTTCCACTGCGGTGTGTTCAGCGTCGCGTTCCAATTCTGGTCAAACCAGCGTCCGCCGAACGTGTTGACCACCGTGGTCAAAGGAGCGAGCTGCTCGCCCCAGCCCGGAAGGCCGCGCAAGCAAATTCCGTTCACGCTCGAGCTGTTCACGGCCCTTGCGGCCGCCGCCACCTGGTCCCAGGTCGGGTGGTCGGGCATCGTCACACCCTTGGCCGCCAAAAAGTCTTTGCGGTACATGAGCATTGACGACTCGCCGTAGAAGGGCACGGCGTAGAGGTCGTTCTTGTAGCTGAGGGCGGTCTTGATCCCAGGGATCAGGTCGTCCGGCTCGTATGACGAATCCTTGGCGATGTAAGGGGCGAGATCCTCGATCCATCCCTTCTTCGCCCACAACGGCACCTCGTAGGTTCCGATCGTGAAGAGGTCGTAGCGGCCGCTCTTCGCAGCCACGTCCTGAGTCACCTGCTGTCGGAGCTGGTCCTCAGGCAGGGTCACGATCTTCACCTGGATGTCCGAGTGCTTGCTCGTGAACTCCGACACGAGCTGCTTGAGGTCCGCCATCTGCGGGTTGTCGACAGCGGCGAGGGTGATGGTCTGGCTCGTGCCGCCACCGCCCCCAGCCCCCGAACACGCCGCGCCCACCAGAAGGAGGACCAGCCCCGCGACCAGCGTGATGGCGGATCTGGGTCTCGGCCGGTGGTCCGGAGAACGAAGCTTCCTTTCGGTCATGGAGCGTCTCCCCTTGAACTACGCCACCTATCGCCCGGGTTCAAATCGGGCATGACAACGTTGTCATAAGACAACGTTGTCAGTTCTATCACAGATCCGGTTAGACTGCAACAGGAGAAATCAGCGGCGGCTTTTGGCCGCCCTAGCGGCGCAGGAGGCAAACGCTTGACCGAGGCAGTCTTCGCCCAATCTCGACCCACGATGCGAGACGTCGCGGCGCAGGCCAGGGTGAGCCTCAAGACCGTCTCCCGGGTCGTCAACGGGGAGTCCGGCGTGTCGCCCCGGCTGGCGCGGCGGGTGCTGGCGGCCTGCGAGCGGCTCGACTACCGGCACAACCACACCGCGAGCACCCTGCGCCGGTCCAACCGCAGGAGCGCAACGATCGGGGTGGTCCTGGAAGACGTCTCCAACCCCTTCTCCTCCGCCCTGCACAGGGCGATCGAAGACGTGGCCGTCCAGCGAGGCGTCCTGGTGCTCGCCGGCAGCTCGGACGAAGACGAAGACCGCGAACGCAGGCTCGTGCTCGCGTTTGCTTCCCGGCGTGTCGACGGCTTGATCATCCAACCCTCGAGCCACGACCACCGTTACCTGCTGACCGAGCGCAAGGCCGGCACCGCGCTCGTGTTCGTGGACCGGCCGCCCGCGTCCATCGAGGCGGACGCCGTCCTGACGGACAACGCGGCCGGAGTGCGACGCGGCGTGCAGCACCTGGTGGCGCACGGCCATCGCCGGATCGGCTACCTGGGCGACACGCACACCATTGCGACCGCCGGCGACAGACACCGCGGCTACCTCGACGGGCTTGCCAACCAGAGGATCGAGGCCGACGAGCGGTTGATCCGGCTCGACCTGCATGGAATCGAAAAAGCGGAGGCGGCGACGCGTGAGCTGCTTGAGCAATCGAATCCGCCCTCCGCGCTCCTGACTGGTCAGAACCTGATTACGATCGGCGCCTTTCGTGCACTGCGACGGATGGGACTGCATCAGCGCATCGCCTTGCTCGGGTTCGACGACATCTTGCTGGCCGACCTGTTGGAGCCGGGGATCACCGTCATCGCACAGGACCCGGCGGGAATCGGTCGCATGGCGGCTGACGTGCTGTTCCGCCGCCTGGACGGGGATCGATCGCCGGCTCAGTCGCACACGGTGCCGACGCGCATGATCGCGCGGGGCTCTGGCGAGATACCTCCGTGATCGTCGTCTGCGGCGAAGCGCTGATCGACATGATCCACAACGGGGATGGCACGCAGCGCGCCGCACCTGGCGGAGGGCCCTTCAACACCGCGATCGCGCTGGCTCGCCTCGGCGTGCCGACCTCATTTCTGGGCCGCCTTTCCAACGACGGGTTCGGCCACGAGCTGAGCAGCCGGCTGACCGCGGACGGGGTCAGCCTCGAGCTGGCGACCTTCGGGCCGGAAGCGACCACCATCGCGGTGGCCGACGTCGACCGCGAAGGTTTTGCCGAGTACGAGTTTCTGGTCCAGGGGACGTCCGCCTCCAACCTGACGCGCGAGATGCTGCCAGAGAAGCTCGGCCCTGAGGTTTCAGCCATTCATCTGGGGACGCTTGGCCTGGTCCTGGAGCCCATGGCGTCCACGCTCGTGGAGCTGGTGCAGCGCGAGCACGACGCACACGTTGTGATGCTCGACCCCAACGTAAGGCCGGGAATCGCCCCCGACGACGAGTACCGCGATCGACTCCACGAGGTGATCTCCGAAAGCACGATCGTGAAGGCGAGCGACAGCGACCTCGCATGGCTGTTCCCCGAGGTCGATTACGAACGGGCGGCGGAACAAATCCTCGCCGGGGGGGTCGGCCTCGTCGTGGTCACGCTGGGGGCGCAGGGCGCGTTCGGGGCCCATCGAGAGTTTCGGGTCAAGGTCGACGCCCCGCAGGTCGATGTCGTCGACACCATCGGCGCCGGTGACGCCTTCGGGGCGGCGTTCCTGGCATGGCTGCACGACCACAACGCGATCAAAAGGGATCTCGGAATCGACGGCGATGAGCTGCGTGCGGCGCTGGATTTTGCGTGCCTGGCCGCGGCGCTGACATGCGCCCGTGCGGGCGCCGACCCGCCGTGGAAATGGGAGATGGACGCCGAGACGGCGCGGCGAACGGCGTAGACCTGGCTCTTAAGACCGAACTACATACCGTTGGCGCCAGCGAGGCGTCTCAAGCCTCTTGAGTTCAAGGAGTCGTTGCAACACCTACCGATAAGGAGGCGTTGCATGCAGTTTCCGAAACGCGAAGAGAAGCGCCGGTTCTGGGAGCTCGTCAGAGCCGGCGCGACCCGGACCGAGGCGGCGTTGACAGCCGGCGTCGTGGAGCAGTGCGGCAGGCGCTGGTTCCATCAGGCTGGCGGAGTGCTTCCACCCCGCGTCCCAGAAGTGTCGAGCGGCAGGTACCTGTCAATGACCGAGCGCGAGGAAATCTTTGCCGGTGTCGAGCGCGGCGATTCGATCCGCGGGATAGCCGATGCGCTGGGTCGAGCTCCGTCGACCGTGCTCCGTGAGCTTCGGCACAACATGCGGCATCAGCTGTATCGAACACGGTCCCCGTTCAGCCATCGCCGGACCGAGACCTGGAACTATCGACCCAGTGCTGCTCAGGAGCGAATGAAGCGGCTGGCGTCGCGACCCAAGACCGCCAAGCTGGCGAAGAATGCTCAGCTGCGCGAGCTGGTACAGGCCAAGCTGGTGGAGAAGTTGAGCCCGGAACAGATCTCTCGTCAGCTGCGCAGGCAGTTTCCAGATGATGCTGAGATGCGGGTGTCGCACGAGACCATCTACCAGTCGATCTACGTTCAAGGACGAGGCGCCTTGCGCCGCGAGCTGGCGGTTTGCCTGCGCACCGGCAGGGCACTGCGCAGGCCCCACCGCAAGGGTCAGGAACGTCGAGGCCGAATCCCAAACATGATCAATATCAGCGAGCGGCCGGCTGAGGTTGAGGACCGGGCTGTCCCCGGCCACTGGGAGGGTGACCTCATCATCGGCAAGCAAGGACGCTCAGCCATTGGCACCTTGGTCGAGCGGCAGACCCGCTATTTGATCCTGCTGCACCTCAAGGGGCAGAGTGCCGAGGAGGTCGAGAAGGCCATGGTTGCTGCCACCAAGCGACTGCCGGAGACGCTGTGGAAGTCGCTGACCTGGGACCAGGGCTCAGAGATGCGGAATCACGCCAAGATCAGTGTCGCCACTAACCTCGAGATCTATTTCTGCGACCCTGCCAAGCCCTGGCAGCGAGGCTCCAACGAAAACACCAATGGACTTCTTCGCCAGTACTTTCCAAAGGGAACCGACCTTTCCGTCCACAGTCCCGAGCACCTTGAGTTCGTGTCCGCCCAAATGAACCGTCGGCCGCGTAAGACCCTCAATTGGCTCGAGCCTCGTGAAGTCCTTGCCCAGCTACTCTCTCAGGCGCCCCGTCAACCCGCTGTTGCATCGACCGATTGAATTCGCCGCGCTGAATTCCGCGCTTTTGACGTCACCGGCGCGCATGGCACCCCTGCGGAGGGGGTAGCCGCGAACTAGCATTTCCCGTCATGAGCGGGGTCCCCATCCAGGTAGCCGTCACCGGCGCCGCCGGACAGATCGGCTATTCGCTTCTTTTCCGCCTCGCCTCGGGCCAGATGTTCGGCCCCGACCAGCCGATCGTCCTT
>VBFV01000036.1 GCA_005881335.1 Chloroflexota bacterium
GCGCCTCCGTACGCATCGAGCAGCTCGGTTTGGGTATCGCTGTCGAGCAGAGCGTGGTGTTCGTGCTGCCCGTGCAGCGCAACCAGCCTGTCGCCCAGCTCACGCAGCTGGCCCGGGGTGGCCGAGCGACCATCGATCCGAGCCGCCCCGCGTTTGCCGATCTCGCGCAGCAAGCTCACCGAATCGAAGACTGCTTCAATCGTGGCTCGCTCCGCGCCGTGGCGAACCTGGTCGGTGGAGGCCCGCGCGCCGAGCGCGAGACCAAGCCCATCGATGAGCAACGACTTCCCGCTGCCCGTTTCGCCGGTAAGGAGGTTGAGCCCGGGCCCGAAACGCAGGGTCGATTCCGCGACCAGGGCCAGGTCGCGCACTTTCAACTCCTTGATCAAGTTACTTTTTGGGAACCAAGGGCCTGCCCCATCCCAGCTTGTCGGCCAGCCTCTGGTAGAAGCTCTCCGGCGGGCTGAACCGGATCACCTTCAGGCGCTTGGCGTGCGATCTGCAGCTGACCACGTCGCCGATGGCCACCACCTGCCCCCGCCCCTGGCCGTCGACACGCATCTCGCCCGGTCCCCGCACAACAGTCACGCTGATCTCCTGGCCCGGCGCGAACACGATCGGTCGCACCGTGAGCGCAAATGGGCTCATGGGCACGAGCACGAGGTCCTCCAGGGTCGGCTCGAGGATCGGTCCGCCGCTGGCCAGCGCGTACGCGGTCGACCCGCTGGCCGTCGCAACGATGGCACCGTCCGCGTCGATCACGCCCACGCGCTGCCCGCCGACGTCGATCTCGAGGCGAAGGATGTTCGTCTCGCCCGAATGGTCGACCACGACCTCGTTCAGGCCGATCTCCTGGATCAAGGTTCGGCCTTTTCGCGACTGCGTCACCTCGAGCATCGTCCGTTCCTCGATCCGGTACGAACCGTCGAAGAAACGGCCCAAGCCCACGTCCATCTCCTCCGCTTCGATCTCGGTCAGAAACCCAAGATGGCCGTGGTTGACGCCCAGGACCGCGATGTCCCGGGGAGCCGCCACCCGCGCGCCTGCCAGGAAAGTCCCGTCGCCGCCCAGCGTGAGAATCAGGTCGGTCTCCTTCAGGAGTTCGGCCACCATCTCCGCTTTGGCGTCGCGCTTCAGCTCCACGGCGTCGGCCTGCCGTGCCCTCATCGCGCGAAACACGCTGTCGACCTCGTGCTGCTCCACGCCAGACCCTCGGATGAGGCAGACCTTCACAACTTCTCCGGCCGCAGCTGGACGAAGATCTCGCGGTTGCCCTCCGCGCCGGTGACCTCGGACGGCGCTTCCGCCTTGACCGCGTATCCGATGGCCCGACAGGACTCTCGGAAGCGGGAGAGGGCGGCGGCGATCGCCTCGGGGCTGCGCACGATGCCTCCCTTCCCCACCTCCGCCCTCCCGACCTCGAACTGGGGCTTGAAGAGGGCGACCACCTCGGCGTCGGGCGCCGCGCGGCGCACGGCGGGAAGCACCTTATCCAGGCTGATGAACGAAACGTCGATCACCACCAGGGTCACCGGTTCGGGAAGCGATTCGAGGTCGCGGGCGTTGACGCGCTCGATCACGACGACACGCGGGTCCTGCCGCAGCCGCCAGTGCAGCAGGCCGCGACCCACATCGACCGCGTAAACCTTCGCGGCTCCTCGGCGCAGCAGTACGTCAGTGAAGCCTCCGGTCGACGCCCCGATATCGGCGCAGATCCGTTCTCGTGGGTCGACACCGAAGCGATCGAGCGCAGGCGCGAGCTTGAGAGCGCCGCGGCTGGCGTAACCCGGTTCGGAGTCGACGGCGATCGCCGCGTCCTCGCTCACAGTGCGGTCGGGGCTGCGCACCGTCTCGCCCGCGACGCGAACCTTGCCCGCCAGGATGAGCGCCTGCGCTCGCTGCCGTGACTCAGCGAGCCCGCTCTTCGTCACCAGCACGTCGAGTCGAGGCATCACGCTCTCAGAGGATGAGCCCGACGACAAGGCCGATTACAGCGCCGACCAGCACTTCGAACGGCGTGTGTCCCAGAAGCTCACGCAGGTGCGCCTCCTGCACGCCCCGCATGTGCACCAGGTCTCGCGCTGTGGCTGCTGGGCATGCCGCCCGTCTCGGCGAGGACCCTGAGGTTCAGCCGCCGCTCACGAAAGGAGGTGAGCAGGAGCTTGGCAGCCTGGGCGATCGTCCAGGCCACCAGGGGCGCGAGGAGGAACTTCACTCGGCCAGCAATCTAGCGGTTTGCTCAGCGCGCGCTTTCAAATTGGCCAGGCGCGACTGGGCGTCGGCCAGCAGCCGGACCGCTCGTTGGTGTGCCGCAACCAGCTCATCCAGGGGCGACGTCCCCTCCGCAAGCTTGCCCATGGTGGCTTCGAGCTCGGCGAGAAGATCGTCGAGCTCCCGGACCTGACTCAAGTCGCCGTTGCAGCCACCCGGCCCAGGATCCCGTTGACGAACCTGCCGGAGTCGTCGCCCGAGAATGTCTTGGCCAGCTCGATGGATTCGTTGATGGCCGCCTTGGTCGGCACCTTACGGTCGATGGCGATCTCATAGACCGCGATTCGCAGGATGATGCGGTCGACCTTCGCCATCTGGTCGAGCTTCCAGTGCTCCGACGCCTCGCTCATGATCGCGTCGAGCCGGTCGCGATTGGCGATGACCCCGTCCACGAGCTGGCGCGCAAAATTCGTGACGTCTTCGCCCGCGCCATTCTCGGACGCGTGGTAGAGCACCACCTCCTCCGGATCGTCGTCGGTGCCTTCGAGCTGGAAGAGAACCTTGAGCGCCAGCTCCCTGGCCTGGTGGCGCTTGCCCAACGCCGCCCGCTAGCTGGCGAAGGCGACGCTCGACACGAAGACGTTCACCTCACCGACCTCCAGGCCAAGCATTCGCTCCGTCGCTTCGACGACGTTGGCCTGCACCGCCGCGGCCACGTCCGCGAGCTTGGCCTCCGAGTCGACGGTGATGAACACCTCGAGATGGATCGAACGATCGCCCTCGATGTGCACACGGACGCCGCGATGCGCCGCCTGGCGTCGGACAAAATCGCCGAAATGACGTGCCGCGGCCTCGTCCATACCCTCCACACCTTCGACTTCGCATGCGGCCAATGCTGCGATGCTCGCGATCACCTCGTTGGCCACACGGACCGCTCCCAGGGAACCGTTCTCACTCATAACCGACTGATCCTACGCCTCAGAGTTGCGCGTGGCAGGGCCTGAACCGGTTTAGGGCGCCGCTACGCTCGCTCGACGTAGGAATGGTCGCGGGTATCGACCCGGATCACGTCGCCCGACTGGATGAACAACGGAACCTGGATGGTCGTCCCCGTCTCGAGCTTCGCGGGCTTGGTCGCGCCCGAAACGGTGTCGCCCTTGAATCCGGGATCCGTCGAGACGACCTTCAGGTCGACGTTGATCGGCAGCTCGACCCCGATCAGGCGGTCCTGGTATCGCTGCAGGAAGACCGTGCTCCCTTCCTTCAAGAGGGGAAGCACGGACTCCAGCATGTCCTCGTCGACGGCTACCTGGTCGTACGTCTTGGTATCCATGAAGTAGTGATGGGCTCCGTCGGAGTAGCTGTAGGTCGCCTCCTGGCTGTCGATGCGGACCGGTCGGTATTTGTCTCCGCTTCGGAAGCTCTGCTCGAAGTTCGAGCCGGTCAGCACGTTGCGCAGCTTGGCTTTGATCACCGCTCCCGCGCGCGCGAGCTTGATGTGCTCGACGGTGACCACGGACAGCAGCTGCCCATCCATCTCGAACATCGTCCCGGGGCGAAAATCATTCGTTGAAATCATTCTTGTTTCGCGAGAAACTCCAGTGCCAGTTCATATCCCGCAAATCCCAGTCCCGTAATCACGCCCCGCGCGGCGCGAGCGGTCACGCTTTTGGATCGGAACTCCTCGCGCGCGTGGATGTTGGAGAGGTGGACTTCCACGACGGGCAGCGCGAGCGCCTGCAGACAATCGTAGAGGGCGAGCGAGTAGTGGGATAGCGCGCCCGGGTTGATCACGATGCCGGCGGAGCCGGGCGCCTCCTTTTGCAGGAAGTCGATGATCTCGCCCTCGTGGTTGCTCTGGAAGACATTGACCTCCAGGCCGAGGTTGCCCGCCTTGTCGCGCACGGTCTGGTTCAGGTCGTCCAGCGAGCGGGTGCCGTAGATGTGCGGCTCTCGTTTGCCCAGAAGGTTGAGATTGGGTCCATGGACCACCACCACGCGTTTCATGCCAGCGACCTCGTGACGACGCGGCGAACCACCGGCGCGGGCACGGAGTGCCCAATTTCGGCGTGTCCGATGCGTCGCGGCATGACCCATGCGACCTTGCCACGCCGTGCCTTCTTGTCCAGTGCCATGGCGGCCAGCACCCGTTTGGGGTCGGCATGTGGCGGCTTGTCAGGCAGGCCGAAGGCGTCGAGCAGCTCATCCTGGGAATCGACGGTCCGCTTGCTGCACAGGTCCAGGGCCAGGGCGATGCGCGCGGCGACCCGCATCCCGAAAGCGACAGCGCGGCCGTGGGTGACGCGGAACCCGGTCGCCGCCTCCAGCGCGTGGCCCGCGGTATGGCCGTAGTTGAGAATCGCGCGCGGTCCGCGGTCGCGCTCGTCCTTGGCCACGATCAGCGCCTTGGCGGCGACGCACCGGAAGACCACGCGCTCGAGCATGGCGGTGTCTCGCTCGACCAGGCGGGGACCATTTCGCTGCAGCAGGTCGAAGAGTCCTTTGTCCATGGCGACGGCGTACTTTACAACCTCGGCGAAGGCGTCCCGATAGCTCGGGACGGGTAGCGTCTCGATCGTGGAGAGGTCGGAGATCACGGCCGATGGCTGCCAGAACGCGCCGATCGCGTTTTTCGAGCGCCGGCCGTTGACGCCGGTCTTGCCGCCGATGCTCGAGTCCACCATGGCCAGGAGCGTGGTCGGCACCGCGACCAGCCGGACGCCCCGCTGCCAGATCGCGGCCGCCAGGCCTGCAAGGTCGCCGACCGTGCCCCCGCCCACGGCGATCACGCAGCCCCCGCGATCGATCTGCTGCCGCTCGAGAAACGACAGGACGTCCTGCAGCTGGGTCATGGACTTGGAGCGCTCGCTCGCGGGGATGGCGTGGATGGAAGTCTTGAGGCCGACCCTTTTGATCGCCTTCGCCACCTTCACCGCGTACGGCCTGACATTGCCGTCGGTGACGATCGCCGCGCCAGTCGGGTCGAGGCGCGTGACAACGTTGCGCAGCTCGCGATGCAGGTTGGTTCCGATCAGGACCGGATAGCCCCCAGTCGTCGAGTCGAGGATCAGGCGGACCAAAGCGCCAACACCTCGTCCGCAACCAAGCCCGCCTCGCGCGTGCCGTCCACGCGGTGATCGGCCTGCTCGTAGCGCGCGCGGCGCCGGTCAAACAACGCCTCGACCTCCGACACGGTGCGGTTGGCGATCAGAGGCCGGCCGGGCAGGCGGTGGATTCGTTGCCAGATCGTCTCGAAGGGTACTTCGAGATATACGGTGGTCGCGCTCTCCGAGATCAGCCGCCAGTTGTCGTCGTCCATCACCACGCCGCCGCCGAGCGCCACCACGGCCCCTGGTCGCAGCAAGCCGGGCAGCGTCTCCTTCTCGAAAGCGCGAAACGCCTCCTCGCTGTGGGTGGCGAAGATCTCCGCCACGGACATCCCCGCTTTGTCCTCGACCAGGTGGTCGAGGTCGAAAAAGGTCGAGTGGCCCCGTTGAGCCACCAGCGCGCCCACCAGCGTCTTGCCCGACCCCATGAAGCCGAGCAACGCCAGGGGCTTGCGCGGGTTGTTAGATTCCGCTGGGATTGGAGGGCACGGGAGCCGCCGACGGCGCCGAGGGAGCCATCCCGCCCCGCCGCTTCTCCGACTGGACGAAGACCTGGTCCCGGAACTCTCCGGGCTTGGGCAGGTGGTCGAGCACTTCGGCTCCCTGCGCGCCGGCCGCGTCGACCTCCACGCGGCCGTAGCCGAGGATGCGACCGATGAGCGACTGCCTGGTCGTGCAGTCCTGGACCCGGTCGATGGGGATGATCTTTTCCTGGCGGCCGAAGACGCCGGACTCGAGCTTGATCCGCTGGTCGGTCAGTACGTAGGTGATCGACTGCCAGCGTATCCACACGACGATGAACCACAGCAGGGCGATCGCGATCACCAGCGCGCTGAGGACCTTGCGCAGGTTTGGCGTGTAGAAGCCGTAGTCGGGGCCGAGGATCGTGAAGTCGGCGACCGCGACGACGACCAGGAGGACCACCGGCACAACGGCGCTCTTGACGACTGTGATCCAGTGCGGGTGATCTTGCAGGACGAGGTTCTCGCCGGGAAGGAGCTTGCTCATGGCCGCGTATTCTCCATGTTTTTACGGAAGCTGGAGGAGGGTCAGCAGCGCTCCGGCCGCCAGGTATGGACCGTAGGCGATCGTGCCTTTCACTGAGCGGTGCATGACGATGAAGGCGATGGCTCCGACCGCCGCGAGCAGGACGCCGTAGAAGAGCGCGGTCAACGTGTACGGCCAGCCGAGCAGCAGGCCCATGAACAGGGCGAGCTTCACGTCCCCGAACCCGAGCGCCTCAGCCTTGAAGATCGCGGACCCGGCGAACGAGAGAAGCAGGAACAGCAGGCCCGCGGCCACCCCCATCCCGATGCCCGCAAACCACGCCTGGTGCCAGAGTCCCAGGTTGCCGGTCACCAACGGCGTGAGCGTGACCAGGAGCGCGAAGACCATCGCCGGAAACATCACCCGGTCGAGGATGAGGTGGTGCTCGAAGTCGAAGAAGATGACCTGGACCAGGACGAGCACGAACACGCTGCGAACGATGAGCAGCGGTAACGACGTGATCTCAAAGCCGTAGATCGCAAACAGCGCGGCGCACAGCACCGGCGGGCCGTATTCCTGCCACCACCTGCGCCCGGGCTCCAGCCCTTCGAGCACCGCCAGTTTGACCGACCCCCACCTGACGAGCCAGCCGCCGGCGGCGCCGACGACCGCCCACAGCAGGGCGATCAGGTACGGGTTCACGGTTGGAGAGTCTCCCGCATCGCCTCGAGCGGCGCGCTCTGGCCCGTCCAGAGGAGGAACGAGATCGCGCCCTGCGAGAGCAGGACCTCCCAACCGTCGACCGTCCTCAGCCCAAGCGAGCGTGCCTTGCGCACGAGCGGGGTTCCGCCGCTCACGTAGACGAGGTCGATCACCGCGCCCTCGCGCGGCAGCGCCGCCGGGCGCAGGGGCATCTCCTCGCGCCTGCCGAGCGGGGTTGCATTGACGAGCACGTCGGCCGAGCGGGTCAGCGCCGCGACCGACGGGTCATCCCATCGCACCTTCCGTCCCGGTACGTCGGCCTCCTCGGGATGCCGCGTCACAAACGTCAGATGCGCTCCTTCCATCGCCGCGGCGGCCGCGCGGGCGGCGCCGCCGGCGCCGAGGATGACCGCGTTCACGCTCTCCGGGTCGACACCGACCTGTTCAATCGCCGCCCGGATCGCGGGGATGTCGGTGTTGTAGCCGCCGAGACGGCCGCGGTCGTTCACGATCGTGTTCACTGCGCGCGCGCGCACCGCATCGGGGGCGATCGTGTCGAGTTGATCCATCACGGCCTGCTTGTACGGGATGGTGACGTTGGCCCCGCCGACATCCTGTGCCCGGAGCTCCGCCACTGCTCCGCGAAGCTGCGCCGGCGAAACGTCGAGCAGGTCATATGTCCAGTCCATCCCCAGCGCCTGAAAGGCGGCGTTGTGCATGGCGGGGCTGTGGGAGTAGGAGATCCCGTCGCCCAGCAAATAGATCTTCAGCTTCCGCTCACGCCGTACTGCTGCTTGTCGCGCTCAAAGTCCTGCTCGTTGGTCTCGAAATGCGTCGTGCCCTGCCTGTCTGTGAAGTAAAAGAGGAAGTTCGTCTTGGGAGGATTGATGCACGCGGCCAGCGCGGCTTTGCCAGGGTTGCTGATGGGGCCGGGCGGCAGTCCGGCGTGGATGCGCGTGTTGTATGGCGAGTCGAGCTGCAGCTCCGCAAAAGTCGGCTCGGGGGTCAGGCGCCCGAGCGCGTAGAGCAAGGTCGCATCGACGCCCAACGTCATGTTGATCTTCAGCCGGTTGTAGTAGACGCTGCAGACGTTTCCGCGGTCGGTTGCCGTCTTGTTGTTCGCCTCACGGTCGACCATCGAGGCCAGGATGACGATGGTCCGGATGTCCTCAGCTGGACGCCCTGACGTCGGTTGCGTGATCTGCGACCGCCAGTCGGCCGAGAAGACGGTACCGAACTGCTCCAGCTGCGCCTGGACGAGGCCCTTGGCCCCGATGACCGGGTCGACCAGGTACGTGTCCGGGAACAGGTAGCCCTCAAACGGGAAGTCAGCGTTGGTCGGTCGCGCGGGCAGGAACTTGTACGTGGCAGCCCACGCGGGATCCTTCGCGACCCGGAGGTAGTCGGCGCCTGTGATGTAGCTGGGCGCGGTGCCGAGCTTCTTCTGGTCGACCAGCGCGGCCTGGTAGCGGAGCGGGAATCCTTCCGGAAACGTGATCGTCTTCTCGTCGGGACGCCCGTGCTGCAGGGCGCTGACGATCTGGCTGAGCGACATGTTGGAGTTGAGCACAAACGAGCCCGCCTGGAACTTCGGCCCGGCGTTGGTCGCGCGCGTGTAGACGTCCCACGCGATCGTGCTCCGGATGAGGTGCAGGTCATAGAGGTCGGTGCCAATCTGAGTTGGCGTCTCGCCCGGGTCGATGTGAAAGCTCACGTTCTGGCCCGACGACGAGATCGGCGTGTTGACGTTGAAGTTCCACCAATCGATTCCGCGCGAGACAAGGAAACCCAACAGGGCAAGGACCACGACCACGGCGATCAGGCGTCTCACTCGACTCGGTCCTCTTCGAGCGCTTCCATCACGCGCTTGAACTCGTCCGCGTCGACCGTCTCGAGCCCACCCTCGGTCTCGCGCAGGAGCAGCACCCGGTCGGGGTCGCTCGTGTCCTCGACCAGGTAGAACGTCACACCATCGAGGTCGAAAGCATCGTGCAGCGTGAACCGGCGCTCGACCCCGGCGTCATCGATCAGCGTGACCTCTTCGCTCAACGACGTCGGTCGAGATGTGACTGCAGCAGCATTACCGCGGCCACCCGGTCGACGGTGACGCGTCGCTTCGCGCGGCGGACACCGCCCGCGATCAATGAGCGCTCCGCCGCGACGGTGGTGAGGCGCTCGTCCACGAGCTCGACCGGCAGGCCGGATGCTTTGCGAAGCGAGTCCGCAAGCTCGCGTGCCGACTTCGCTTCGGGTCCGTACGAGCCGTCCATGCGGCGTGGCAACCCGACGATGATGCGAGTCGCCTCTTTGTCGCGCGCGATCTCACCCAGGCGAGACGCAAGCGTTTCCGGCGGCGCGGCCTCGACGGTGGCAAGCGCCTGGGCGATCGTCCCTGTCGGGTCGCTGATGGCAAGTCCCACCCTCTTCGACCCGGGATCGACCGCCAGCACCCGCACTACGGCGATCGTTTGGGCGACGCCGACGGGCTGGGCGAAGCTTGCGCCGCCGCCGCGGCCGACGGCGCGTTCGACTCGACGACGTAGTGCAGCGTGATCCGGCGGTCGAGCAGCGGCATCAACGGGAGTGCCAGGGGCTGCTCCTTGATCGCGACCGACTTGATCGGCAGCTTCTCGAGGAAGAAGCGTGCCTGCGCCACCGGCCGGCCCACGATCGAGGCTCGGATTTTCTCCTCGTCCAGCTTCGGCGCAACGTAGGCCGAAGCGCTGCCGACGAAGACGAGGAAGCCGCCCTTGGCCGAGCTCAGAAGCCGGTACTGGACCTGGATCGGGCTCTCGGTCAGCAGCTGCTGATCGTTGGGCACGAGCCGCGTCAGGTGCGTCTTGTAGGCCTGGATGACGTCGGCGTCGTTGTAGAAGTCGCCTTCGCCACTGACGGTCATCGTGCCCGTGAAGCTCGGCACCTTCTCCTGCGGCTGGTGGTCGGTCGTGAACTGCGGCGGGCCGAAGATGATCGTCTCGGCCAGCCTCTCGCCGGGCTGTCCGCCGGAGGAGAGCTCCTGCGCGATCGTCTGGTGGATCGACTGCTCGAGCTGCGCCCGCGCCGCGTCGAAGTCGGACACCGTCATCTGCGGGGTAGAGGAAGGATCGGTACCGTTGCCGGTGGCCTGCGGGTTGGTGACGTGGACTTTTGAAGCATCGAACGGCCCGCAGCATTCTTCGATCTGAGTGATTGTGTGGTCGCCGACGTTTCCGGCCGAGCCAGGCTTCACGGCGATTACGTTCACGGTCTTCTGGCCCCCGTTCCACGGCACAACGGTGTCACCAGACGTCTGGGCAAATTCGAGGCCGTTGGTGTTCATCAGCCGCTGGCCGTATCTGAACAGGAGTCCTGGCGAGCTTGTGAAACCTGACTTGAGATCGTTCGTATACACGACCTGGCCCGTCGACGGCGCGAGCGGCACGTCGATCGAGCCGGTGACCTTGAAGCCCTGCGAGTTCGACTTCGCGATCACGACCGGCCTCACCTTGATCGGCGGCTTGCCCGGCTGCGCCGGGATCTCGACGTCCTTTTCGGTGAAGGGCGCAGCCTGTGCGATGAGCGTTACGGACGCCGACGGGACGAACACCGTGGCGGCGAAGAGGCCGACGAGGATCAGGGAGATCGCGGTCACGTAGAGCAGGAACCTTCCGGGCTTCAGCTCGGTCGCGGTCTTGGTGAGCAGCCTGGTCGGGGCGCCAATGCCGACATGCGTCGTCGGTGCGATGCGCTCGCGCTGCCACCACCTCCGGATCGGCTGCGCCGTCTCGGCTTCGGACGGGATGCCTTCGCCATCGGGGCTGACCGCGCCGAAAACAGGGAAGCCGCTCTCGGAGGCCATCTTCTGCACGGCCGGGTCGTCGCACACCACGGTCACGCGCTTGCCCAAACGGGCCGAGTAATTGCGAAGCAGCTGGAAGTTGAACCGGCTCTGGCCGATGCGCGATCGCATCGGCAGGACGAGCATCGTGTCCTCGCCGTGGTAGCGGCGAAGACGCTCGACGAGCTCGGGAATCTCCTCTTCTGTTTCGACGTAAATCGGGTTCGTTGCCATGGCGTTTAGTGGTCTCCTGGAGATCTGTTCAGACTTTTATAGCGCTTAGGACCCGTCTCATGACGGTATTCACCGTATCGCGCTCCTCGGCTTCAGTTCGCAAAGCATGGTTGGCCAGGCCCATCGGGGCGATGTCCTGGGGGCTCGACAGCTGTCCCGTGGAGTCGGTCAGGTTGCGCACGTCGGGCGGCACGAGGTGCCTCACGCGCGGCTCCCTGGGGAACGGAAGGCCCGCCGCCCAGTTGTTCTTGACCATCTCGAGGGTCAGCTCGGGGAGGAGGCTGCCGCCTCCGCACAGGTAGATGCTGGAAGGCAGGCGCTCGCCTCGCGAGAGCTCCTTGATGCTGAGGGCAAGCCCCTGCAAAAGCACTTCGGCGTCGGCGCCCAGCAGCTCCGACACCTGGCGGTGCTGGTCCGAGGACAAAAGGCCTTCCGAGTGGCGGAGCTTGCGGGCCTCGGCTTCCTCGTAGCTCAACCCGAAGGCCAGAGCGAGCCGGCGGGTGAACGCACGCCCGCCGAGGTTGAACATGCGCGTGCCCTCGACTCCGCCGTCGCGGATGAGCGCCACGTCGGTGGTGCCGCCACCGACGTCGACGAAGATCCCTCCCTCGGCCCAGATCTCCTCATTGGCGCACGCCCGAGCGAGTGCGTAAGGCTGGGCGACCGCGGCGGCAAGCTCCAGGTCGAGCTCCCGGACCACCGTCTCGATGGCATCGATGTGCGTCATTGGGGCGAAGGTGTTGAAGACGGTGACCTCCAGGTTCTTGCCCGTGAAGCCGACGGGGTTAGTGACCGGGTAGCCGTCGACCCGAACGTTGGTGATCGCCGAGTGCACGAGCCGGGCCTCGAGCTGGCCGTAGCTGCGCTCCAACTCGAGCAGGTGCTGGGCCTCGCGCAGCGCGCGGCGCTGCACCATCTGCAGCATCGTCGACATCTCGCCTGAGCGGACGCGGGACTTGGGGTTCTCACGTGGGTACGCGATGGTCGAGGAGAATCCTTTGATCAGCTCGCCCGCGATGCCGACGACGACCTGGCCGGGCACCGTCTTCGCCATGTCCTCAGCGGCCTCGAGCGCCCGGTTGCACGACTGGATGACCGATTCGAGGTCGGCGATCGCGCCCCCCGACATGGCGGCCGGGCCCTGCGGCTCCCTCCCCACGCCGAGCACCTCGCCGTCGGGACCGTCCCGCCGCACGACCAGGACCTTGATCAGGTCGGTGCCGATGTCCAGCACGGTGAAATGGCGGTAGTAGTCGCTCCGCTTGCGCAGGAACTTGAACTTGCTCACTTCAGCTCTTCCGCCAGGCGCTTGAACGCCTCGTCCGCGGGGACCGTCAGCTTGCCGCTGACCAGGTGGGGCCGGCCGCCGCCCGTGCCGAAGAAATCCTTGAGGCGCGTGGCATCGAACTGCGGCACGAGGTCATTGGACACCTTGATGACAAACTTGTCTCCGGCGACAAGGGTTACGACGCCCGAGCGGACCCGTTCGAGGTAGCGGTCGGCGTAGGCCCTCAGCTCTTCGACGCTGGCAGCGTCGACCGTCTCCGCCACGTAGTCCACTCGGCCATGCTTGACCGCCAGGCCGTCTGCGCCTCCCACACGCGCAGAGCGCAGCTGGTCACGGAGCTTGGCGCGATCGCGTTCGGCCTCCTTGAGTTGACCGCGAAGCGCCTCGATGCGCTGTGGCAGCTGCTCCGGACTCACGTTGAAGGACTGGGCGAGCTCGGTCAGCAGGTCGCGTTCACGACGCACCAGCTCGTCCGCCGCCTCGCCGACGACCATGTCGATTCGGCGCAGCCCCGAGCCGATGCTGGACTCGGACACGATGACGGCGGTCCCGATGTCGGCGGTGTTCTTCACGTGTGTGCCACCGCACAGCTCGCAGGTCCAGTCGCCGAAGCACACCACGCGGACGACGTCGCCGTATTTCTCTTCGAACAGGTGCATCGCGCCTTGCGCGACCGCTTCTTTGTACGGCTTGATGCTCTCGTGAAAAGGAAGCGCTTCTCGAATCTTTTCCATGACTCTGCGGTTGATCCGGTCGAGCTCATCCTTCGAGATCGCGCGGTTCAATGGGATGTCGAACGTGGTGTGATCGGGGCCGACCCAGGATCCTTTCTGCACGACCTGCTCGCCAAGAGTTTCGCGCAACGCCTTGTGGAGCAGGTGCGTGGCCGAGTGGTGGCGCATGATCTGACGCCGCCGCTTCATGTCCACCGCTGCGTCGGCCTTCTCCCCCACCCGTACCTCACCGGTGACCACGGTGCCGAGGTGCGCGATGGTGCCCTCCAGAGGTTTTTGTGTGTCTTCGACTCGAACGCGTCCGCTGGGAGTGTCGATCGTCCCGATATCGCCGATCTGTCCGCCCGACTCCGCGTAAAAGGGAGTCCGCTCGAGAAAGATCTCTATCTCGTCACCCTCCGCGGCGGCCTGAGCGAGGTCGCCGGCTTTGCGGATCGCGAGCACTTTGGTTGCAGTCGTCAGCTCTGTGTAGCCGGTGAACTCTGAGCGGGGGATGTCCTTGGTCACCGCCCAGCGGTGAGGAGTCGCCCGCCTGGATCGGTCGCGCTGCGCCGCCATCTCGGCGCGAAATCCGTCCTCGTCCACCTCGAGCCCGCGTGCCGCGGCCAGCTCACGCGTGAGCTCGAGCGGAAAACCGAAGGTGTCGTGAAGCCGGAAGGCATCGGCTCCCGAGACCGCGCTCGCGCCCCGTGAAGCCACCTTTTCGAATTGCTCCATGCCCTGCTCCAGGGTGCGCGCGAACCGCTCCGTCTCGGTGTCGATCGTCTGGGTTATGAATCGTTCTCGGTCCTTCAGCTCCGGGTAGTGCTCTCTGAACATCGCCACGGTCCGCTGCGCGCCGGCGGACAGCCTTGCGCTCAGAGCGATGTTGCGGCCGTGCAGCGCGGCGCGGCGGATGAGGCGACGCAGCACGTAGCCGCGACCTTCATTCGTCGGCACCACGCCATCGGCGATGCAGAACGTGATGGCTCGCACATGGTCGGCGATGATGCGCTCGGACAGAGTCGTCGGCTTCTTGCTGTGCTCTCGCACGAATTCGACCAGTGGCGCCAGCACGTCCGACTCGAAGACGTTGCTCTTGCCCTGGAGGATGAAGCTGATGCGCTCAAGTCCCATTCCGGTGTCGATGGCGGGCTTGGCGAGCGGCACCAGCGCGCCATCAGCGATGCCGCGGTTGATCGACTCGGCCGTCGTCGGCGGTCCTGAAAGATCCCCGCGCTGGTCGTACTGCGGCAACACGAGATTCCAGAACTCTGTGAAGCGCGCACAGTGATCGGGATAGCAGTCCGGCTGGCCGCATCCGGCCTCGCGGCCGCGGTCCCACCAGATCTCGGAATCCGGGCCGCACGGCCCTCGTCCAAGTCCCCACCAGTTGGTGCCGTCCCGCGTCACGTGTTCCGCGCGAATCGCCGTTTTGGTCGTCCAGATCTCGAAGGCAGCGTCGTCCGAAGGATGGACGGTCGCGCGTAGACGATCGGGTGGCATGCCGAAGCCTTTGGTCACCAACTCCCATGCGAGGGGGATCGCCGTCTCTTTGAAGTAGTCGCCCGTGGGTGCGAAGTTGCCGAGCATCTCGAAAAACGTGAGGTGACGTTCGGTTTTCCCGACCTCTTCAATGTCGCCGGTGCGCAGGCATTTCTGGGCGCTCGCCAGCCTGGGCGCGGGCGGCCGGCTAAAGCCCAGGTAGTAGGGCTGAAGCGGCTGCATTCCGGCCGAGATGAAGAGCGTGCTCGGGTCGCCGTGCGGCACCAGTGGCGCGCTGGGCAGGACCAGATGCTCCCGACTCGCGAAATGCTCTAGAAAGCGCGTGCGGATCTCGTTCCCGGTCACGGGGTCGATCTAGTTTAGGGCGACTGCCCGACCCAGCCATTCGTGCCCGAGTGGCGCAATCACCGCCGATGGCCTCATGGGGCGAGGCGTTCGATGCGCCAGGCGTCGCCGGAGCGGCGAACGTAGCGCAGCCGGTCGTGCAGGCGGTCCTCCCGGTTCTCCCAGAACTCGATCCAGGTTGGCTGCAGCGCGTAGCCGCCCCAGCCCTTGGGCAGCGGCACCTCATCCGGATACTTCTCCGCCAGCTCGAGCACGCGGCGCTCGAGGACTTCGCGCGAGCGAATCACCTTGCTTTGCGGCGATGCCAGTGCCGAAAGCTGTGCGCCACGCGGCCGGCCGGCGAAATACGCGAGGGATGCCGCGTGTCCGACCTTTCGCACCGGACCGTAGACACGGACCTGGTGCCGCGTGACCGCCCAGTAGAAGACGAGCGCCGCACGCCGGTCATGCGACAGGTCGCGGCCTTTACGGCTGGCGTAGTTGGAATAAAAGAGGAAGGTGCCATCGAGGATGCCCTTGAAGAGAACCATCCGCGCCGACGGGCCTTCTTCGCCGGTCGTGGCGAGTGTCATCGCTTCGGGCTGCAAGGCGCCGGCCTGGGTGGCTTCGCGAAACCAGCGGTCGAAAAGCAGTATTGGATCGCGCGGTGCCTCCGCTTCGAGCAGCGGCATCAGTCAGCGCTTTCTTGCGGCACGTATTTGCGCAGCTGCTCGAGCGCAGCGCGCTGCAGCCGCGACACGTGCATCTGGCTGATGCCGAGCCGGCGCGCGATCTCCGACTGCGACATCTGCTCGTAAAACCTCATCGCCATGATCGCTCGCTCACGCGGGGTCAGGTGCTCCATGGCGCGATCGAGCACGTCGCGCATCTCCACCCGCTCCAGCTCCGGGTCCGCGCCGCCGATCTGCTCGGCCACCGATCGATTGTCCTGGCCGTCGCCGGACGAGATCGGCTGGTCGAGCGAGACGGGCACGTAGGCGGGGCCCATCTCCATCGCTTCCGTGACGTCATCGGGCGTGACGCCGAGGCGCTCGGCGAGCTCGCTCACGGTCGGCTCGCGACCCAGCTCGTTCTTCATCTGCTCGTTGACGCGGACCACCGACTGGTGCAGCTCTTGCAGCCGGCGCGGGAAGCGGATCGCGGTTCCCTTGTCGCGAAAGTAGCGCTTGATCTCTCCCGCCACTGTGAGCGTCGCGAAGGTTGTGAACTCGTAACCGAGGTCGGGGTCGAATCGCTCGATCGCTTTGATCAGGCCGAGATAGCCGACCTGGACGATGTCATCGAGCGGCTCGCCGCGGTTCTGAAACTTGCGAGCCAGGAAGTAGACGAAATCGTGATATGCGTCGACCAGCCGCGCGCGGATGCGGTCGCGCTCGGCCGGGTCATTGCTTTCCTTGTAGCGGCGATGGAGCGCCCGCAGCTCCTCGCGGGGAATCCGCGTCGATGAGGCCAATACCGATTAAGTGTCCGCCGGTCGGGGATCAGCCTGCCAGGTGCTTGACCATGCGGAAGCTCACGTGACCCGTCAGCGGCTCGATCGACGGCCGGAAGTCGTCGACGAAGCAGCGGATCATCTCGTAGGCGAGCCGCTGCAGCTCAGGGTCAATGTGCGTCTCGTGCCTGGGCAGCGGCAGCGCGGCACCCGTCGGCATGAGGTCGACGTCGACGACGAGCGCCCTGTTGGTGGCGAAGTAGGTCAGCTTCAGGTCGGCCGGAGTGCCGAGGTCGTCGGCCGCGGCGATTGCGCTGTCACATGCCTGCGTGAGCGCAATCGCCAGCTCGTCCAGGTCCATCAGGCTCAGGCCGAGCTGGCCGCCCAACGTGGTGGCCACGCGTTTGGCCACCGGGATGAAGGCGGAAGCCGCGGGAATCTTGAGCTCCGCCAGGTTGCGCTTGGCCATGAGGGGTCGGGCTACTCCTCCAGGTTCGTCGCGCGCTGCATCTTCCGGGCTGCAGTCGCCTCGAGCTCTTCACGCTTGCGCTTGGCGGCCGCGACCCCGTCCTGGATCGCCTTGCCGACCGGGTGCTCGGGATCCGTGACCATGGTCCGCGCTCGCTGCGCCGCCTCGCGCGCACGCTGGACCGTCTCGCTGCCGCTCAGCTCGATCGTCTTGCTGCGCAGGCCTTCGATCTGCTCCTTGCCGGGCCCGGTCGCGATGTACGCGCCGACCGCCAGGCCGACGAGGCCGCCGAGGATGAACCAGCCGAAACCGCCGCCGCCGTTCTCGTTGTCAGCCATGGCTAACCTCCTCTAACCGAGCGAACAAGGCTCTCTCCCGCCACCCTCACGCCGTGTGCGGCTGCGCCGATGCCGCGGCCCACGGCCGCCAGTCCGCGACCGCCTGTCCTGAGGCCGACATTCACGCCTGAGGTGATGTCGTTCACGTTCTCGATCGTCTGTCGCACCTCGGGCAGCGTCTCCTTCAGCTCTTCGTTAGTCGTGTCGAGCAGCTCCTCCACGGCACCAAGTGTTCCGCGAAGCCTGATGAGCAACGCGGCCAGGGCGAGCGCCACGACCAGGGCGGCCACCCCAAACGCGAGCCACATGAAGCTCTGACTGCTCAAGGACTGAATACCCGCAGCACGCCGACCGCAAACACACCCGCAATAGTAAGTGCGGGTTCTCTAGTTGCTGGGCTTTGGTTCGGTCGGTTCGCGGTTGGGTCGCGGCACGAATCGGGCGAGCGGCTGCAGGAGCAGCGCGAAGGGCAGGGCCGGCAGCACGTTGGCCTGGCCGAGGCGAATCGACGGCAGCCCGAGGAAGTCCCAAAGCTGGCCCAGGCCGAAGCCGAGCACCGTCATCAGGAGGATGGGGATGTACGCGCGCCGGCGGTAAGGAAGGAAGGCGTAGCAGAGCTGGGAGACGATCAGCACGAGCAGCACGGCCACGATCAGGCCGGGTGGGATGAGCTTCACAGCCGGCCGAAAGGTGCTCCCGCCGGGTTACGAGGGTGGGTTGTCCTGAGCATGCTCAGGTGGGTCCCCTGCCTCGGCTCTCCAAGTCCCGTCCAAGCGGGCGTTTGGTCGACCTTGCGGACTCCGGGGTCCCGATGATGAACTGTTGGGCAACGCGCACGTCACCCGCAGCCCATTGGGAGCGCCTCAATACTACGAAACAGGTTTCTTGGGCGGGACGACTTGAATGTGAAGCTCTTCGAGCTGCCTGGGGTCCACCTGGCTCGGCGCGCCCAGCATCAGGTCCTGGTGGCTCTGGGTCTTCGGAAATGCGACCACGTCCCGGATGTTCTCGGTGTCGGTGACCGCCATCATCAGCCGGTCGATGCCGGCCGCGATTCCACCGTGCGGCGGCACGCCGTACTCGAACGCGTCGAGCAGGTGTCCGAACTGGGATTGAATCCTCTCCCGGCTCATGCCGAGGATCTCGAAGACTCGTTCCTGCAGCCCGCGGTCGTGGATGCGGATGCTCCCACCCGACACCTCGAACCCGTTGGCCACGCAGTCGTACGCACGGGCCCTCACTTCATACGGGCGCTCGCCCAACAGGTCCATGTCCTCGGGCCACGGCGACGTGAACGGATGATGACCGTAGGTCAGGTTGCCCTGGTCATCCTCTTCGAACAGGTACATGGGATAGATCCACGCGAACTTCCATTCCCCGTGGCGGACGAGCTTTCGGCGCCGCGCGATCTCCCGCCGCAACAGGCCCATCACGGTCTCCGCTTTTCGGCGACGGTCGGCGACCAGGAGCACGATGTCGTCGGCTCCCGCGCGGACGGCTGCGCGGATGGCGGACATCTCACCTTCGCTGATGTGGCGGTCCAGCGGGCCCGGAATCCAGGCCAGCCCCTTCGCGCCTGCCCCTTTGGCCAGCAGGGCGAGCTCGTCGAGCTCGCGGCGGCTCATGTCCTTTCCGCCAGGGACGGCCAGACATCGCACGACGCCGCCCGCGTCGAGCGCGGAGCGAAAAACGGTCGCGCCTGACCCTCGCAGCGCGTCGCTGACGTCCGCGATCTCGAGCTCGTACCGCAGGTCTGGCTTGTCGGTCCCGTACCTCAGGAGCGATTCCTGCATGTCGATGCGTTGGAACGGCGTCGGGATCTCGATCCCCAACACGTCTTTCCAGACGGTCGCCCACAAACCTTCGATCAGCGCGAACACGTCCTCTTCGGTGCAGAAGGACATCTCGACGTCAAGCTGCGTTATCTCCACCACGCGGTCCGCCCGAAGGTCTTCATCGCGCAGGCAGCGCGCGATCTGGTAGTAGCGCCCGATCCCGGCGACCATCAACAACTGCTTCAGCTGCTGCGGCGACTGTGGCAGGGCAAAGAATTCGCCGGGGTGAAGGCGCGAGGGAACGATGAAGTCACGCGAACCCTCGGGCGTGCCCTTGAGCAGCATCGGCGTCTCGACTTCCATGAACTCGTGCGCATCCATGTAGCGGTGAATCGCCTGCACCACGCGATGTCGGAGCTCGAGGTTTTGAGTCATCTTCGGCCGCCGGATGTCGAGGTAGCGGTACTTCAGCCGGAGTGCCTCGTCGGCCTCGACGTCGTCCTCGATCGCGAACGGCGGCGTCTTGGCGACCGAGATCACCTCGAGGTCCGATGCGGCGACCTCCACCTCGCCTGTGGGCATGCGTGGGTTTTCTGCGCCGGGCCGGCGCCGCGCAACCTTGCCCTCGACCCGGACCACGAACTCCGAGCGCAGGTCCGACGCCGTCGTGTGCGCCTGCGGCGCGTGGGCGGGGTTGAACACCACCTGGACCGTGCCCCAGCGGTCGCGGAGGTCGATGAAGATCAGACCGCCATGGTCGCGACGCCGCGCCACCCATCCGTACAGCTCGAGCTCGCGACCTTCGTCGGAGGCGCGCAGCGAGCCGCAGTGCGGGGCGGAAAAGCCGCTCATGCGAGACGGGTCGGCAACTCTACCCATGCCAGGTCAGTCTGCTCGCCGCTCGACATGTCGCGCAGCCTGGCGGTCCTCCGCGCCGCGTCTTCCGGCGTGAGCAGCACGACCAACTTCGCGCCGAGCTTGTTCGCCGAGCGCATCTTCGCCGTCAGGCTCTTCGGCTCGTAGTCGACCGCCGTCGAACGCACCGAGCGGCAGATGCGCGCGACCTCGGCGGCTTCGACCGCGAGGTCTCCGTCAGGCAGCACCAGCACGTCGGCCGCGGGGCTGATCGCAACTTCCTCGCCCTTCGCCGCCATCAGCTCGGTGACGCGATCCAGGCCGCCCGCGAACCCGACGCCTGGCGTCGGGGGCCAGCCCTCCGCCTCCGCCAGGCCGTCGTAGCGGCCGCCAGAAGCCAGCGCGTCCTGCTGCCCGGTCGCGCCACCCGGATAGAACTCGAACACCGTCCGCGTGTAGTAGTCGAGGCCGCGCACCAGGTAAGGGTTGTGCTGATATCCGATGCCGGCGGCCTCGAGGAGCCGCCGCACCGCCGCCCAGTGTGCGGCGCACTCGTCACACAGGTGGTCGGTGATTCGAGGCGCGTCGGCCTTGAACGGCTGGCACTGCGGCACCTTGCAGTCGAGCAGGCGCAGAGGATTCCGCTCGAGGCGGAGCTGGCAATCGCCGTGGAGCTGGGATTTCAAAGGACGGTAGTAAGCCTTCAGGCGCTCGAGGTAGGCCGGCCGGCACTTGCCGTCGCCGATGCTGTTGAGCTCCAGGCGCAGGTCCTGGAGACCGACCTGGTGCAGCCACTCGCTTGCCAGCTCGATCACCTCTGCGTCCAGCCCCGCCGCCGCGCTGCCGATCGCTTCCACGTTGAACTGGAAGAACTGCCGGTACCGGCCCTTTTGTGGCCGGTCATACCGAAACATCGGACCGAACAAATAAAGACGCGAGGGCTGCGGACCCTGGTTGAGGCCGCCTTCGAAGTAAGCGCGTACCACTCCCGCGGTCGCCTCCGGTCGCAAGGCCAGGTTTCGCCCTCCGCGGTCGTCGAAACGATAAAGCTCTTTGGCCACCGCATCGGTGTCCTCTCCCACGCGCTCGATCAGCTCGGCGTGCTCGAGGATCGGAGTGATGATCTCCTCGTAGCCGAACCGGCGCCCGACCTCCGCCGCCCCTTGTTGCGCCGCCCTCCACAGCGGCATCTCGGCCGGAAGGATGTCGCGCACGCCGCGGACGGCTTTGATCGGTTCGGTACGGGCCATCGGAGTGTTCGATTGTAAGAAGCGGTGGTGCGGCGGGTTAAACTCTCGCGCCGGTGACAACGGCATATGTGCAGCTGGTCTCGGTGATCCTCGCGTCGCTGGCGCTGATCATGGGCGCCTACCTGCTCATCATCGGCAAGCGGCCGTGGCGTGGCGGCGAGAAGTCAGACGTGGCGCCGCGCGTGAGGCTGCTCGGCCTGAGCTACATCCTCGTTTTCGGTGCCGCCATGATCCAGATCATCGCCCAGCCGTCCGGCGTCGAAGCCGAAGCCCTCGGTGGGTTCATGGTGTTGGGCGGGATGATCGTGATCATCGTCGTCTACCTCGAAGCGCGGGCCTCACGGCGGGCATCGCACGAAGACCGTCTGGACACGCGGCTCAGAAGCTAGAGCCCGGCCTTCTCTCGGTTCGTGCGGTAGCCCACCGCGGCTTTCAACGCCTCGCTCAGCTCTTCGAGGCGCACGGGCTTGCTCATGTAGTCGTCGAAGCCCGCGCGCATGCAGCGCTCCTGGTCACCCGGCCCGGCCATGGCCGTGAGCGCGATCAGGCGCGGCCGGTTGCCCCGTGGCCAGCGGCGGCAGATGGCCTCCGCCGCGACAAGGCCGTCCATCTCCGGCATCAGCACGTCCATCAGCACGGCGTCATATGGCTCCTGCGCCACCGAGGCGACCGCCTCGCGACCGTTGGAGACGACGTCGGCGGTGTGGCCCAGCTTGCTGACCAGCCGCTTCAAGAGGTTCTGGTTCAACGCGTTGTCGTCCGCGACCAGGACGCGAAGCGCACCCGGTTCCACCTGACGCGCCGGCTGCGGTTGGGCACCGCGCCCGCCGACCTGGATCATCACGTCGTGCAGCGTCCGCGGCGGCACCGGCTTGGTGAGCGTCGCCTGGATCAACCCGCTGTCGGCCGCGGCGGCTTCGACGGGACCTAGAGCCGCCGACGCGATCAGCACGATGGGCATCTGCTCGGGACCTCGTGAGGCTCGAAGCGCGGTGGAGATCTCCAGCCCGTCGATGGCCGGCGGGCGATGCTCGATCAGCGCGATGTCGAACGAACGCCCGACCTGGATCGCGCCGAGCGCCTCTTCGGTGGTCGCCGATGTGGCCGTGGCTCCCCACTGCTCGACCTGGAGCGCGAGGACGCGCTTCTCGGTCGGGTCGGGGGCGATGATCAGGACGTGCATCGCCTCGAGGGTCAGCAACGTGGTGGCCATCGCTCCAGGCAGGCTTTCGCCGAGGACGGTGAAGCCGAAGGTGGTGCCCGCGTCCGGCCCCGCCTCCACCCCTCCCTGCTCCACGCGAAGCTCACCGTCCATCATCTCGACCAGCTGCTTGGTCGTGCGCAGGCTCAGCACGGCCAGCCGGTCGCCTGGTTCGAGCTTGTCGTAGGGACCGGTCACGCCGTCGAGACCGCCACGAAGGATCCTCGCCGGCACGCCCCGACCGGTGTCGCGGATGTTGAACTGCAGCGCTACGAGGCCGCCGCGGTCTTCCGACGACAGCTCGATGCCGACCCCACCGCGATACGTGCGATCGACCGCGCCGTGCAGCAGCGTCATTAGGATCTGCTCGAGGCGCCGCGAGTCGCCAATCAGGACGTTCGGTACTTCCGGCGCAGCACTAAAGGAGATGTCGAGGCCCTTCGCGCCCGCCGCCTCAGAGACGAGGGCGAGGCAGCTCTCGACGGTCGAGCGGACGTCAAACGGGTGCAGCGCGAGCTCGAACTCGCCACTCTCGATGGTGACCGCGTCGAGCACCTCGTCCACGATGCGCGCGACCTGCTCGGCGCCCGTCTCGACGATCGCCGCCAGGTCGCGCTCCTCCCTCGTCTCCGCGCCGGTGGAAAGCAGGCCGGCCGCGCCGATCACCGCGTTGAGCTGGTTCCGCAGTTGGTGGCCGACGTCGGCCAGCAGCTCCGAATCGACCTGGATCAGGCGGTGCGGATGCCCGTCGGCGTGTTGCTCGGGTGGCTCCGCTCCGACGTCGCGAAACTCTCCCATCAGTAAAGCTGCTCCGTCGGTGGTTGATTCACCTGCGTGAACATCGAAATCGGAAACTCCACTCCGTTGGTCTGGAAATGCGCGAAGAAGTTGGAGCGGGTCCCGGTCGGGGTGTGATAGCCGACCGCGCGACCGTCGGGTGTGACCCCGACCTGCCGGAACGAGAACAGCTCCTGCAGGGCGATCTCACCGTCGACCATGCCGAGCACCTCCGCCACGCTCACGATCTTCCTCGCGCCGCCACGCAACCTCTCGGTCTGCACAACGATGTTGATCGCCGACGCAATCTGTCCGCGGATGGCGCGTGACGGAAGTTCCGTCCCTGCGAGGAGGACCAGCGTTTCGAGACGTGTGATCGCGTCGCGCGGGTTGTTGGCGTGCAGCGTGCTCATCGAACCGTCATGGCCGGTGTTCATCGCCTGGAGCATGTCCAGCGCCTCGCCACCCCGGACCTCGCCGACGATGATCCGGTCGGGACGCATGCGCAGCGAGTTGCGCACCAGGTCGCGAATCATGATCTCGCCGTGTCCTTCGACGTTGGCTGGTTTGGACTCGAGGCTGATCACGTGGACTTGGCGCAGTCGCAACTCGGCCGCGTCTTCGCACGTGACGATTCGCTCGTTGGCGGGGATGAACCCGGACAGGACGTTGAGCAGAGTCGTCTTGCCGGAGCCGGTGCCACCAGAGACGATGATGTTCAGCCGGGTCTTCACCGCGGCGTCGAGATATTCGAGGATCCCTTCGCTCGAGCCGCCGGTGGCCACGATCTTCTCAGGGGTCAACACCTCGCGGCCGAACTTGCGGATCGTCAGGCACGGGCCGTAGATCGCGACCGGTGGGATGACGACGTTCACGCGCGAGCCGTCCTTCAATCGCGCATCGCACATCGGCTCCGACTCATCCACGCGCCGTCCGATCGTCGAGACGATCCTGTCGATGACGCGCCGCAGGCTGGCCTCGTCCTCGAAGGCGAGGTTGGTCAGCTCGATCCGGCCGCGTCGCTCGACGAAGATCTGCTCCGGCCGGTTGACCATGATCTCGGTGATGTCCGGGTCGCGCAGCGGCGCCTCCAGCGGACCGAGCCCGATGACCTCGTCGAAGAGGATCTCGACCAGGCGCTCCCGGTCGGCCGCGGTGACCAGCGCGGCCGGGGGCTTGAGCCGGAAGTGCTCGTCGGTCAGCTGCATGAGGAGCCGCCTGATGCCCGCGCGGTTGGTGATGTCGATCGCCGCGGCGTGCCGTCGCAAGAGGTCGGAATGGATCTCCGCCTTGGCGGCGGCCAGCGCGGGGCTGAGCACGGCCGGGCCCTCGACGCGCGGCGTCTCCACCACGGCGATCGTCCCCTCTCGCGCCACCGCCCGCCGCTCCACCGGGGCGATGCTGGGCACCCCGTCGATCGGCGTCTGCGGTCCGGTGACGGGGGTCTGCGGTCCGGTGACGGGGGTTTGCGGCCCGGTGACCGGGGTTTGCGGCGCGGTTGCCGGCGTCTGCTGGTAGCGGCGGTCGAACCTCTCGGAAAGCTTCATCGCGGCCTGCTCACCGCACGCCGCAGGAGGCGACGGTAAGCTCGATCGGCAGTCTTCTTGACCGTCTGGTCTGGATCAGCCTCCGCAAGACGATGGAGGCCGTCGGCGGCGGAAGGGTCGCCGATCATGGCCAGCGCCTTGCAGGCCGCCAGCCGAACCGGCAGCGGCCATCTGCGGTCATGCGCGATCCCGAGCAGCGGCGACACGCGGAGCACGTCCCGGCGGAGGCCGCAGGCGAGGACCGTGGCGACTGCCGCGCGCTCACTCGCCGGCTGACGCATCAGCGCCTCGATGTCCACGTCGGAGGCGGCGCGCGACAGCGCGATGGCAAGGCGGTACAGGGGGATCCCGTCGGCGGAGGCCATGATCTGCTCGACCGCCCGCCGGCCCCCCAGCCGGGACAGCGAACGCACTGCGGCGTCCTGCACCGGAGGGCTGGCATCCTGCAGCAGGTCCGCGATCCAGACGATCGACTCGGACAACCGGGCCGCGCCGCAGATCCTGGCCGCCGCGGCCCGCGTGGCGGGGTGGGGGCTGGCGAGCGCGTTCAGGAGGTCGTCGTGCAGCCCGGAGCGACGCAGCAGCTCGTGCGCCATGAAGTGCCCGAGGACGCCTACCCCAGGGCGGTCGAGGGCGGATTCGAACACGGCCGCCACGGCCACGGGGTCGGCCAGCAGCTCAGCGCTCGTGGCGTTAAGAACCGCCGCACGCTCGCCCGCGAGGGCAGAGTTAAGCACCCGCTCAACACGTCCGGCCAGCCGGGAACGTACGGCCGTGCGGACTGAGGGCTGCGTCGGCAGCCGTGTATTTGAGCCATTGCTGCGAAGCGAAGGGTCCATTTGGGGGGCGGTTGGTACAGTATCGGCGTTTTGAACGCCCGTGAGGTTCCTGAAACCTTACAGCGGGCGCGGGAGGAAAGGCCACGTCAGATGGGCGCTAGCGGCAGCGCACCATCCGGAGACCAGACGCCGTCCGCACTGCAGATGCGGATGCGGATCCTGGAAATATCGCCTGTTTTCTCAGACCTTAACGACGGCCTCCTCCGAGCGGTCGCGCGGAGGATGCGCGCGGTGGCCCTCGCCGCCAGGGATACCCTGCGGCTCGGAGGCGCGGGGGGCGACATAGTCGTCTTCCTCGCCTCGGGCCAGGTCGAGGAGTCGGTCACGGACGCCACCGGCAAGGTCCTTCTCACGCGGCGGCCCGCGCCCGGCGACCTGGTCATCCTCCCCGCCCCCCGGACGGGCGACCGGTACGTGACCAATATCTACGGCCTCACCGACGCGGTCCTCCTGACCCTGGACCGCGACGGCATGCTCGAGGGGCTGGGGTCGGAGGTCGAGAAGGTCGCGCTGATGCTCGACAGGCTGTGGGAGCAGGAGCTGTCGGCAGCCGCCGCCGCCGAGGCACAGACCGCCTCGCGGACCGCCGCGCCGATCGTCGCCGTCTTCTCCGCCAAGGGCGGGGCGGGCACGACGACGCTGGCCATCAACACCACGGCGGCCCTGGCTCGTAAGTACCCGCGGCAGGTGCTGCTCATCGACCTGGCGGCGCCCTTCGGGCACGCGGCCCTTTTTGCCGACCTCATCGCGACGGGCTCCGTGGCGAGCGCGACCAAGGCCTCCGAGGCGGATTTCGAGCCCGTGCTCCGGGGCAACATCGTCAATCACAAGACCGGGATGGGCGTCCTGCCGGGAACCCTCCGGCCAGAGGAGGTCGACACCCTGACCGGGGAACGTGTCGGCCGCGTTCTTGACGTGGTGGTGGCATGGCAGAAGCTCATCGTGGTCGACCTGGGGACCTCCCTGGCCGAGGCGGCGCTCGCCGTGATCGAACGCGCGGAGTGCCTGGTCATCGTCGTGCCGCCCGAGATCGCGGCCATGACCGACGCCCGCCGCTCGATCGCGATCTTCCGGGACATCATGAACGTGCCCGATCACCGGATGGAGCTGGTGTTGAACCAGCGATCCCCCCACCCACCGCTGGACCGCGCCGCTGTGGAATCGATCCTCGGCCGCAAGATGTCGGTGGTCGTCGGTTTCGACGACTCGCGTCCTGAAGACTCGACGCTCGCCGGTGGACTCGTCTTGCAGCACGACCCGAACTCGATGGTGTCGCGAGGGGCGAGCGACATCGCGCGGGTGATCCTGACCAGCCTCAAGCTCGATGGGTAGCCGCCGGCGTAGTCGCACAGGGCAGGCGCTCGTTGAGTTCGCCATCGCCCTGCCGGTGCTGGCCCTCCTCATTGCGGGCGTGCTCGAGATGGGACGCGGCTACTCGTTCGCCGTCGCGACCTCCGACGCCGCTCGCGACGCCGCACGGTACGTAGCCGGCAAGACCTCGAGCACCAACGGCCCCGGGCTGGCCGCCATGTGCACCCTGGTCACCTCCGACCTCGCCGCGATGACCTCCAATGTCACCTGTCCCACGCAGGTCAATCACGCACCTCCTTTCGTAGTCGGCACCGACTACACCAAGCCGGTCGCCGGGCAGGCGGTGGTTGCCGTGTACTGCGGCTCCAGCGCCAACTGCGCGGGCTCCATCACCACGCTCTACCAATCCGAGGTCGACGTCTATGTGTATTACGGGTTCAGCGACCTCAACATCCTCGGCGGCGGGATCACGATCCAGGGGTCGAGCCGCGCCACGACGGCCTGGTGAGACTTTCCAAATCCGGCCAAGCCCTCCTGGAGTTCGCGCTCATCGCGCCCGTGGTGCTGCTGATGATCGGCGCGACCGTCGACCTCGGTCGCGGCCTGTTGATCTACACCATGCTTCAGGGCGCGTCGCGCGATATGGCGCGACAGGCGGTCCTTGAGTACTACAGCGGCTCCAACACCCTGCCACCGACGTGCACGGCTCTTGCCACGCCCTGCTCGCTGGGTCCGCTGACCAACGGCGCGCACCAACTGGACGCCCTCGGCATGTCCGTCGTCTACCAGGACTCGACCGCAATCAGCAGCCCGCCTTCATACGGGACGTACGCGGCCAACGCCAACCCGCTTCTCCCGGGGACGATCACGTTGACCGGAGCCATCAACGCAAGCACCGTCTACGTCTTCGTCTACGAGCTGGACGCGACCGGTGGCAACCCGAACCCGCGGTGGAGCTGTCCTTCTTGCGCCGGCGCCGCCGGCGCCGCTGTGCGCACGTCGGGTCATCAGCTCGTCGTCGTCGACCTGAAGCTGCAGTGGAAGCCGGTGGTGAACACGCTGCTCGGCATCCCGAGCGTGATCACGTTCGACTCGCAGTCGGTCGAGAGGTTGGAGTTCTGATGCACCGGCACGACCGGCAGTCGGGTCAGGTGATGATCATCGTCGCGGTCTGGCTGGTGGCGCTGATCGGGTCGGCAGCTTTGATCCTGCTGGCAGGCTCGGTGGAGTGGCAGCGCAACCAGCTGCAGCAGCTCGCCGACCAGGCGGCGCTCGACGCTGCGCTCAAGATCGGCGTCTCCTGCGACAACGCCAAGGCGAGCACTGTCATCACCGAGGCCGACAACTTCCTCGCCACGCAGCGCACTCGCACCGGCGCGTTGAACATCGGAGCCGGCACGTGCGCCGGCGGTTACACCGGCACCGATACGTTTTCGGGCGCGTTGAGCGAAACCATCCACTATCCGTACCGGGCGCACCAGCAGCAGGTCGAAGTCATCTTGACCGTGTCCCTGCCGATCTCCTTCGGCAGTTACATGGGCGCATCGAACACCAACGTCACGCGACGTGCGGTCGCGCAGCAGCTGAGTGGATCGACCGCGGCTGTCTCCGCGACCACCCTGTCGTGCACCGGTGGACAGTTCAACGTCGCGGGCACCATCGCCGCTTCGAACGCGATCACGTTGAGCGGCGCCTGCGCGATGTACGCGCACACGCGATTCGACGCGGCCTCGAGCACCTACTCGGACCTCGGCAACGCGTCGGTGTACGCCAATGGACAGGCATGGGTCGCCGGCGGCGGGCTGTGCGTCGCAGGTTCGAACGCCGGGTCGAGCAACGCCGTGTGCGCCGACGGCTACGAGCTGTCCGGCCACAACGCGACGACATGCGGGACGTCCGGAACGAGCGCCTACCTGTCGGCCGGCGACGCGGCGGTCAACGCCAACCCGTGCGCCGGCGGAAGCGGTGCCCACCCGGTCCCGCCGCTGTCCACCGCGCGACCGCCCGAGCCGAACACGGACGCGGCCGCGATCGGCACTTTGCAAGGAACGGGCGGCGCAGCATGCACACCCGGCGGCGTCTATCCCAACATCACCGCGGGCGGAACTGTCGTCGGCACCGGCCTTGGGCCCTCACCCGCGAGTGCCGACGCGAGCGGCTTCTACCACTTCAAACCGAGCTGCTACGGCTACTTGAACCTCAGCACCATGGCAGGCGGCATTTCTGCCAGGCAGATCGGTGCAGAGAGTGCCCGCCAACGCCATTTCATAACGGCGACCATGCCGGCCGCGAGCCAGGCGGGCACCCTGCTCGTGGCCACCGTCTCCGCAGAGACGACCCCCAACAAGTTCGCCGCCACCGCCGGCTGGGTTTCGGCCGCCGAGGCCAACCAGGCCGGCGAGGGCCGGAGCGAGATCTGGTACTACGCGAACAACCCCGGCGGAATCAACAGCGTCACCTTCACCCTGAACCCCGCGACCGTCAACGGAAACGCCCAGCTGAGCGAGTGGACCGGGGTCGCCGTGGCTTCCCCGCTCGACCAGTCAGGATCGCAAACCGTTGCGGTGCCGACTACTACGACCACGGTCTCGACCGGCGGGGCGGTGACCCAGACCGGCGAGCTCGTGATCACAATCGATGGCTTTCAGAACCTGCCAGGACAGACCTTCTCACGTGCCGCGGGCTGGACTGGCGCCGTGACTGACATCGCGAACGGCTACAGCTCCGAGTACCGCCTCGACCTGCCGACCGGGGTCGCGTCCGAGACTCTGACTGCGGGTGTTCCCTCACTCTGGGCAAACGCAATCGCGACCTTCAAGCCCGCGAGTGCCGGCGGGGGCGCCGTGCTCGACCCGGGCTTCTATTACTTCAACGGCTCGGGTTTCGCAGGCGGAGGAGGGATCTGCCTCAACGGGGGCGAGCTGCTGGCCCGGGACGTGACGCTCGAGTTCGTCAACCAGACCGGCTTCTCGACGGGGACGTGCGCGGCTGGCGGCGGGGCTGCCTGCGCCGCCACGACCTGCCAGTTCGGTTCCACCCCCTGCTCGATCTCTGCGTGCCCGCCCAACGCTGCGGCGGACTCGGCCGGCGGGGGCTTGACCTGGTTTGCCGCCCCGTGCTCCCAGGCCCCGACCGGGGACTCGAGCTGACACGGTCAACGGCAGCAGCACGATCGACGGGACGGTCTCCTGCGGCAGCCTGTCGGTCTCGGCGGCGGTCGGGGCGGGCACCGCCGTGGGGAGCGACTACGGCATCAGCACGGCCCTCGTGGAGGCCGTTCTTGTCGAATGAGTTGCTTTAAGGCGTCCCTTTTGTGAAGCTTGCGCCCAATTAAGTGTCGATAGCCACCTCCGTCCTGTCCCGACCTCGCCGCGGGCGCCTGTACATCGTCATCGGCGCGGTGCTGGCGGTGATCGCCTTCGCGACCGCAGCCGGAATCGCCAGCCTGCCGCTGATCCAGGGCAACACCGCCGGCACCAAGGTCGTCGTGGCCGCCCACGACATCAAGGCGCGGACGGTGATCCAGGCGTCGGACCTCACACTCACCAACCTCACCCAACCCCCGCCGCAGGCGTTCGCGACGGTCAAGGACGTCGCCGGCAAAGGCTCGCGCGTGGACATCCCCGCCGGCATGCCGGTGACCGCCAACCTGGTCGCCCCGTCGGGCGATCTTCTGAGCAACAGCGATGTGGCATACCTGCCCATCCCCAAAGGCTGGGTGGCCGTGACGGTGCCCACGAGCGAGCAGGTCGGTGTCGGCGGCTATGTGCAGGTCGGGGACAGGATCACCATGCTCGCCACCATCAACACCTCGTCGTTCGGCCAGAGCCCAGGCAGACCCGTCGTGCTGACGGTCTTCAAAGACGTCGACGTGCTTCGCGTGGGACCATCGACCGGTTCGACCGCGACCGGGGTGGTGACGAGCAGCCTCACGGTGCTCATGACCGGATGCGACTCCGAGTACCTCTTCTGGCTCCTCAACAACGCGTCGATGAAGTACGAGCTCGAGTCCTACACCGACTACCAGAGCCTTCCGACCGGACCCGACAGCAAGTGCCAGAACGTTTCCGCCGCGGCCGGCGTCGGCCCCAAAGACGTCGACGGCCGCTGGCACTTCACCACGCACTGAGTGGCCCTGGACTGACCGATGGGCATCCCGATCATCCTGGTCGCCGTCGCGGCGGCGATCGGCGTCGGCCTCGTCGTGTACGGCACCGTGAGCTCGCAACGTGCAGCGGCACCCCAGCAGCAAGTCAGCGCTTCATTTCGGACTCTGTCTGATGTTCGGGAGCAGCTGAGGCGGCGTTTCGACACGACCGGCACCCCGGCCTGGATCGCGTCCGAGCAGCGGCTCAGCAGCCTGCAGCGCGATCTGGTCAGCGCCGACATCGAGCTGCGCCCGTATGAGTTCAGGATCGTCCAGGCCGCGACTGCGATCTTGCTGGGGATCGTCGGCCTGCTGCGTTTTGGAATCGGCCTCGAGTTCCTCATCTTTGCGGTGATCGGTTACCTGGCGCCGTGGCTCTACTTGCGCAACCGCCGCGGCCATCGTTTGATGCAATTCGACGCGGGCATGCCGCGCACGATGGAACTGATCGCCAACTCGATGAAGGCCGGGCAGTCGGTCGCGCAGTCGCTCTCTGCCGTGACCGACAACGCGGGGCCACCTATATCGGACGAGTTTGCGCTCGCGCGCCGCGAGATCGAGTTGGGCGCGTCCGTCGAGAGCGCGCTGAACAACATGGTCAAGAGAATCGGCAGCAACGACCTCCGGCTGATGGTGATGGTCATCACGATCCAGCGCTCGGTCGGTGGAGATCTGCCTGCGATCCTCGTCACGCTCGCCGACACGATGCGGCAGCGCGAGGAGATGCGCGCGGAGATTCTCGCGGCGACCGCTCAATCGCGCGCGACCGCCTTGATCATCACGCTGCTGCCCATCGTCACGGCCGTGCTCCTGTACTTCATCGTCCAGGACTACTTCCGTCCCATGCTCGTCAACCCGCTCGGTTGGGTGATGCTCGGCTTCGCGGCTTTACTGCTGTTCATCGGCAACCTGATCATCCGGCGCCTGACGGCGATCGTATGAGCGTCCTCCCCATCCTCCTCGGCGTGGCGGCGGCGGTGGGCGCCTACCTGCTGACCGTGGGGATGATCGCCTCGCGTGCCGCGGACGCCGCAACGCTCGCCCGCGAGCGCCTCGCCCGCCAGGAGGTCGGCCTCGGCCAGAGCGCCGTCGCGCTGGAGCTGGAGAAGCCGTTCGTCCAACGCCTGACGGCGCCCCTGCGGCGCTGGCTGCAGCGGCAGATGACGCGCATGACGCCCGAGGCGCAGGCAGCGCATTTCCGCCGCCAGCTGGATTTCGTCGGCAACCCGCTCAACCTGGATCCGGCCGGCCTGCAGACATTGCGCATCGCCGCCGCCGCCGCCTTCGGCGCCATCGGGACCGCGATCGGCATGTTCATCGGCACGCCGTTCGCGATCGGCCTGGCCCTGGTGATCGGGGTGGGGCTGGGCTTTTACGTCCCGGTCTTCTGGCTGGAGCAGCTGGTGCGCGAGCGCCGAGCGCAGCTGGAGGCTTCGCTGCCGAACGCGCTCGACGTCGTCGCCATCAGCATGGAGGCGGGTCTTGGCCTCGACCGCGCACTGGAGCAGCTCGTGCGGCACCAGGACGATTCGCTGACCTTGCTCGTGGCGCGCGCGCTGCGGGAAATTCAGCTCGGACGGCCGCGGGCCGAGGCACTGGAGGAGATGGCGGTGTCGACGGGCGTCGACGACTTCGCGTCGCTCGTCCGGGGCATCCTCTATGCGGAGCGGACCGGCGTACCGGTTGCGCGAACCATCGCCGCACACGCCGCGCAGATGCGAGTCAAGCGCCGGCTCAAGATCCGCACCGAGGCGGCCCGCGCGTCGCTGAAGATCCTCATCCCGACTGTCGGTTGCGTGTTCCCGACGCTGTGGCTGGTGCTGCTGGGGCCCGCCTTGATCGTCGTGCTGACGCTGAGCTCGAAGTGAGCGCTACGTAAGGAACGGGTTCATCCGGCGTTCCCGCCCGATGGTGGTGGCGGGGCCGTGGCCGCTGTAGACGATCGCGTCGTCGGCCTGTGAGAGCAGCCGGGCCTTGATGCCCTCGAGCAGCGCGGCCGTATCCGAGTTGGCGAAGTCGGAGCGTCCGATCGACCCGGCGAACAGCGCATCACCCGTGAACAGGTGGCCGTCGATCTTGAGCGTGACGCCGCCAGGGCTGTGGCCCGGTGTGTGCAGGACCTCGAACTCGAGCGAGCCGGCGCGATAGGGCTCACCTTCGACCAGGGTGGTCACGTTGTCGACGCGCGTCGCGATCGGACCGAACTCCCGACGGAGCGGACGGCCCTCCGCGATGACGTCCTTTTCCGCTGCGTGGACCGCGATCGGGACCGGACCAAACGCTCCCCGCAGCTCGTGAAGGCCGGCGATGTGGTCGATGTCGGTGTGGGTCAGGAGGATGGCTTTGACGTTGGCGCCGCGTTGTTTGGCGACCTCGATCACCAGCTCCGGTTCGAGGTTGGAGTCGATGACCACCGCGTCGTGGGTCTGGTCATCCTCGACGAGGTAGGAGTTGGTGCCAAACCGCCGGTCGGCCGTGACCTCGACGCGAACCGTCACCCGTTCAGCTGGCTTCGCGCGCGACGGTGTGGACGTCCTTCACGCCTTCGAGCTTCTCCATCAGGCGCGAAAGTTGGGCCAGCGAGTCGATCTCCACGGTCGTTGACACGACGGCCGTTTTGTCGTCGTAGACGTGGACTTCGAGAGACGACATGTTGACGCGGTTCTCGGCCACGACCGTGGCGATGTCGCGCATCAGTCCCTGGCGGTCGAAAGCTTCGATCTTGATCGCGACCGGATAGAGGTGGGTCGCGTCGGATTCCCAGTCCACCGGAACAACCCGCGCCGAGTCCTGTGCGTTGACGGCGTTGATGCAGTCGGCGCGGTGTACCGTCACGCCCTTGCCACGCGTGGTGTAACCGACGATCGCGTCGCCTGGCACCGGCTGGCAGCACGACGCGACCGTGGTGAGGATTCCCTTCTCGCCGCGGACCAGCACGCGCGGCGACGGTTGGACCTGCGGGATGAGCGGGATGGTCCGTAGGTCGCCTCCCGGCGTGTCGAGGTTGAGCGCCATCCGCATCACGACCGCGTGCGGAGAAAGATCGCCGTACCCGATCGCGGCCAGGAAATCGTCGATGGTCGCGTACCTGTGCAGGCCGGCGATCTCGAGCAGCTTGGGCTCGGGCAGGTCGGCCAGGCCGATGCGATGCATGCGGTGGAGCTCCTTGTCGAGCAGGTCGTGCCCCTTGGCGACGTTCTCCTCGCGGCGCTGGCTTTTGAACCACTTGCGGATCCGCTCCTTGGCGGACGCGCTTTTGACGAAGTTCAGCCAGTCACGGCTGGGCCCGTGCGGTCCTTTGGACGTGAGGATCTCGACGATCTCCCCGTTCTGCAGCGCGTACTCGAGGGGAACCATGCGCCCGTTGACTTTGGCTCCGATGCAGCGGTGGCCGACCTCGGTGTGGATGCGATACGCGAAATCGACTGGCGTCGAATCGGCCGGCAGGTTGATCACGTCGCCACGTGGAGTGAAGACGTAGACCTCGTCCTGGAAGAGGTCGACCTTGACGGTGTTGAGGAACGACTCGGCGTCCCCCACCTCGTTCTGCCACTCGAGCAAGCTGCGCAGCCACGAAAGCTTCTGGTCGAAGCTCGCGTCCTTGCCGCCTTCCTTGTAGGTCCAGTGGGCCGCGACGCCGAACTCGGCGACGCGATGCATCTCGTGGGTGCGGATCTGGATCTCGATCGGCTCTCCCGTATGCGTGATCACAGTCGTGTGCAGCGACTGGTAGCCGTTGGACTTCGGCATCGCGATGTAGTCCTTGAACCGTCCGGGCATCGGCTTCCACAGCGAGTGCACCACGCCCAGGACCCCATAGCAGTCGCGCACCGACTCGACCTGCACCCGGATCGCGGAAAGGTCGTAGATCTCGGAGAAGTCCTTGTCCTCGCGGGTCATCTTTTGCCACACGGAATAGATGTGCTTTGGCCGGCCGGTGATCTCGGCCTGGATCCCCACCTTCTCGAGCTCGCGGGCGAGGATCTCGCGCAGGTCGGAGACGAGCGACTCGCGCTCGTGACGCTTACGCGCGATGCGCTTGACGACGTCGTCGTAAGCCTCGGGCTCGAGGTTGCGGAGTGAGAGGTCCTCCAGCTCCCACTTGATCTGGCCGATGCCGAGCCGGTGCGCGAGCGGCGCGTAGATGTCGAGCGTCTCGCGCGAGATCTTGCGGCGCTTGGCTTCGGTGAGCGGCTCCAGGGTCCGCATGTTGTGGAGCCGGTCTGCCAGCTTGATGAGGACGACCCGTAGGTCTTCCGCCATCGCCACCATCATCTTGCGGATGTTTTCGGCCTGCTGCTGCTGGTCGGTGCGCAGGGAGATCCGGCCGAGTTTGGTGACCCCCTCGACCAGGCGCGCCACCTCCGGGCCGAACTCGCGCTTGACCTCCTCGGCGGTCACGTTGGTGTCCTCCACGGTGTCGTGAAGGAGCGCGGCGGCGATCGTGGCGGCGTCAAGCTCCAGGTCAGCCAGGATCGCGGCCACCTCGAGGGGGTGGTTCACGTAGTCCTCGCCCGAGAGGCGGTGCTGGCCGTTGTGGGCGCTCGCGGCCCACTCGAAGGCCCTCCGGACCATGGCCTGGTCCTTCGGGTCGAGGTGGTCGGCGATCCTGAGCAGCTCGGAAACGGTCACTTTGTGCCTGGCATGAAGTTTAAGTTCGGTATCTAGCTTCCCCTTCCGAACACAAACCTAGACTTACTCGCCGCCAGATGAATTCACTAAGGGCGGTCTGGGGGCTCCGGATTGGCCTTTCCGCGGCCACGGCGGCGCTGATCCTCGTGGGCGCGTCGCTGAACGCCAGCGGACGCGTCGGCTGGGCGGCGGCGCTCGCCGGCCTGGCCGGCCTGATCGCGCTCGCCGCCGGAGTCGTGTACCGCACGTGGCGGGTTTCCGTTCCCGCCGGGGCGGGGGCCCTGGTGATGACCCTTCTCATCGCCCAGTTCAACCCGCGGCAAGGCGACCTCCTGCTGCAGCTTGCGGGCCTGATGGTGCTTGGCGCGGGTGGCGCCGCCGCCCGGATCGCCTACCGACGGTTCACCGACACCATCGAACGCCAGTCGCGCGAGCTCGAGCGGAAGAGCCGCGCGTTCCTGGCGGCGACCTCTGAGGTCGACGCCGCGCCCCCGGAGGATTTGGCCGCGCTTACATCCAACATCGCACGTCAGGTCGGCGCCGACTTCGCGTGCTGCTACCTGGCCACTGCGGACCAGCACGAGTTCGTGCCGCAGACCCCGGGTGTCGGCGTGGAGGGTCTGCACCCGCTCTCGGTCACGCGCCGGGCGAACGGCGCAGGGCCGCTGCTCGCGGCCGTCGAATCGGGCACCACGTTTTCCGCCGTGGGCAACGGCGCTCTGAAGGAGCTCTTCAACCACCTGCCCGAGGACGTTCGAATCGTGGACGTGGTCGCGGTGCCCATGCCGATCGGCGACCGGGTCGGCGGCTTCGTCCTTCTGGGCAGCCACCGGGCCAGGTTCAGCGAGGACGACCGGCGCCTCGCGACCACCTTGACGATCCGGGCCGGCTCACAGCTCGCCAGCGCGCATGCGGTGGCTCTATCCCAAAAGGAGTCGGCGCGCTACGCCGTGATGAACGAGCTGGTGAAAGAGGCATCGGGCAAGACGATGCAGGAGGCGCTCGAGGTGGTGCTCGAGCGGGGCAAGGAAGTCATCCGGTACGACGCCGGACAGGCCGTTCTCTTCCAGCCGGACGAGCCGGTCGACGAGCCTCTGCTCAGAGTCCGTAACGGCGAGACGGTCCTGCGTAACGCGGTGACCGAGGACCAGCGCACATTCAGCGGGCTGCGGCTCGAGACGCACGCAGTGACGGTCAACGAGGCGCTGACGCCGATCCGGGGCAAGACGGGCGTCATCGGCGCGCTTTGCCTGGGCCGGCGCGGGACGTCGAGCTTCACGCAGAACGACATCGCCGCGCTTGACGAGCTGGGCTCGATGGCGGGCGTGGCAGTGGAGAACTCGCGCATCCTCCAGGTGGTGACCGGGCAGGCCTCGCGCCTCGACACCGCGCTTGACGCGCTGGGCGAGGTCTCGCAAGCCCTCACCACTGTGACGCAGGGACCTCGCGTGCTGGAGCAGAAGACGCTCGAGACGGCGGTGCGGGTGACCGTGGGGTCGGCCGGCTTGCTCACACGCAGCACCCCCGACGGCCGGCAGGCGGTGATCATGTCGGTCGGTCTGCCGGACGAGGTCGACGGCATGGAGTTCCAGAACGGACAGGGCATCGTCGGAGCGGTGATGCTGAGCCTTCGCGCCACCGCCGTGGCTGATTTCCATGCCGGGAGCGAGCTCCAATCACCTCCCGACTTGCAGACCTTCGGCATCCAGGCCGCGATCTGCACGCCGATGCTCGAGGACGGCCGTCTCTGGGGAACGCTCTCCGTCTTCGACACCAAGCCGCGCGAGTGGACCGCGGACGACCAGCGCGTGCTGGCCACGCTGGGCAACCAGGGCGTGGTTGCGGTGCGCAACGCGGAGCTGTACGAGAAGAACGAGCGAAGCATCTGGGAGCTGCGCAACCTCCAGGAGGCTCTGCAGGCGGCCACTTCGACGCTCGATCTGAATCAGGTGCTGCAGCAGGTGCTCGCGGGCGCGGCCAAAGCGTCGTCGGCCCAGATCGGATGTCTCGCCCTCGACGACGGGGCCGGGTTGATCCTGAAAGGTGGATTCGGCACCGACCATCAGACGGCCGAGAAGCTCGCGCTTGGACTTGGCGGTGAGATCTGCCGGCGCGTGATGGAGACGGGCGACTCGCTGATGGAGGCGATGGAGCACGAGTCGAAGGCGGACAGCCCACTGAACCCGCGCGCCGTGCTGTGCGTGCCTATCACGCTGCGCGGCAAGCCGCTGGGCGTCGTCTTCCTCGCCAACTACCAGGTCGGCCATGCCTTCACGGACGACCACCGCAACCTGGTCACCGAGCTCGCCGCGCAGGCGGCCGTCGCGATCGACAATGCGCGATTGTTCAAGGATCGCGAGGAGGTCATCCTGGCCTCGCTCGAGGCGCTGGCGAACGCGGTCGACGCACGCGACCCGTACACGGCCGGTCACTCCGAGCGCGTCACCAAATACGCGTTGATGATCGCGCGGCAGATGCACTACTCGCCGGACGACCAGGGCGCTTGGGTGCGGTTGGAACGGGGTGGGCGCCTGCACGACATCGGCAAGATCGGCGTGCCGGATGTCGTGTTGCAGAAGACCGGCAAGCTGACCGAGGCGGAGTTCGAGAAGATGAAGAGTCACACGGTCGTCGGGTTCAACATCCTGAGCGGGCTGCGCATGTTGACCGACGAGCTGGTCATCGTGCGGTCGCATCACGAGCGGTTCGACGGCAAGGGGTACCCGGACCGCAAGAAGGGCGACGAGCTGCCGATGTTTGCGTGGATCGTGAGCGCGGCAGACGCGATCGACGCGATGACGTCGGACCGGCCCTACCGGCGGGGGATGCCGCTGGAGGTGGCGGTGGAGCAGGTTCGAGCTGGGGCGGGGACGCACTTCCACCCGGACGTCGCGGAGGCGGTGCTGGACGCAGTCGGGGGCGGGACGCTGAACCTCGTCCCGCAGAAGTCCATGCATCCCGACGCGCCGAAGATCGGAGCGTTCGAAAACCCGACCGCCTAGTTTTCCCGGATAGTCCGGACTATCCGTGGTTTGCGGCTGCGCCCCGGCGGCTTTGTCCGGACTATCCGATGGTGGGCCGGGGCTTAACAGGCTCGATTGTCGCCGACCGTCGAGCGCGCGATGCTCGAAGGCATGGCCGTCAAGTCCTCACCTCAGCCGGCGTTGCGAGGTGGTCCATTCACCGTCGCCGACGCCAGGCGAGTCGGATTGCGGTGGGACGATTTGCAGACAAGGAGCTGGGCGCGTTTGAGTCGCGGCCAATACGCCTGGATGGGCCTCCCGCAAGATGCGCTGTTGAAGCTCGAGGCTGTTGCCCAGCGCGTGCCGGCGAGTTACGCGTTCTCGGGTTCCACAGCGGCCTGGTTTTTGGGCCTCGATGTGGCTTGGTGCGATCCCATCGAGGTGACCATTGGACGTGAGGTG
>VBFV01000099.1 GCA_005881335.1 Chloroflexota bacterium
CCACCTCATCGCGATCCGCACCGCTGACTGCAAAGACGGTGCCGTCCGGCAGCAAGACGCCGGTCGAATACCACCGCGCATTGTTGAGCGGGCTGGTGGCCCTCCAGCTGAACGCGTCGGCATTGGCGGTATCGATGGTGGTGATCCTGCTGTCGGTGGTGGCCAGGTACGTGCCTGGCGTCGTGCCGATGATCCCGCCCGCGGTGAGAAACGAGGCCTGGCTGTAGGGAGGACTCATTGGAAGGGCGATCGAGAATGTCGAGCCACGGAAACCCGGCGCGGCGCCGGCGAGACCCGGAATCCCCAACGTCACCCAGGTCGTGGTCGCGGGGTCGTCGGCGGCGGAACCGTTGTAGCTCCATGCCCCAGATGCAAGCGAGTAGGTCTCGGTCTGCTTGACGTTGGTGAACGAGTTCTGGGGCTGCTGGGGGTAGACCGGCGCCACGAGCTTGGTGACGCCGCTCGCGACGAAGATGTCGCCGCTGGGCAGAGTAACCAGGCTTGGATACCAGCGTCCGTAGCCCATGTCGGCGAGCCGCGTCCATCTGCCGCTGGCAGGGTTGAACATGCGCGTCGTCCTGGTCCCCTCGAGCTCGACCGCCCCGTATGGCGTGCCGGGTATGCCCGGCTCGTTGTAATAATCCGTGCCGCCGGCGGTGAACACCGTGCCGTTGCGGAGGAAGACGAGCGAGGAGCAAAACAGCGCATCGGGTGCGTTGCCTTGCTGGTTGAGGATGGGCTGCAGAGGAGCGGGCGGGTTCGGGACCAGGTAGGTTGGCTGGTAGCCCAGGCTGCACGTTCCGTCGTTGGGCCGCGGTGTCGACCAGCTCGGCGCTCCCGCCAGGCTCAGGACCCGGCTCTCATCGCAGCCGGCCGCCTTGCCGTACTCGAGCGCGGTGCTGTACTTGATGTCCTCCATGCCTTCGAGGCCATCCCAGTAGAGGATGCTGCCGCCGGGCAAGACCGCCGCGCTGACCGCCGCCGGCTTGCATGGCGTTCCTGCCGGTCCCGCGGGGCCGTCTCCGGGCTGTCCGTTGATGGCGTCGGGGGGACAGTTGGGGCCGGGTTCGACGAAGGGCAGGTCGAAGGTGCCTATTTGAGCTGGCGAGGCCGCGACCGACGCCGCAGGCAGGTCAGGCGCGACAGCGACCAGGAGGATGAGGATGGCGAGAGGAAGAAAGGCCAGTCGGCCCCGCACTCCTATCGAACGCGCCAAAGCGACGATCCACGCGAAATTGAGCAGTCGGCGGCTTCTTCAGAATCGCGGATTCGAGGGATGAATCCGATGAGCGCCGTGCTTAACTTCGCTTCCGCAAATGGGCGCGTGGATGGCGTTGGACGGACGGCGACGAATCTTTGTCGCAGCGGCGGCGGCGGTTGCGCTTGTCTCCCTTGCCTACGCGCTGAACATTCGAACGGTCTTCTTCGGGGCGCATGCCGTGACCGCGATCGACGACATCGGGGAGGCCGTGGCTGCAGCGCTCGCCTCGCTCGCGTGCGCGTGGGCCGCGAGCCGGGCTGCCGGGAAGGACCGGCTCGGCTGGGCGCTGATGAGCATCTCAGCCGGCCTCTGGTCGGCAGGCGAGGTCGTCTGGTCGATCTACGAAGTCGGGATGGGGGTGCAGGTCCCGTACCCGTCGCTGGCCGACGCGGGATTCCTGGCGGCGGTGCCGTTTGCGTTCGCCGGCATTCGCGCGTTCTGGGGTAGCGCACGAGGCACATCCTCACGGTGGCGTGTCTGGTTCGACGGTGTCATCGTCGCCCTGGCCCTGACCTCGACCGCGTGGGCATTCGGGCTGAAGTCGGTATGGCTGTCCAACAGCAGCACCAAGCTTCTCGACCTGGCCTACCCGGTGGGCGACATCCTGATCGGCACGATCCTCATCCTCGCCATCCGGCGTGCGAGCCAGCAGCAGGCTGGAAGGATGGCCTTCCTACTCGCGGGCGTCGCCTCGTACTCAATCGCCGACAGCGCGTTCTCGTACCTCACCGTCCAGGGCGCGTTCGGATCGGTGGGCAGCATTCTGGACACAGGATGGTTTGCAGGCTTCCTGATGATCGGACTGGCCGCCATCTACCCGGCGTCCCCGCCGAAGCCAGCAACCGAGCAAGCTCCGCTCGATCTCTGGCAGCTCGCCCTGCCCTGGATGACACTGCTCCTGGCCTCGGCGGGCGACGTTTATTCATCCCTAACGGGGCACGACATCGACCTCTTTATGTCGTCGTGCACCGCGGCCCTTGCCGTACTCCTGACGCTGAACATGATCCTCGAGCGCAGGGAGTTCCTCGAGATGCTGACCGACATTCAGACAGCCCGCTCCACGCTGAACCATGAGTTCAAGACGGCGCTGGTCGGGATCAAGCAATTGAGCGAGCAGGTAAAAGAAGCGGACCGTGCGTACGACGAAGGCGTGCGTGTGCTGGCCGCCGACATCCACCACCAGGCCGAGCGGCTCGATCGCTTGGTCGAGGGGATGTTGTAGGAAGACGGCGGGGCAAGAAACCCGACTGGACCCATTTGTGGTGTCTCGTCCGGGTCGGAAGTGCGCCTGGCAGGAATCGAACCTGCTGCCTTTCGGTCCGGAGCCGAACGCTCTGTCCGGTGAGCTACAGGCGCGATAGGTCGTCCCCAGTCTAAACTCCGGCCCCCGTGGGCCGGTTTGTGTCAGCGATGCTCGTATTGCTCTCGGTTCTGGCATGCCAGAGCGATACGCACCCCGCTTTCAGCGCGAGTCCGAGTCCATCTCCTCACACGCGGCCGACTGCTGCGATCCTCCAATCCGCCGACGTGCTGGCGACACTCAACGTGTGTGTCGGGTCCGGCCCGATGGACGTGTACCTGTCGGTGCTCGCGACGGCCGACGCAACACTCGCGAGTCGCGCGACGGACCAGTGGACCGACATGCAAACGCGAGGCGCAACCGCCGGCGCGATTTCCATATTTGCTGCGAACCCGTCCGCGTGCAAAGCGGAGCTCGGCGCGACAACCAATGTGAAAGCCATCTCGAGCTTCGTCGCGCAGTTCGCGGACGAGGGCCAGGCGGACCGCGCGTGGCAGTCGGGCATTTTCGGATTTGCGCCGCCGCCACCGGGCGAGCTGGTGCCGGGCCTGACACGAGGAACGAGCACCGGGCTCGGCATCAGCTCGTTTACCTACGACCGGCCCTCGGTACGATTGGCCTGCTGGCACCGCTCGGTTTTTGTCGCGCTGGTGGTGGCCGGCAACCTGGACCTGACGACGTTCAAGGCCGCGACGGCTGCGATTGATGCTCGCCTAAACTGAAACCCTTCCTGCGCCTGTAGCTCACCGGATAGAGCGCTTGCCTGCGGAGCAAGAGGCAGCAAGTTCGATTCTTGCCAGGCGCACCATGGCGCCTCGCGTCAGGCGCCGCTGAAAAACTTCTGCAGGCCCGCTCGCAGCGCCACGGCGACCTTCTGCTGACCCGCCGGTTGGCTTGCCACCCGCGCCTCGGCGGAATTCGTGAGGAACATCGGCTCTATGAGCGCCCCCGGCATCTGGCTCGGGCTGTCCACCCAGCCCGCCGCCGCCGGGCCGAGCTCGATCAGGTGGCCGTACTGGCCACCGGCTGCGGTCAGCGTCGGTGCCGACAGCTGTTCATCCGTCCACACGCCGCGGTCCGACGTCCCGAGAGCGACCACGACCGCGGCCTGCAGGTCATTCGCCAGCCGCTTGTTATCGGCGGCAAACGGCCGCACGGGGTCATAGAACGTCTCGGTGCCGCCCACCGATGGATCGTCGAACGCGTCGAAGTGGATCGAGACCAGGACCGACGCGGCGGCCGCGTTGGCGCACAGCGTCCGGGCGACGAGGTCACGGTGCACCGCCGACCCGGTCATCGCGCCCGCCACCGAGTCCGAGGTGGACAGCTTCGCCACCGACGAATCAGCGGTGCGGGACAGCACGACCCGATATCCGTCGGCGCGAAGCAGCGACGCGAGGCGCGTGGCGACGGCGAGCGTGACGTCCTTCTCCAGCACCTGGCGCCCCCCTGCCATGCCGACCACGCCCGGGTCGAGGCCGCCATGGCCAGGATCGATGAATACGGTCTTGGCCGCACGCCCTCCAGCCGGATCCAAGCCCATGCACGCACCCGCCTCCAGCCCGTTCATCACGACCTGCGAGGCGGTCGGGTGAGATGGAGTCGGTCCGCCGCCAGGCGAAAGCGCGGAGCGAAACGAGGCGATTACGAGGGGCGCCGCAAACGCGCAGGAAACAGCAAGCGCCAGAACGAGCGCTGCGCGGAACAGGGCAGACGAGCCCCGCCGGCGCCGAGTGCGGGCTGTGACGTTGGCGGCGTTTGCGATCGGCGGCGTCATTCTAGTGGGCCGCACGCCCCCACCCATATAAGAGGAACTACGTCAGTCGCGCCGGCTACTTGATCCTGTCGTTCTCTCCCGTCGCCACTTTCTTGCTGGCGGTCGCGTCGATGTTGAGGATGGCGAGGATGACCATGAACGACTTCTTCTGCCAGACCGCGATGTAGTAAGTCTGGTTGCCGATCGGCGCGTTGAGCACGATCGAGTTGGTCGAAAGGCCCGTCTTGGTGCCCTCGACCACCGCCTGCCCGCTGCTGCGCAGCTCGGCGGCGCTGACATTGAAGAGCTTCCCGCTCGTGTAACCCTTGGCCGCGCTCGAGTCGTCTTTGAACTGGATCACGAAGTTGACGACCAGCTTGTACGTGGCCGAGCCGATGTCCGCGCCCTTGGTCTTGATCGCGGCGCAGTGGTCTACGCTATCGGTGTAGAAGGCCGTGTACGCCGCGCTCGCCCCTTTGGATTTGGCATCGTCCCACTCGGTCTTCGTCGATTGGTACGTCGACGGGTCGGCTGTCTTCTCCTTGTTCAGAAAACTGTCGATATCGCCTGTGAGGTCGCACTTGACCATTCCACTGGGCAGGTCGGTCTGCTGCACCGCGACGCTGGAAGGAGTCGGACCCTGGGCGAGCGGTGACGAACCGCCGCAGCCGGAGACGGCCAGCGACGCGATGAGGACGACGATGAACGCGCGTGCCATCCGCTCAGGCTAGAAGAAGACCGTTCGGCGGCGCGGCAGCAGCTGGTAGACGGTCGATTGGATCCACTCGCGAACCTGCTCGCTCAGCTCGAGGACCAGACGTGCGTCCTCCGCCGCCTCAGCGCCGTGATGCGCAACCTCGATCGGCTCGCCAAACGCGATGAACCACTTCGATGGTAGAGGGAGCAATCCCCCCAGACCGAACCAGGGAAAGGTTGGCGTGATCGGGAAGGTGGGCAGACCGAGCAGCCGCGCCACGGGCTGCAGGTCCGCGATCACCGGGTGGATCTCCTCCGACCCGACCACCGCAACTGGGATGATCGGCGAACCCGTGCGAAGCGCAACCTGGACGAAGCCGCCACGGCCCAGCCGCTTGATCCGATAACGGTCGCGGTACGACTTCGAGGCCCCTTTCACGCCTTCAGGAAATACGCCCACGAGCTCGTCGCGCTCGAGCAACGCGGTTGCATTTTCCGGGTGGGCCAGAACATTGCCCGTTTTGACCAGCAGCATGGTGGTGAACGGCATCGCAAAGGCCCAGTCCACGACAAGCATGCGAGCGTGACGCGGGTGTGGATGCTCCGCGAGGATCGCGGTCCGGATCATCGCTCCGTCGTACGGAATGATGCCCGCGTGGTTCGCGACCAGCAGCGCGCGACCGCGCGCGGGCACGTTCTGCACGCCGTCGACTTCAACCCGCCAGTACTTGCGGTAGAACCAGAGCGCGACGTTCTTGACGCGCTCGGTGAATTCGGGGTCAAAGCCGAAGCCATCGCTCTCGAGTTCCAGCTCACGACTGGGACTCATAACGCGAAGAGCCCCCACTCGCGTCAATTATCATGTTGCCGGCCTCGACATGCCACTCGATCTGCAGGCCGCAGCGAACGAATATCTAGGCTGGCTACAACTTGAAGCCAACCGTAGCCCGAACACGGTTCGGGCCTATGACTCCGAGATCCGCAAGCTGCTCGGTTTTCTCGCCTCGAACGGACACACGCTCATCGCCGATGACCTTCGGCACGAGGACCTGCGCGCCTACCAGCGCCATCTCGCCGCACGGCTCAAGAGTCCTGCGTCACGCGCGCGCGCGCTGGTCGCGATCCGCTCGTGGCTGCGCTGGATCGCGCGCGAAGGGCTGGTCGAGCACGACCTCTCCAACGGCATCACGCTGCCCAAGCTCGAGCAGCGGTTGCCCAAACCGATCGATCCCGACGAGCTGACGCGACTGCTGTCGGCGCTTCCTCGAGAAACACTGCTCGAAAAGCGGGACCGGGCGCTCGTGCAGTTCCTGGTGAGCACCGGCTGCCGCATCTCCGAGGCGCTCGCCCTCGACCGCACGGACTTTCCGCGTTCTGGCAATCGTCTGGTGGTCACGGGCAAGGGTTCCAAGCAGCGAAGCGTGTATCTCACCACCGACGCACGCGATGCGATGGAGGAGTACCTCACCGCGCGCGATGACGCGTGTCTGGCGATGTTCATCAACTTCGACCGCTCCGCGAGCGATGACCGCCAGCGGCGCCTCACATCCGCCGGCGCGCGATACATCGTGAAGCTCATCCGCAAACAGGTCGGCGCCTGGTCGTTCAAGTCGCCACACGTTGCACGCCACACGGCGGCGACGACCCTGCTCGAGGTGACAGGTGGCGACGTGCGCCTGGTGCAAGAGGTCCTCGGGCACGCCAACCTCAACACGCTGCAGGGCTACACGAAGATCGTCGACAGCCGCAAGCAGGAGGCGTACCGGCTCTACCAGGCGTTCCTGGACGGCAAGAAGAAGGGGTCGGCATAGTAACGACGGGTCCTCAACGCCGTTTCAGCCTCCGATGAGAGGCCGCCACGCGGTGATGGTTGGATTCGGCGTCGGCGCATTGACCGTGCTGGGCGTGGTCGCCGCCACCAGCACGGGTGTATTCCAGACCAACGCGAGGCAGGCGAGCAACTCGGCTACTGTTTCGCCTTCGCCTTCGCCTTCGCCCTCGCCGGCGGCGACGCCGACCTCAGGGCTTCCGGGACCGCGCGCCGGAGCGACGCTCGTCTACGACCCCGAGAACAAGGGCGTCATCCTGTTCGGTGGCGTTTACACCGTGCCTCGCTCCGACGGCACCAACGAGGGCGTCTCGACGGGCGATACATGGCTGTGGGCTGGGAAATCTTGGCAGCGGCTGGAGGTTTCGGGCCCGCCGGCCCGGAGCGTCCCGATGGCCGCTTACGACTCGGCTCGCCACGTGGTCGTGCTGTTCGGCGGCGGAGGCCCGTCCGGCGCGCCGCCCGCCCAGCTGCTGAACGACACGTGGACCTGGGACGGCGTGAGCTGGACTGAGTTGCATCCGGCTCATGTGCCCGACGGCCGGATCCGAGCCGGCATGGCGTTCGACCAACGGAGCGGCGTGGTCGTTATGTACGGCGGAGAAGGGGCCACCAGTGGCTTCACCGACACCTGGACGTGGGATGGTGCCGACTGGACCCTGCAAGACCCCGCCACGTCACCTCCGACGCGGCACTTCGCATCCATGGCCTACGACCCGGCCAACGGCAACACCGTCCTGTTCGGCGGCAGCATGCCGGGGGTCCGCCTCAACGACACCTGGACTTGGGACGGGACGACCTGGACCAAGCAGGCCGCCGCCCCGCCGGCGGCGCGCGGTTCGAGCTACATGACCTATGACCCTGTCGTCAAGCAGATCGTCGCCTTCGTCTACTTCGGCCTCGACAACCACGATCCGGCCGGCTACACCATCACCTGGGACGGGTCGCGGTGGACAGATCGGACCAACGCGAGCCAACCAAGCCCGCGTGCCGACGTCGCCATCGCCTACGACCAGGTCACCCGTCAGGTGGTCGTCTACGGTGGGACGTTCGACCAACCGCAACCGTTTGCGGAGACATGGGTCTGGGACGGCTCGACGTGGTCCTTGTGGAGTCCCGCGGCGGGCGCATAGTATTCCGGCGTGAGCGAACTCAAGAGCGCCAAGCTTTTCCAGGGACTGCCTGACTCCGAGGTCCGTTCAGTCGAAAAGCAGATGAAGATCGTCAAGCACCCGGCAGGCCACGAGATCGTCGTCCGCGGCGAAGGCGGCGTCGGCTTCATGGTGATCACGGACGGGACGGTCACGGTGAAGACCGGGCAGGGCAAGACACGAAAGCTTGGTCCTGGCGATTCCTTCGGCGAGATGGCGCTGCTCGACAACGAGGGGCGCAGCGCCACCATCACCGCGGACAGCGACGTGACGCTGGCCACAATCCCCGAGTGGAACTTCAAACCGTTCCTCAAGGAGCATCCCGAGGTGGCCTACAGGCTGCTCCAGACTCTGAGCCGGCGCATCCGGCAGGCGGAGGCCGACTAGCTCAGCCGCCTCACCTCTTCGTGACCAGGCCGATGATCTGGGTCGCGGCGTTGAAGTCGTTAGCCAGGCGATTCTTCGTCACGGCGAAAGCAATCCCGGTCGCCGCGTCGCAGCCCGCAAAGCTGCCACCTACGCCGCCGACGCCAAACGCCGTCTTGGTTTCGCCGCCGGGCACTCCCATCGAGTATCCGAGCGCCCAGGTCGTCGGCATGCCAAAGACCTCGTCGACTCCGCTCACCGGCGCGGTCGTCGCCTCGCGCAAGCGCTCCGGCGAGAGTAGCCGGACGCCGTCGACCTCGCCGAGCAAGGCGGCATACATTCGCGCGATGGCGCGGGCGGACGTCTTGCCGCCGGCCGGGATGTCCGCGGCCAGGGTGTCCTCGCGGTTGCCGAACGCCGCGTTCGGCATCAGCGACATGGGGGCAGCCTTGAACATGGGAAGGTCGGGCGGCATCGCGGGCATCTGGAAATCGGGCGGCATCGGCGTGTCCTCGAGCACCGCCAGCCTGTGGTGCTCGGAGCGCGGCATGCCGAAGTACAGCTCCTTCTCGACGCCCAGCGGACCCGAGAGCTCATCGCGCAACACCTCCGAGATGGGCTTGCCGGTCACGCGGCGGATGATCTCGCCGACGATGTAGCCGAAGGTGTAGGCGTGGTAACCGATCTTGGTGCCGGGCTCCCACCACGGCTCAGAGTCGGCGATTGCCGTGCACATCTTGTCCCAGTCGCAGAGGTCTTCGATCGTCGTCGTCAATGGGATGCCCGGCACCCCTGCGGTGTGGTTGAGGACGTGGCGAATGGTCACACCCTGCTTGCCGTGGGCGCCGAATTCTGGCCACAGCTCGGCGACCCGCGTGTCGTAGCCGAACGCCCGGCGCTCGGCCAGCATGTGGACCAGGGTCGAGGCCGCCGCCTTGCACACCGAGTAGCAGTAGACCGGCGTCTCCGACGTAAACAGTCGACCCGTTGCTGGATCCGCGACGCCCGCCACGGCATCGACGATCTGCTCGCCATTGAGGTAAACAGCGACCTGGAGGCCGCGCTCGGCCCCCGACTCGACCATGTCATGGATGGCTCGCTCGACTTGCATCTGGAGGTTGCGAATCGTTGTCTTGCTCATGTCCCTAAAGACCATTCTGCAGCCACAAACTCATCGCTGGCGGCAAGAAAAAAGCCCGGCCACAACGGAGCCCGGCCTTTTTGTCTTCAGTTGCTCGGGACAACTCGTCCTCGATCCATCTCAGAAAGCAGCTGTAGACGACGCGGGCTGCGGTGAGCCCTGGCGAACTCGCCGTATCTTGGTTGGTCTTACCGCGCGGCGTCATGAATTCGCGAACTGGGCCTACCCACGGAGTAATACCGTTAGGACGTGGCGGCTGCCAGCGCTCCTGACTCCAGGCTCGGTTGGTTGAGCCTTAGCTGCGGGCTCGTTGGCGCCATCCCGATGATTGTCTTGACCTTCTTTTCGGCACCGAGAGGGCCGACCGGTGATGCTCCCGAACTCTACTGGTTGATTGTCTTTGCCTACGTCGTTGGCGCGGTTGGCCTTTTCGCCGGCGTAGGCGCTGTGATGGTGATCACTCTTGGAGCCCGTCGCGGCTGGCCGCAAACGATACCCGGCATTCTGTTGAGCACCGTCGACTTCCTATTCGGGCTTGTAGGTTTGACCCTGGCGATCGGCCTGTTTTGAATCCTCCTGGGGCCGCCACTTAGCATGTGAGTACTTCGACGCCTTCCGAGCTCGATGAGCCGCCTAGGAAGCTAACTTGAGCTGACTACTCGTCCTCGATCTGGTTGTACATGAGGCTGTCCTGGATCTCGTAGAGAGCGTCCATCGCCTCCATCACCGAGGCCGGCTTGGCCTGAGCCAGGACCGTGACCTCTGGCGACTCCTCGATCACCTTGTTGATCGCGACCGAGAGGACAGGTGGCATCTGCCGCTGGTCGGCCAGGTTCAGCATCTCCAGCTCGTTCAGGAGCTTGTCGATGTAGCGCATCTTGTTCCGGCGGGCGTACTTGGCCCGCTGGATGCGCCGCTCCCGAGCAGTCATGTGCTCGATGGCGCGGCTCGCCTGCTTGATCATTGGCATTCCCTCTATCTCCTCCGAATACCAAGTTTACGGGGCAGAAGGCTTTTGTCAAGGACCACCTGTAATAAATCGATTTAGCCCGTTTGGCCTGTGCTAGCATCGCCAGCAAGCGACCGGATGTGCCCCTCATGATCGCCGGCCGTTCGACCCGCATGGAAGTCCTCGAGCTGCTGCGGCGCAAGGGCCGTTCGAGCGCGGAAACCATCGCCAACGACCTGGGCGTGACCCCCAACGCCGTCCGCCAGCACCTGACGAACCTGGAGCGCGACGGCCTGGTCGTCAGCCAGCCGGAGCGCAGCGGCCGGGGCCGCCCCTCCCTCCTCTTCGCACTGACCGAGCGTGCCGACGCGGTTTTCCCGAAGCGGTACGGACAGCTGGCGACGATGGTCCTGCAGGAGGTACAGGAGATGGGTGGGCCGGAAGCGCTGGACGAGGTCTTCGCCCGAGTCGCGGCCAGGCACGCCGGCGCCATCGAGCGGGACCTGGAAGGGCTCGAGTTCGACGAGAAGCTGCGCAGAGTGGTGGCCTGGATCGGCCGCGCGGGGACGCTGGTCGAGCAGTCAGAGGGTACCGAAGGCGTGAATGTGACCATCCACAACTGCCCGTTCCGCAACACCGCTCTCAAGTTCCCCCAGGTGTGCACCATCACGCCACAGCTGATCTCCCGGCTTACGGGTGCGGCCGTTTCGCAATCGGATTCCATCCACCGGCGCGATCCCTACTGCTCATTTGTCGTCCAGCGCCCTTCCAACTCTCACCAGTAAGCAAGTCAGAGAGGTCGACTCGCTCACCCAAGAGCGATTCGGCATCCCGATCGAGTGGCTCATGGAGGCGGCGGGTTGGCAGGTGGCGAGATTCGTTCGGCAACGCGCAGCCGTCGCGTGCGGCGTGGGCAACAACGCCGGCGATGGGCTGGCCGCCGCCCGGCATCTCCATCGGTGGGGCCGCCTCTCGAGTGTGTGCTGCGTCGACAAGGCCCGGCTTCGGGGACCGGCGGCGGAAGAGCTCGAGGCGTTGGGCAAGCTGGGTGTCGAAGTGGTCGACAATCTGCAGTTCGATGACGCCGACGTCATCGTTGACGCCATCTTCGGGACTGGATTGTCGCGCCCGCCCGAGGGAAAGTTCGCAGCCTGGATTACCGCCATCAACGAATCGGGAAAGACCGTCATCGCGGTGGATGTGCCCTCTGGTCTCGACGCCGATTCCGGCGTCGCCTACGCTCCATGTGTGCGCGCAAATACGACCATCACCCTGGGGCTCCCCAAGCCCGGACTCCTGAAATTGTCGGACCCAGTCTTCGTCGCGGACATCGGAGTGCCTTTCGAGGCCTACGCGGCGGTCGGTGTCGCTGTGCCGGCGGAGCTATTTGCAAAAGGGGAGCTCGTCCGGCTTTGACGCGAGAGGTCGTCTGGGATCGCGGGGTCTCGCTGCCGGGCCACCGCCTTTGGCTTGACCCCCTGGTCGTGCGCAGCTTCGCCTTCATCTCTCACGCGCATACCGACCACGCGCGCCGCCACAAAGAGGCGCTGCTGACGCCGCAGACCCTCGCGCTCATCCCAGAAGCACGAAGGCCGCGCGGCTGGCGAATGCTGGGCTTCGGCGAGCCGATGCGGCGCGGCGACGGGAGGGTCACGCTGTATCCGGCCGGGCACATGCTCGGCTCGGCCCAGCTGCACTTCGAGCATGACGGTACTTCCGTGCTCTACACCGGCGACATCAAGCTGCGCCAACCCGGCGGCGTACCGCCGACGTTTGTCCCGAAAGCCGACATCCTGATCCTCGAAAGCACGTACGGCCGGCCGCACTTTCGCTTCGGCGACCCCGATTCGACGGTGGAAGCGATTGCTCGGTGGTGCCGGCTTGCGCTTGACAGCCGGGTCACGCCGGTCCTGCTCTGCCACGCCCTCGGCAAGACCGAGGAGATGATGCTCGCGCTCGCCCCTTACGGTTTCGAGTTCGCCCTGGAGAAGCGATGCGTGTCATGCGCGCGGGATTACGCGGCGGCCGGCCGGCCGCTGCCGGGATGGGTTGAGTTCAACGGCGATCCAATTGCCGGCCGCGTGCTGATTGCGCCTCCAGTCGGCAAGGACGAGATCCGCCGACTCGGCCGCTACCGGACTGCGCTCGTCTCCGGATGGGCCAAAGATGCAGAGTTCGCGCGCCTGTTCGGCGCCGACGCGACGTTCGACCTCTCCGACCATTGCGACTTCGACGAGCTCATTGAAGTCGTCGAGCGATCAGGAGCGGACCAGGTCTACACCGTGCACGGCTACACCGAGGATTTCGCGCGGTTCCTGCGCCGGAAAGGCATCCGGGCCTGGGCGCTGGAGGCCAACGAGCAACTGGCCCTGGCGCTGTAGCCGGAGCGGCGATGTCCTCGGATAGTCCGGACTATCCGAGGTTGGTAGGGCCGACCGGGTCGGTTAGTCCGGACTAACCGGGGAGATGACCGACCTCTACCGGAGGGCCCAGCCGGAGCGAAGAACCGCACGGCGCAAATCGTGGTCCTTGGCCGCGGCGTCGCTGAGCTTGGTCAGAAGCAGGTCCACCCAGGCTGCGAGCTCGACCGGCGGGGCCAGCTCCAGCACTTCGTTCTTGACGCGCGCCCGGAAGCTGCGCCCATCGACGTCGATGGCCACCTCGGTGATCGGCCCTCGATTCAGATGTCCGCGCTTGGCGTGAGCGATGGGGAGGCGCTCGGTCAGGTAGTCGAGCAGCTCCAGCGGCTCGTCGCGCTCGACCAGAGGCGCGTGGCAGAACACGCATGCCTCATCGATGGGCAAAGCCGGGGCGGAGCAAACTGGGCAGTTCATTTGTGTGGCGGGTAGAAGTTCGGTATTCAGTCGGTGTAGCGGGTTATTGTGCGGTCTTCGCGCCCCTTTTCAGCCTGATATAACGGGCAATCCTCGAAATTCCGTACGCAGATGGGCGGGCTATCGCTCAGCGCGTACTTCTTTTTCGAGCGGTGATCGACGTGGCAGTCGAAGCGGTAGACCCGGAGCATCGCGTGTTGGTCTTTGACCAGTTCCTCGAGATATGGGCAGCGCCGCATCCCGACTTACGATAGGTCACCTTGGCGCGGAAACCGCGGGCAGGTTGTGACTTGCTGAATGCTTGATTTCGCCCGTGCGGGCGCGGCCGTTGGCGCCACTTCGGCCACGCTGGAGAAGACGCGGATCCTGGGCGGGTATTTCCGGACGCTGGACGAAGACGACTTGAAGCGGGCGGCCGTCTACATGAGCGGGCGCGCCTTTCCGCCATCGCAGCGCCGGACTCTCGGCCTCGGCTGGTCGACGTTGAGCAAGGTCGTGTCGTCCGTTTCCCGCCGCGACGAGGCCGAGCTCGGTGAGATTTTCCGCAAGCACTCGGACCTTGGAGATTGGGCCGCGGAAGCGCTGGACGGCAGCACGCAGCCGGCCCCGGTCAGCCTGCAAGATGTCGAGGCCACGCTAGAAGCGATTCGCAGCGCGCGAGGCAACACGAAGGTGGCCCCACTGGAAGCGATGGTGCGGCTGATGGACCCAGAATCGGCCCGGTTCTTCATCAAGATCATCTCCGGCGAGATGCGGATCGGCCTGAGCGAGGGCTTGGTCGAGGCCGCGATCGCCGAGGCATTCGGCGTGCCGATCACGCAGGTCAAACGGGTCCATCTCGTCACCGGCGATATCGGCGAGACGGCGGTGCGGTGCAAGCGGGGACATTTCGAGGCCAGCTCGATCACGCTCTTCCAGCCAGTTCGATTCATGCTCGCCAGTCCGGTCGAGACGCCAGGCGAGGTGTTCGAGCGCATGGCCACGGGCAAGGTATGGACCGAGGAGAAGTACGACGGCGTCCGCTGCCAGATGCATCGCCAGGCGTCGCGCGTCGAGCTTTTTTCGCGCGACCTGAAAGAAACCACGGCGGCATTTCCCGAGCTCACCGAGGCCGCGCCATCGCTTGGACACGACGTCCTCTTCGACGGGGAGGTGCTGGCCCATCGGGATGGACGCGTACTGAGGTTCTTCGAGCTGCAGCGCCGCCTGGGCCGCAAGAAGGTCGATGCCGACCTTAGACGCGATGTCCCTGTCGTGCTCGTGATCTTCGACCTGCTGTGGCTCGACGGGCGTACGCTGCTCGACGAGCCGCTCACCGCGCGGCGCAAGCTGCTGGAAAGTCTGGGGCTCGAGCATCCCTACCTGCTCGCGAGGCTCGAGGAGGCGACCGATCCCGAGCACCTCGATCGCATCTTCGCCGAGACCCGCGGCAGAGGCAACGAGGGCCTGATGGTCAAAGACCCACTGAGCCCGTACACGCCCGGGCGCCGCGGGCTGGCCTGGCTGAAATTGAAGCGGCCGCTCGCGACACTCGACGTCGTCGTGACGGCGGTCGAATGGGGCCACGGCAAGCGAAAAGGCGTGCTTTCCGATTACACGTTCGCGGTCAAAGACACGCAGACGGGCCGGTTGGTCAACGTCGGCAAGGCGTACACCGGGCTGACGGACGCGGAGATCGCAGAGTTCACCAGGCGGTTCCTGGAGATGACCGTCGAGGACCACGGTCATGTGCGGTTGGTGCGGCCGGAGGTCGTGCTGGAGGTGGCGTTCGACTCGATCCAGCACTCTGGCCGGCACCTCAGCGGATATGCGCTGCGATTTCCCCGAATCGTGCGCATCCGCGACGACAAGCCGGTGGAAGAGATCGACACGCTGGAGCGCGTGGCGGAGCTCTACGACCGCTACTTCGGCGAGAAGTCCGCCGTGCCGCTATCCGAGGTTGCGGAAACGTGATCGCCCCCTCCCGGCCGGGCTCACTTCATGAGCCAGGCCGACCTCCCCAGCGAGTGGGGAGGTGAGGCTCACTTTCATGGGCACCGCAGGAGCGCGGTTCATGGTGGCGAAGCAGGTCGCCGCGTCCGGCGGACTGTTCATCGAAGAAGGCAGCACCCGGATCAGCCTCGACCCCGGCCCGGGTGCCGTAGTGCAGTACGCGCAGCGCAAGATCGACCTGACCACCCTCGACGCGATCGTGGTCAGCCATCGACACCTCGACCACGCCGGCGACGTCAACGTGATGATCGAGGCGATGACGGACGGTGGCTTCTCGCACCGGGGCATGCTGTTCTGTCCGTCCGACGCGCTCGACGAGGACCCTGTCGTCCTCAAGTACTTGCGCCGGTTTCCCCGCGAGATCGTCCGCCTGGCTCCCAAAACGTCCTACTCGGTCAATGGCGTGACATTCACGACCAGCGGCCGCCATGTGCACCAGGTGGAGACGTACGGTTTTCGTTTTGGCGACACGCTGGGCTGGATCACGGACTCCGCGTACTACGACGGCATCGCCCAGGAGCACAAGGCCGACGTGATGCTGATCCATACGATCCTTCTGCACTGCCGGCCGGAGCTCCCACACCTCTGCATCGATGACGCGGAGCGCATCATCCGCGAGGCCAAGCCGAGGCTCGCCATCCTCACGCACTACGGGATGGCGGTCTGGCACGCGGATCCCCAGGCGATCGCGGCCGACCTGACGCAGCGCATCGGCAGCGAGGTGAGAGCGGCGCACGACGGCATGACGATCGACCTATGAAGACCCCCTTTAAGTGAGTACCCGCTGGCGATGGCGCGGTTCGGTTGCGCTCCTCGCCGTCTGCCTCGCCTTCGTGATCTATCCGCTGCTGCCAAATGACGATGTGATCAACTCCGACTGGCCGGCCTTTGCCACGGGCGCCCAGATGATCGTGACGAACCCGACTCAGATGTACGACCTACATGTCCAGGAGCGATACCAGGCCCAGGTCACTGGTGGCCGGCACCTCGTGACGCCGGGCATCAACGGCATTCTTCCGTTTCTTGCGCCGGCGTGGGTGGCGTTGCTCGCGGTGCCATTCGACTTTTTCGGCACCGATATCGGCGGTCGGCTCTGGATCCTTTTCGGTCTCGCCTGCCTGGCCGGAGGCCTGTACCTCGCGATCCGTCCGAGGCCCCCGAGCGAAATCCTGCCTGCATTCGCCGCCGTGCCTACGGCGCTCGTGATGCTCAATGCGCAGCTCGACGGGATCGTGGCGCTGGGCATCGGCGCCGCGATCGCGTTGCGGTCGCGACCATACCTGGCCGGGCTGGTCTTGGGACTCACGCTGATGAAACCGCAGCTCGTCCTGCCCCTTGGCGCGGCGTTGATCCTCACTCGGCGCTGGAAGGTCGTCGCGGGGTGGGCAATAGCCGGCGCGGCCCTGGTCGCGCCGACGCTATTCCTGAATCCAAACTGGATCGGACAATGGTTGGCTCAGACCCGGGCGACCGTGGCACCGGTAAGCCGCGAGGTCGACCTGCCGCACCTCGGGGTGCTGCTGCCCGATGCTGCGCAAACGATCGCGGTCGCCTGCCTGACGGTGGTCGCGATCGCGGGCGTGGTGTGGTTGGCTTCGCGACGTCGCGACGACTTTCCCGCCGCCGCCGCGATTGTGATCGCGGGCGGGGTTCTCGCCGCTCCGCACGCCCTGCCCGCGGACCTGGCTCTCGTCGCGCTGGCGCTTGCGGTCTGGGGTCAGGCGCGGTGGTTCGACTGGCTCACGCTGTCCGTCGCTGCCCTTTTCTGTGCTGTCGCGCCCGCCCCGGCGCCCGCGTTCGTCGGCGTCGCCGTGATCGCCTGGGCCTGCCTGCGCGCAGCGGGCTTGATTACTTGGAGGTCGCCAGGACCGGTACCAGTGTCTGCTCGATGATGCCGTCGATCAGCCCATACTCGACGGCTTCCGGCGGCGAGAGGAAGTAGTCGCGGTCGGTGTCTCGCTCGACGCGCTCCAGCGGCTGCCCCGTATGCAACGCGATGAGCTCGTTGAGCACCGTCCGAATGCGGATGATCTCTCGCGCGTGGATATCCAGGTCGCTGGCCTGGCCCTGAAGTCCCTTGCCACCGATCAGGGGCTGATGCATGTGGATCGAGGCGCTCGGCAGCGAGAACCGTTTGCCCTTCGCCCCCGCCATCAACACCACGGTCCCGAAGCTGGCCGCGCGCCCGATGCAGACCGTCGAAATGGGCGCCCGGACGTATTGCATGGTGTCGTAGATCGCCAGTCCCGCGGTCACTGCGCCACCGGGAGAGTTGATGTAGATTTCTCGACGACGGTTGGTACGTAGGCCAATCTGCATGGCAGCTTACGAGAAACAATTCGCGGGGGAGGCAGGCCTCCCCCGCGGACCCCCTCCCTGGCAGGCCACTTCTGGGAGGCGTTTACCTCTGATGTTGCTCGCGCCATCTGACTTCTTTACCGAGCTACGCAAGGCCCTCAAGCGGGAGCTGCCGGCTCCGATGCGCAACTTCCACTCGATACGTGGTCGCGGCCGCTTGATGAAGGTCCACTTCGGCGAGCCCTCCTTCCACTACGAGGCATGGCACCACAGCGGGGCCGGTAGGCTGGAGGTTGGTTTGCACTTCGAAGCATCGGCTGTCGAGAACCAGGCCGCGTTCGATTTCTTTCGCTCGCGCATGGTCGAGGTCAAGGCCAACCTGCCGCGCGCTGAGCTGGAGCCCTGGGACCGCGGCTGGTCCAGGCTTTACGAGACGATGCCGGCGGCTCGCCTCGACGACGAGGTGGTGCGCAGCGCTGTCAATTGCATGACCGAGTACATCGTCACCCTGCAGCCCCTGCTCGACCAGTATTTGAGGAGTCGCGATGAGAACAGTTGAGGTGACCGACGCCCTTCAGGAGTATCTCGACGGTCTCGTGCCACCACGTGATCGCGTGCTGGCGCGCATGGAAGAGGAAGCGCACAGCGAAAACATTCCCATCGTCGACCCGCACGAAGGGATGCTGCTTTATCTGTTGGTCAAGATCGCGGGCGCCAAGAGGATCCTCGAGCTCGGCACGGCCACGGGTTACAGCGGGATCTGGCTGCTGCGAGGAACCGAGGGAGGGTCTCTCACTACGTTCGAGGTCGACCACAAGCGCGCCGATCGAGCGCGAGCGAATTTCGCCGACGCGGGACTGGGCAAGCAAGCACTGGTGCTGGAGCAAGACGCGGTGGTCGGCCTGCCCAAGATCGAACAACACTTCGATGCGTGCTTCATCGATCTGCTGAACGTGTTTCCGTCAGAGGAGATGACGCAGCGCGCGTTCGAGCTGTGCCTCGAACGGCTGGAAGGTGGAGGGCTATTGATGGCGGACAACGCACTCCGGCAGGGCGAGGTCGTGCGCCCTAAGAACCAGCAGGCGAGGAACGTCGCCCACTACAACGAGCTGGTGGCGAAGCATCCGCGCCTGGAGAGCGTGGTGATCCCAATTCGCGACGGAGTGTCCGTCGCGAGGGTCAAAGGCTGAGCACCGTTACGCACCTCTGGCTCCAACGAGGCGTGATTCGCCTGATTGATAGCGCCCCGCTGACGCCAGCGGTGCGGAATTGTGTCGATCGCTAGCTCGCCGGCTTGGCGGTGTCTCCCTCGATCCAGTAAGTCCCGTCGGCCGCGTGCTCCTTCTTCCAGATCGGCACCGACTCCTTCAGCGTGTCGATGCCCCACTTGCACGCGGCGATCGCCTCCTCTCGATGCGGGGCGGAGACACAAACCACCACCGAAACCTCTCCCACCTCGAGCTTGCCGGTCCTGTGCGCCATGGCCACGCGCGCACCTGGCCAGCGGTCCTTGATCTCCTGCCCGATATGCCGCATCTGAGGCACGGCCATCTCGGCGTAGGCCTCGTAGTCGAGGTGCGTCACCGTCTGTCCGCGTGAGTTGTCTCGCACGATGCCGGTGAACGTGCATATCGCCCCGGCGCCAGGATGTGTGACGGCGGCTTCCATCTCGCGAGCGTCGATCGGTCCGGTCGTCACGTCGTACCGCACTCAGCAGCCTCCGCTGACGGGCGGGATGAAGGCGACCTCATCGCCCTGCGACACGGTCGCGTCCCAGTCACTGAACTCCTGGTTGATCGCGCCGCGGACCGAATCCCGGTCCGGCTCGAGGGCAGAATGCTTGCGCCTCAATGATTCGTAGACGTCGGCGAGCGTCGAACCCGGGGCCACCTCGAGAGCTTCCGTTTCCAGGCCTGCCTGCTCGCGCAGTCGCGCGAACAACCGGACTCGCACAGCGATCGCTACCGCCACAAGGCCATCTTAGACAGCGACAAACACGTGCACTTCTTTGCCTGAGTCGAGCGCTCGCTCAACTGTGGTACGGGTGCCTTTGGAACTGCCGTCCCAGAACGCGACCAGCACGTCGCACGAGTCGACCAGGCGCTGGTTCCGCGCGGCAGACTTGCTCGCGTCGGCCATCTCATCGAAGGACGCCGGCATCACCTGGACCGGAATCCCTTTCTCACGGGCGGCCTTGGTCGCCGACGCGTCGACCCCACTCGCGCTGCCGGTGATGATCGACGCTCGTGGCGGCAATGACTTCACGTACTCGCCGACACGCGAGAGATCTGAGAAGTGCCTGCTCCCGACGATCGCGACCCGCAACTAGCCCGCGGAAGAACCGCTCTTGCCGATCATCTGGATGTTCCTCTCGAACATATCGCGGAGCTTGGCCGCCTGGCGGTCGTAGTCCTCTGGATCAGGCCAGCTGTCGCGCGTGTCGAGCACCTCTCGAGGCACACCCGGAACGCGGTTCGGGATGTGCAGCCCGAAGATCGGGTCGACGTGCGTGGAGACCCCGCGCAAATCGCCCTGCAGCACCGCGCGCACGATCGCGCGCGTGTGGGCTATCGACATTCGCTCGCCGACGCCGTACGGACCGCCCACCCATCCCGTGTTGAGCATCCAGACGTCGACGTGATGTCGCTTGACTCGCTCGATCAGCATGTCGGCGTATCGATCGGGCGGCAACACCAGGAACGGCGCCGCGAAGCAGGTGCTGAAGATGGGCTCCGGCTCGGTGACGCCCCGCTCGGTGCCAGCAACTTTGGCCGTGTATCCACTCAGGAAGTAATGCCGGATCTGATCCTCGTCCAGTCGCGCCACCGGCGGCAGAACTCCGTATGCGTCGGCCGACAGGAACATCACGTTGTGCGGATGGCTGCCCGTGCCGGTGAGCACGGCGTTGGGGATCAGGTCGACGGGGTAAGCGGCGCGGGTGTTCTCCGTCTTCTCGTCGGAGTCGTAGTCCGGCACGCGAGTGCGCGCGTCATAGACGACGTTTTCCAGGATCGTGCCGAAGCTCTCGGTCGCCGCGTAGATCTCCGGTTCGGAATCCTTGTGGATCCGGATCGTCTTCGCGTAGCAGCCGCCTTCGAAGTTGAAGATGCCGCGGTCGCTCCATCCGTGCTCGTCATCGCCGATAAGGCGGCGCGAGGGATCAGCCGAAAGCGTGGTCTTGCCGGTCCCGCTCAAACCAAAGAACAGGGCGGTGTCCGAACCATCCGAGTCTGCGTTGGCCGAGCAATGCATCGGAAAGACGTTCTGCGCCGGGAGCAGGTAGTTGAGCGCGGTGAAGATCGACTTCTTGATCTCGCCTGCGTAACCGGTGCCGCCGATGATGACGATCCTCCGGCCGAGGTTGACCAGGATGAACGTCTCACTGCGCGTGCCGTCTCGCTGAGGCTCGGCCTTGAAAGAGGGCAGCGCGATCACGGTGAAATCAGGTTCGAAGTTCATCAATTCGTCCGCGGACGGCCGGATGAACAGGTTGCGAGCAAACAGGCTGTGCCACGCGAGCTCCGTGGTCACCCGCACGCGCAGCCGGAAGCGAGCGTCGGCGCATGCGAAGACGTCCTGCGTGTAGACGTCGTGCGTGGCGACGAACTCCTCCATGCGGCCGAGCAGCTGGTCGAACTTGGCCGATGCGATCGGCTGGTTGCCGGGATGCCACCAGATTGCGTCCTGACTCGTCGGCTCCTTGACGAAGAACTTGTCCTTCGGGGAGCGGCCCGTGTGCTTGCCCGTCTCGGCAGTCAGGGCGCCAGTGGATACGATCGCCGCCTCGGCGCGCCGAACGGCCTCCTCGTAGAGGGCCGCAGGACTCAGATTGCGTCGTTCGACAGCAACCTCACCCTTCGCGACCACGGCCCAAACGCTACTACGCGATGCGCGCGCGGCGGGTGCTGGCGCGACGCCGCTGCTTGCCGCTGACGTAGTCGACCAGGATGTACTCACCCAGCCGGTCCGGTGACACGAAAAACGCGCGGCCCTTGTTGATCCGCGTCATCTGATTGATGAACTCGGTCAGGTACGGCCCGCGCTCGAGCATGAACGTGTTGATCACGATGCGGTCGCGTGTGCAGCGCTTGACCTCGCTCAAGGTCTGCTGGATCGTCTTGTATGTCGGCGGGTAGGCAAAGGAAGCCCGCCCGTTTTCTTCCAGGTGCGCGGTCGGCTCGCCGTCGGTGATCATGATCACCTGGCGGTTGCCGCGGTGCTTCGCGAGCAGAGAGCGAGCGAGCTGAAAGCCGTGCTGCATGTTGGTGCCGTAGACGTAGTCGTTGAGCGCCAGCTGCGGCAGAGTCTGCGGCTTCAGCTCGACGGCGTAGTTCGAGAAGCCGACCACATACAGCGAATCGCGCGGGTACTGGCTGCGGATGAGCGAGTCGAGCGCGATCGCGACTTTCTTGGCCGCGAGGAAGCATCCGCGAAGGAACATTGATCGGCTCATGTCGATCATCAGCACCGTCGACGCCTGGGTCATGTGCTCGGTGCGGTGGACGACGAAGTCCCTCGCCGCCATCTTCACCGGGACACGGGGGCCCTCCCGCACGATCGAGTTGAAGAGCGTCTCCTTCATCTCGAGCAGGAACGGGTCGCCGTACTCGTAAACCTTCAGCTCCTCCGACGCGTCGGTGCCCACGCCGCCGCGCCACAGCTGGTGCTGGCCCATGCGCGTCTTTTTGAGCTGGTCGAAGATGTCGCTCAGCGCCGACTGGCCGATGCGTCGCATGCCGCGAGGGGTCAGCTCGAGCCGGCGGCCTTTGCGCTCCACATAACCCGCCTTCTCGAGCACGTCGGTCACCTGCCGGAGCTGATCCAGCGCCTGGCGAGCCTCCGGTCCGAGCAGCTCTTGCGCGAGCGAGCGGTCGACGTCGTCGGGCCGGAAACTTCCGCGCTCGAGCTGCGACTCGAGGCGGTCCATCTGCTGCAGCCGCTCCATCAGACCCATCGCCTCGCCCATGCTCAGCGGGTCCTCGCCGAAGAACGGGTACCGCTCGCTCAACTCAGAGGGCGGCATCATCGCCTGCATGAATCCAGAGAGTCGCGCCAGCTCGAGCCGCAGCGAGTCGTCCTGCAGTAAAGCGTCCATCATCTGGCGCAGCTCTTCGCGCGCTTCCGGGCTCATGCTCTGGAGCAGCGACTGCATCTGCGCCATCTGCCGCTGCAGGTGCTCCAGCAGCTCGTCGAGACTGTTGATGCCTGGTGGGAACATGTCGCCAAAGCGCTGCATGAAGCCGTTGAAGTCGGGCGTGCGACCCTCCATGCGGTCCTCGAGCATCTTGTTCAGCTCGCGCACCATGTCTCGGACCCGGGATAGGTCCTGGCCCTGCATCTGCTGCAGGGAACCCTTGATGCCCTGGAACATCTGGTCGAGGATCTGTTTCTGCAGCTCCTGCATCAGCTGCTCGAACTTCTGGCGCGCCTCGTCGTCGACAAACTCGTAGTCGCGCAGGCTTTTGACACGCCCGCCGAGGTCGTCCGGCAGCCTATCGAGCTGGTCGTTGCGCTGCCGCGCGATGCGGTCGAGGAGCTTGCGGGCGTCCGGCTCCGATTCTTTCAGCCGGCGGTCGATTCCCCCGCGCTCGGTGTCGATGACGTCCTGCACCTTCTGGCGCAGCTCCTCGACCGTCGAGTCGAGGTTGTAGCGGCCGAGCTCGCGCTCACGCGCCTCGCGAAGCTGCTTCAGCAGCTGCTCGAGGCCGGGCATGTTGGGCGAGCCCCAGCGCAGAAACCGCTGCAGGGCGGCGTTGAGGTCGCCGTAGTTCATCAGGTCGTCGGAGAGCGCGTCGAGGACGTCGCCTGCGTCCAGCTCGTCGAGCTTTTGCGACCCGTCCCAGCGTGAGTAGCGAAACCTCACCGGACCACGCTAGCAGGACGCCAGCCGCCCAGCGCCCGTTCGATCGCGCGCGCGGCACGGAGGGCGACCAGGTCGTTCCAGTTGCGGGCCACGACCTGAACGCCGATGGGCATGTTCTCGGGCGACGTCCCGGCGCGGACGACCACGCAGGGGTTGCCGGAGAGGCTGTAGGGGATGGTGTAGCTGAACTGATGGTCGCCCACCACCCGTGCCTTGGACAGCGGTGCGATGTCAGGTGCGACCGGGCTCAGGATGAGGTCGAATCGGGACATGAACTGCAACACCGCGCTGCGGTACGTGTCCCACCGGCGCATGAGCCGGTCGTGGTTCATGTGCTTGCGGCCCAGGTATCCCATGGTCACCTGGTAAGCCTCCGCCAGGGAGGGCGCGCGCTCCTCGGTGACGGTGCAGCCGGCGCCAGCGAGCGCTTTGGCTGCCGCCTTCACTGTCGCGGCTACCGCTGCGGTCGGCTTCGACATGCCGTCGTCCGTGTACCAGGCGACCTTGAGCCCTTCCAGCGGAGGCGTCCGCTTCGGGAACGGCACCGGGACCACGCCCGAATCGATGCCGTCTGGGCCCGCCAGCACGCGCAGTGCCAGCGCGAGGTCCGAGACGTATCGGGCCATCGGCCCGACCTGGCTGCGAGGGTCGCTCACACCGCCGGCCAGACCGTATCCGCCGGTGACTGGGATCAGTCCGGCGGTCGGCTTCAGGGCGGCGACACCGCAGTAGTGCGCGGGCAGGCGGATGCTGCCGCCCGAGTCGCTGCCGAGACCAATTGGTGATCCTCCGGCGGCGATGATCGCCGCCTCGCCGCTGCTGCTGACACCCGGCGTGCGATTGATGTCGTAGGGGTTGCGTGTCCCGCCGTGCACTGGGCTCCAGGTCTCCTCGGCCACGCCGCCCGGCGGGCAGTTCGTCTTGCCGATCAGAATCGCGCCCGCGCGGCGCATGCGCGCCACCACAGTGGCGTCGTGGTCGGGGATCTTGCTGCGCAGCATGCGCATGCCCGCAGTCGTGGGCAGTCCCGCGGTGTTGAAGATGTCCTTGGCGGTGAAGGGCACGCCGTGGAGCGGGCCCAGCGCGCTCGCGCGCTTGTTGTGGCGGTCGGCGGTCCGCGCCTCCTTGAGCGCGCTCTCGGCGGTGGCAAAGACCACCGCGTTGAGGCGGGGGTTGACGGTGTGGATGTGCTCGAGGTGGGCCTTGACGACCTCGACCGAGGACACCTTCTTGTCCCGGATGGCACGCGCCAGCCAGGCGGCCGAGGCACCGATTACGTCTCTCACAGCTTCCCGGCCGTGAGCTTAGAGGCTAGAGGCCCAAATTGAGCCTAAACGGTGTCTCCGGGCTTGATGTCCAGCACCCGCACGCCCGGCCCGACGAGCTCCTGGAGCTGGCTCGGCCGGCCGGTCAGGATCGGGAAGGTGGCGAAGTGCATCGGCACGACGGTCTTCACGCCCAGCAGGCTGACTGCCTTGGCCGCCCTGGTCGGGCCCATCGTGTAGAAGTCCCCGATCGGCAGGAAAGCAACGTCGAACTTGCTCAGCTCGGCGATCAGGGCCATGTCTCCGAAGACGTCCGTGTCACCGGCGAAATAGATCGTGAAGCCGTTTTCGAATTCGATCACCAGCCCGCAGGCCTCGCCGCCGTAGATCAGGTGGCCGTCCTCGGTAATGCCGCAGGAGTGCTCGGCGTGGACCAGCGTGACCTTGACGCCCAGCACTTCGATGGTGCCGCCCTGGTTGCCGGCGACGATGCTCTCGCCGTCGATGCCCTTGGAGCCCAGCCAGATGCCGATCTCGTGGTTGGTCACGATCGTGCACTTGGTCCGGCGAGCGATCTCGAGCGCGTCATGGATGTGGTCGAAGTGCCCGTGGGTGATGAGCATGAGGTCGCACCTGTCAACCGTCTTGAGCGTCTCGGGCGCGGCTGGGTTGTTCATGACCCATGGGTCGATGAGGATCTCCTTCCCCTTGGCGCTCTTGACCTTCCAGGTCCCGTGACCCACCCAGGTGAAGCTGACCTCAGCGTTGAGCGGCATTCGCACTTCCCCCCACTGGTTCTGACCGGAAAAGTCGATTCTCCCACAGGGCCAAAACGAAGATTCCGATCCCAGCGATGGTCCAGAGGTTCGGAAAGAAAAGCTCGCATGGCTGGCGCCAGAAGCCGAGCAAACACAAGCCCAGGAGGACGAGGGTGACCGTGCGCCGGCGTTCGACCGCACGCACGAGGAGGATCAGGCCGACCGGCAGCAGCGGCAGCCACTGATAAGGCCAGACCTCGTTGGGGATCAGCGCTCCGAGGGCGAAGCCGAGCGACATGCCGTAAGCCGGGTTCCAATCGCTGCGCCACGCCGCCCACGCCGCACCTGCCGCGAAGAGCACCGCGCTCAGGTACGAGAGCGCTATCGCGAGGCCCGAAAAGTGGATGGGCGAGGTCACGATCTCGTATCCCGTGCTCGACGGCACGGCGAACGGTTCACCGCCGATCGTGC
>VBFV01000100.1 GCA_005881335.1 Chloroflexota bacterium
ACGGCTGAAGGAAGAGCTGGGCGAGGAGGCGTTTGCGAAGCTGGCCAGCGCCAAGCTTGCCGTGGTCGAGATCGACCTCGGCCGCGACGGCCTTGGACTCAGCGACGAGGACCGCGAGCAACTGCGCCGGTGCGATGTCGTGATCCACTCGGCGGCGGCCGTTGAGTTCGACAACCCGGCCGACCTGTCGGCGCAGACGAACCTGCTGGGCGCCGCCCGCCTCGTGGAGGCGTTGAGGGCCAGCGGCGCGCGGCCGCATCTCGTCCACATCTCAACCGCATTCGTCGGAGGCATGCTGCGCGGTGTCGTTCGCGAGGAACCGCCGCTCGACCCCGGCCTCAACTGGCGCCATGAGGCCGTGGTCATGACGAGCCTGCGCGCACCCGTCGAGGAAGAGTCCAGGCGCCCTGAGATCCTGAATCGCCTGCGCCGCGAGGCGCGCTCCAAGATGGGCCCGGCCGGCACGCCGGCCGTGGCCCGGGCCACCGAGCGCCTGCGCGATCGATGGGTCAAGGACCGCCTGGTCGAGCGCGGTCGCGCCCACGCGAACGCGATGGGCTTCAGCGACATCTACTCATTCACCAAGGCGATGGCCGAGCATGCCGTGGTCGAGCTGCACGGCGACATCCCGCTTTCGATCGTGCGCCCGTCGATCATCGAGAGCGCGCTGGATGAACCGTTTGGCGGCTGGCTCGAAGGCTTTCGCATGGCGGAGCCGCTGATCCTCGCTTTCGGCCGTGGCATCCTGCGCGACTTCTCCGGGCTCCCGGATTCTCTGCTCGACGTCATCCCGGCGGATTTTGTCGTCAACACGGTGCTGGCCGTGGCCGCCAACCCGCCGCAGGATGACAAGCCTCGCGTGTATCACGCCGCGTCCGGCACCCGCAATCCGCTGCGCTTCAGGCGCATCGTCGGCGAGGCGGACCGGTATTTCACCGAACACCCGCTACGTGACCGATATGGCCAGGCCATCGGCACGCCGTCGTGGACATACCCGACGCGCCAGGAGCTGGAGGCGCGCGCTCGCACCGCGCTCCGTGTGGTCGACGCCGCGCAGTGGGTCGTCGAGCGGCTGCCTCTGGGCGCGAATGTCACCGCCCTCTTCGACTGGTCGCATTACTTCCAGGACGTGCACTTTCCGACGGTCGTGCGCATGTCGCGCGCCGAGACCGTCGCGCGGAAGGGGAAGCAGCCGAGCGGAAGCACAGCGCCGAAGCCCGAATCGAGCTCGGTGCGGGCGGCCATCGAGCGGCGGTCCGGACGCGCCGACGTGCTGGCGGTCTTCGACGTCGACGGAACGTTGGTCGAGACGAACGTCGTCGAGTACTTCTTGTACATGCGTCTGCGCGCGCAGCCGCTGGAGGACTGGCCGGCCTTCATGGCGGACATGCTTCGCAAGGGGCCGCGCTGGCTGTTCCTGGAGCGGCGCTCGCGCGCGGAATTCCAGCGCAGCTTCTACCGCGAGTACGACGGCCTCGACCCCGAGGTGATGCAGCGGCTGGGGCGCGAGGCGCTCGACGCGGTGACTTTGCGGCGCATCTACCCCGAGGGCATGCGGCGCATCCGGGAGCACAAGCGGGCGGGGCATCGCGTTCTGCTGCTGACCGGCGCTCTGGACGTCGTGGTCGAGCCGCTGGCGGAGCTGCTCGATGTCGAGGTGGACTGCGCGCACCTCCTCGTCAAGGACGGGCGGCTGACGGGCGACCTGCAGTCGCCGCCCCCGGCGGGCGAGGCGCGTGGGGCGCTGCTGCATGAGTACGCGGAACGCAACGGCATCGTGCTCTCCGAGAGCTTCGCCTACGCCGATTCGCTCTCCGACCTGCCGATGCTCGAGCTCGTTGGCACCCCGGTCGCGGTCAACCCGGACGCTCGCCTGTCGCAGGTGGCGGGGCAGCGTGGGTGGCGCATCGAGCGGTGGCGCATGGCGCCGGGCAACTGGCGCCTGCCGATGCCAGACCCGCGCTCCCCCGAATACCGAGAGGCGGTCCGAAGATGAAAGCTTCACCTCCCCACCCGGTGGGGAGGTCGGCGCGAAGCGCCGGGTGGGGGTGTCCGTGCTGGCACTGACATACGTCCGCTCCATCCCCGCCTTCGCGGTCGTGAAGGCCGCCGGCGGACGGCCGGACGTGGCGACCAGCGCCCTCTCCATGCTCAAGCTGGGCGATGTGCCCGAACCGGCGATTCCCGCGCGCGACTGGGTCCGGGTGATGCCGAGCGTGAGCGGAATCTGCGGATCCGACCTGGCGGCCATCAGCGGGCACATCTCGCTGTACCTCGACCCCTTGACGAGCTATCCGTTTGTGCCGGGTCACGAGGTGGTCGGGGTGCTCGACGACGGTTCACGCGTTGTGATCGAGCCCGCGCTGGGATGCGTGGTGCGCGGCATCGACCCACCGTGTCCTCGATGCGCCGAGGGACGGCCGGGGCTCTGCTACAACGTGACCGAAGGTCCGATCGAGGTCGGGCTGCAGACCGGCTACTGCGCGGACACGGGCGGGGGTTGGGGGGAGGTGGTCGTCGCACACCCGAGTCAGATCCACGCTGTGCCGGACTCGCTGAGCGACGAGGCCGCCGTGCTCATCGAGCCTTTCGCATGCTGCGTCCACGCGGCGCTGCGCGGTGGTGCGACGAAGGACGACGTCGTCGTCGTCTCAGGCGCGGGCACGATCGGATTGCTCACCGTCGCCGCGGTCAAGCTCTTCACGCCACCGAAGCGTTTGATCGCGATCGCCAAGCATCCGACGCAGGCCGACCTCGCTCGCAAGCTGGGCGCGGACCAGGTCGTCAAGCCGGCGGACGTTTATCAGCGGATCCGTTTTGCGACCTCGGCGCGCAAGCTCGAGGGCATGAACCGCCCACTTCTCCTCGGCGGCGCGGACATCACGTTCGAGTGCGTGGGGCGCGCCGACAGCCTCAACGACGCGGTGCGGTTCACCCGTGAGGGAGGCACCGTGGTCGCGGTCGGGATGCCGGGCGAGGAAAAGGTCGACTGGGCGCCGATCTGGCAGCGCGAGCTCACCGTGACCGGGGCGTACGCGTATGGCGCAGAGCCGAAACGAAAGGGCCAAAAGACGTTCCAGCTCGCGCTCGAGGCGGCGCCGGAAATGCACCTCGAGGAGCTGACGGGCCCGCTGTTCGGGCTCGGCGAGTACCGGGACGCGATCGCCTACGCGATGAGCGCGGGGCGCCTGGGCGCCGTGAAGGTGGCGTTTGATCTGCGACGATTGAGGGCCTGATGCCCCGTCCCGGAGCCGTGATCGAGGTCGATCGCAACACGCCGCCGGTGCTCTTCCACTTCGGGGAGGGCATCCGGTTGGAGAAGATGCCGCTGGGCGCGCGCATCGTCTATCCGCCCGACCCGCTCGAACCGATCGCGCATCCCGAGCGTGCCATCAAACGCGCGATCGCCAAACCGCTGGAAGACGATCCGCTCAAATCGCTGCTGCGACGCGGGATGAAGCTGACGATCGCCTTCGACGACCTGTCCCTGCCGCTGCCTCCGATGGCCGCGCCCGACGTGCGTCAGCTCGTGATGGAAGAGGTCATCGACATGGCAGCCGAGGCCGGCATCGACGACCTGCACATCATCGCGGCGCTGGGCCTGCACCGGAGAATGACTGAAGACGAGCTGCGCCACATCGTCGGCGAGCGCATCTTTGCGACGTTTCATCCCGACCGCCTCTACCAGCACGACGGCGAAGACCCCGAGAACAACGTCTATGTCGGCAAGACGGCGCAGAACGAGGAGGTCACGCTCAACCGGCGCGCGGCGGAATCGGACCTCGTCATCTACGTGAACCTGACCCTGGTCCCGATGGACGGCGGCCACAAGTCGATGTCGACCGGGCTGGCCTCGTTCCGAAGCATCCGCGCCCATCACAACGCCAAGACGCTGCTAGCGTCGCGGTCGTACATGAACCCGCCCGACTCGGCGCTGCACCACTCATGCATCCGGCAGGGCCAGCTCATCGAGGACACCGTGCGTGTGTTCCACATCGAGACCACCGTCAACAACCACGCCTTCCCGGCGGTGGCCAACTTCATGCAGAAGCGAGAGACCGATTGGACGCCGCAGGACCAGGCCATGTTCCTGGCCACCAAGCAGATGACCGACATCATGCCTCCGGCGTTCAAACGCAGCGTCTTTCACGCCATGCGCGCGCCGTACGGGATGACCGCTGTGCACGCCGGCCAGGTGGACGCGGTGCACGACAAGACGCTCGAGGCGGTACGCAAGCAGATCAACGTGCCAGTCGAGGGCCAGACCGACATCGTGACGCTGGGCGTCCCGTATCTCGGCCCCTACAACATCAACTCGCCCATGAACCCGATCCTGGTCGTGTGCATGGGGCTCGGCTACCTCTTCAACTTCTACCGCAACAAGCCGGTGCTGAGGAAGGGGGGAGTGCTGATCCTCACCCATCCCTGCCGCTACGAGTTCGATGCGGTCCAGCACCCGAGTTACATCGACTACTACGACGAGGTGCTGGCGGACACGAAGGATCCGATCGAGATCGAAAAGAAGTACGAGGTTCGGTTCGCGGAAGACCCATGGTTCCGCCAGCTCTACCGCAAGTCACACGCGTACCACGGCATCCACCCCCACTACGCGTGGATCTGGGCGGCACACGCGATGGAGCATGCGGGCGACGTCATCTTTGTCGGGGCTGACCGCGACGTCGTGCACCGGCTCGGGTTCAAATGCGCGACTACGCTCGAAGACGCATTCGAGATGGCAGAGCAGACCGTTGGGCGTTATCCAAGCGTGACGCATCTGCGGATGCCTCCCATCATGTTGTGTGAGGTGGATTAGATGAAGCGCTTCCTCGTAGTCATCTCATTCGGCGCCGTCGCCCTCGCGGCTTGCGGTGGTGGTGGGTCCGGACCAAGCCTCGGGGTGCAGACCCAGGCTTCGGCGCAAAGCGTCGCCCAGAGCTCCTCTGACTTTCCCGGACTCCAGAAATGCTCCGAGAGTGGGTCATACGAGAGCTACCTGAAGGCCGAGGAGACCAAGAACCCTGACCAGTACAAGACCGACAAGACCACCTGGGAGGACCTCAAGGCCGCTGGCGCAAATGACAGCTACATCGCCGTCTACGCCGCGAACGCGACCGATTGCGGCCAGTTCGCGGCGGGAACGCCGTCGGTGAAGGTCGCGTACGTCTACGCGATTCGGTTCAAGGATTCGACATCGGCTTCGGCGAGCTACAAGGTGACGTCGAAAGACTTCCACCTCAGCGACTCCGACCTCGCCAACCTGAAGGCGGCCGGCGGAACCGTCCAGGTCGGCGCCGCAACCGGCCTCGGTGACAACTCGACGGTGCTTTCAATCGATGTCGCGGGTCTGGCCGTCTACGTCGCGTTCTGGGAGAACAAGCAGTTCGAGGTCGCGATGATCGCCTTCAACGACGCGGCGGAGGCGCCCGGCGCGGTGACCAAGATCAACGGTCGGATTCGCTGATTGGCCTGGTATTCCGAAGGTCCGCTCACCAGGCTCGCCGGCGTCGCCGGCGGCGCGATCGACGACGTCAGGAGCGTGCGCAAGGCATGGCACTGGGATACGCCGCGCCCGCACACCTGGCCCGAGCAAGGAGCGGCCGTACCGCCGCCCGCGAGCGACCTCGGGTGGGCGCGCGTCGAGCCCGTGCGATCGATCCGCTACCTCATCCAGCATGTCCTGCTGATTCCGTTCACGGAAGCCATGACTCACCCCAAGGTCGAGGGGCGGGAGTGGGTGAGGGAGCTGAAGCGCCCGGTGATCTTCGCGGCCAACCACTCAAGCCACGCCGACACCTCGCTCGTCCTCCACTCGCTGACGGACCAAGCCAGAGACCGCACCGTGGTCGCGGCCGCCGCCGATTATTGGATCAAGCACCCCATCCTCGGCAACATCGTCAGCCTGTTCCTCAACACGTTTCCTTTCTCCCGAACAGGCGGCGCGCAGGCCCAGCTGCACAGCTCGAGCCAATTGCTGAAGTCGGGCTGGAACCTGGTCCTTTTCCCTGAAGGAAGCCGCTCGCCGGACGGTCGCATCCAGGAATTCAAGCCGGGTGTCGGTCACCTCGCCAAGGAGACGGGTACGCCGGTGGTGCCGATGCACATCCAGGGCGCGTTCCAGATCATGCCGCGCCACCAGCAGCTACCACTCCCGGGCCCGGTCCGCGTGAGGATCGGCAAGCCGATGACGCCCGGTCCGGCCGAGGGATCGCGCGAGTTCACCGCGAGGATCGAGAAGGCGGTCCGGACACTCAGCAAGGAATCCCGCCAGCAAGAGTTCCAGGGCTCCTGGATCGAACGCTGGCAGGCTTCCAAGCCGCGCGACCTCCGTTACGAATCCGACTGATGACCTACTCGATCGTCGCCCGCGACAAGCAAACAGGCGAGCTCGGCGTCGCGGTGCAGTCGCATTACTTCCAGGTCGGCCCGGTCGTGCCGTGGGCCGTTGCCGGCGTCGGCGCGGTCGCCACGCAGTCGAGGGTGAACGTCAGCTTTGGGCCGCTCGGACTCGGCCACATGCGCGCCGGCTCCACCGCCGCGCAGGCGCTGAAAGCCCTCCTGGCGGCCGACACGCAGCCTGAGGTGCGGCAGGTGGCGCTGGTCGACGCGGCGGGGAACGTCGCCGCGCACACCGGCACCAAATGCATCCCGGCCGCCGGCCATCGCATGGCCGACGGCTTCAGCTGCCAGGCGAACCTGATGGAAAAGGACACCGTCTGGGACGCGATGTCGGAGGCCTACTCATCAGCGAAAGCACCGCTCGCCGAAAGAATGCTCGCCGCTCTGGATGCCGCGGAGGCCGAAGGCGGCGACATCCGGGGCAAGCAGTCGGCCGCGATGCTGGTGGTGACAGGAACTCCCACTGGACGCGAGTGGGAAGACCGGATCATCGACCTGCGGGTCGAGGACGCGCCTGACCCGCTTGCGGAGCTTCGCCGCCTCCTCCACATCAAGCGCGCATACGAGACCGACACGCAGGCAGACAAGTTGGAGGAAGCCGGCGACAAGGACGCGGCGCTGGAGAAACGCCGCGAAGCGATGGCGCTCGCGCCGGAGATGGTCGAGCTCCGTTTCTGGACCGGTCTGAGCATGGCCGAGATGGGCCGGCTCGACGAGGGCTGCCGTCTCATCGCCGAGGCTGCGGATAAGAATCAACGGTGGATCGAAACGATCCGCCGACTCGTCGCGGCCGAGCGAATTTCACAAGAGCTCGCCGGCGCGATCGAGACGCGTCTCGCGGCGGCGACGCGGCGCCAGTAGACTTCACGAGTCTTGGGCAAAAACAAGGGTCGAAGGGCACCGCGACGTCCGGAGAAGGCGCGCAAACCCGACCGCGACGACGGCGACCAGAAAGAGCAGGCTGTCGTCATGGACGCGGTTGTGTCCCAGGCCCTTCCCAACGCGATGTTCGAGGTCGAGGTCGAGGGCGGCCACAAGCTCATCGCTTACGCCGCGGGCCGCATGCGGCGCTACTTCATCCGCATCACGCCCGGCGACCGCATCCGCGTCGAGCTCTCGCCCTACGACCTCACGCGAGGCCGGATCGTCTACCGCTACCGCGATTGACCCTGTTTAGCGGCCCACGCGAAATCAAGGCGAAGCCTCCGATTTCGTGGGGATAAACGCCCTCCTCGATTCGCTCGAGGCGGCCCGCGTCTTCGACCTCGAACAGCTGCGCTACGCGGGAGCGCCCTCCCACCCGGCGCACGCTCCGGGCTTCAACTACTTCCTCCACCGCCACCACGCGCGGGGCGCGGGTGAGGCGAGGACCGGTGCGTCCGGCATCGTGGTCATGCCCGAGCATTCGGGCACGCACATCGATGCGCTCGCGCACCAGGCCGAGAACCTGACGCTGCACGGAGGGGTGCACGTCGACGAGGGCGTCCAGACCTCGGTCGGCTTCCGCAAGCTCGGCATCGAGACCATGGGGCCGATCGCATGCCGCGGCGTGCTGCTCGACGTGGCGGGTGAGCGCAGGCTCGACCCCGAATACGCCATCACTGAGAAGGACCTCGAACGCGCCGCCCACGTCGAGATTCGCGCCGGCGACGTGGTCCTCGTCCGCACGGGCTACGGCGCGCTGTGGTCGAAGCCCGACGAGTACCTGAAAGCGGCCGGCGTCAGCGCCGCGGGGACGCGCTGGCTCATCGAGAAAAAAGTCCAGGCCGTCGGGGCTGACAACATGGCCTTCGATGTCATGGGCCCGCGCGATCCCGAGCTCGACGCGACCTTGCCCGCCCACGTCCTGCTGCTCGTAAGAGCGGGCATCCCGATCATCGAGAACCTCAACCTCGAGGAGCTGGCGGCCGCGAAGGTCCACGAGTTCGCGTTCGTCTGCCTGCCGCTCAAGATGCGCGGCGCCACGGGCTCGCCCGTCCGGCCGATCGCCATCGCGTAGCCGGCCCAGCCCGCCGGACGTTCCATTGGCATGGGCGCGCTCAAGCTCGTGGCACTGGTGGCCGTCGTCGTCGCAGCGAACCCAGCACCCGCCCCAACCCAGCGCGTCCTGAACATCCCCTGGCACCACCAGCAGCACAACCTCAGCTGCGAGGCCGCCGCACTCGCGATGGCGCTGACCTATTACGCCATCACGACCGACGAGCTGACGCTCATCCGGTACATGACCAACGATCCCCGACCAGCGAAATTCGACGCCAAGGGAAGTCTGATCACCTGGGGCGACCCGGCCCAGGGATTCGTGGGCAACCCCGACGGGCGGATCGAGCGCTACACCGGCTACGGCGTTTACTACCAGCCGGTTGCTTTGGCGGCGATGCTAGCCGGCGCCAACGTCCTGGAAGCCGGTTCGGTCGCGCCCAAACAGCTCTACGACGCCGTCCTGGCAGGTCATCCCGCCGTGGCCTGGATCAGCAACAGCTACCACCAGGTGCAGCTGGCGCATTACGTCGCTTACGACGGCGCGACGGTCGGCTACACGCTCACGGAGCACGCGGTCACGATCACCGGCGTGCGGCCCGACGCGGTCCTGATCAACGACCCCTGGTTCGGCCAGGCCTGGCACCCGAAGGCGCAGTTCGAGTCGGCCTACAGGACCTTTGACGGAATGGCGGTGATCCTGGAGGCTTAGCCCCTCCGGCCCTTCGGGCCACCTCCCCATGAATGGGGAGGAGTTTGCCCCTTACCGGCGCCCTACCGTCTGGAAACAGTCCAGGCAGTACACCGGGCGCGCCCCCGTCGGCACGAACGGCACCTGCGTCGGCTTGCCGCAGTTGGAGCAGATCACGTCGTGCATGACGCGGGCGCGGCCGTTGCCGTCGGCCTGCCGCCTTGCCGCCCGGCATTCCGGGCACCTCCGGGGCTCGTTTTGCAGTCCCCGGGACTGATAGAACTCCTGCTCCCCAGCCGTGAAAAGAAACTCCCGTCCGCAGTCGCGACACGTCAAGGTCCGATCCACGAAGCTCACCGTCACCGTCCTGGCCTCCCCTAAAAATCGCGCTGAGGCCCGGACGATCCCCCGGCCGGAACTACCCTCGGCGTGCGGTGGCGATTCTAACTCGGTTGGCGATGATTTGGAGGCTTGTGCTTACACGCCTTTACCGGGCGACGGCCTCGCGCTCCTCCTCCTCCACCTCGACAGGAGGCGCGTCAAATCCCCTGCCACTGGCAGCCCCGGTCAGGGGCACTTCCTTGAGGAAGACGGTCGAGACCAGGGCGATCACGAGGATCGCGCCGGCAAAGATGTATATGTCATGGAGCGTGTCTGAGAGCGCGAAACGGATCGCCTGGACGAAGCCGGCCGGCAGCTTGGCCAGCAGGGTGGGGTCCAGGATGGCGTTGGCGCTGCCTGTCTTGGGCAGCGAAGCGATGACCTGCGGTGGCAGGTGCAGCGCGGCTGTACGGGCCGTCAGGTAGTCCGGCAGCCGGTTGGCCAGGACGGCGCCCAAGATCGCGCTCCCGACCGTGCCTCCGAGGTTCCTCCAGAACTGAATCTGGCTCGAGGCCACGCCCATGAACTGGCGCGGCAGGGCCACCTGAACGGCGGTCAGGTAGAGCGGGAACGTGGTGCCGATGCCGAGGCCGACCACGATCAGGTCCGCCACGACGTGCCACTCTGGCGTCCCCGGCGTGACCTGGGACAAGAGCCACATGCCGAAGATCATCACCGCCACCCCCAGCGTGCCCAGATAGCGGTAGTTCGTGATCCTGCGCATCACGAAACCGGTAGCGGTGCTCGCGCCGAGCAACCCGAACATCATCGGCGTGATCAATGCACCCGAGTTGGTGGCGCTGATGCCCAGCACTCCCTGGAACACGAGTGGCGTGAACAGGATGGAGCCGAACATGCCGAACGCGG
>VBFV01000101.1 GCA_005881335.1 Chloroflexota bacterium
CGACGCGTACTTCGCCGGCAAGCTGGAGGACGTCGAGCTTTCGCAGTCGCGGATCGACGCCGCGATCGAGGAGCTGCCGAGAGTCCCGGCCATGACGTAATCGGACCGCCCTGGACGCGCTCAGTCGATCGGGTCGAGGAGCGCGTGATTCTCGAGTAGACAGGCCCGGAGCGCCGCGGGATCGACGGTGCGGGGCGTGTCATGCGACTTGACCGCCATCGCCGCCGCGGTGCCTGCTGCCTGGCCCATCGCCATGCACGTGGCCATCGAGCGCGCCGAAGCGTGGGCGTCGTGCGTGGCCGAGAAGCATCGGCCTGCGACGAGCATGCCTTCGACGCCTTCGGGCAGCAGGCACCGGTACGGGATTCCGTACACGCCGCTTCTGGGCACATACGTCCACCTCGTGTCGGGACCTGACGCGTGGTCCTCGATGGGTGCTCCGCACAGCCCGATCTCGTCTTCGAAGCGGCGGGCGTTGAGCACGTCATCACGGGTAAGGCGGTAGTCGCCGATCACGCGTCGGCTCTCGCGCACGCCGATGGCCGGGCTCGTCGCCACCAGGACCGAGTGCTCGAATCCGGGCACCTTGTCGCGCAGGAACCGGTGGTACTCCCGCACCTGGCGGCGGCCTTCGATCTCGGCGTGCGTGAGCTGCTCCGGGTCGGTGGCGTCGACGTTGGGGATGCGGGTCATGTGCACGGTGACGACGCCGGCATGCGGTGTCCGGTGCCACGACCCTTCGAGCCGCGGCAGCGTGTAGTCGCCTGACTCGGCGGCGCGGTGCATCAGCGCCCAGAGCTCGGTCTTGGGCAAGGCCGAAGCTTTTTCGACGTCGACGTTGGCGACGCGGAAGATCGTGGACAGGGATTGGAGGTTGGGAGTCGACTTCGCATCTTCATATGGGACGTCCGCCATCGCGCAGACGTCCGCGTCGCCCGACGCGTCGATGATCGCCTCAGCCTCGAAGACCGACTCACCACCCTTGTTCCAGGCCCGGATGCTGACGATGCGCCGGTCGCGCAACTCCACGCCCGTCGCCCACGTGTGCAGGAGGACGTCGACCTTCGCGTCTTCGGCCAGGCGTTCCCACACGACCTTCAAGACCTCGGGGTCGTAGGTGACCCCGGTCCCCGCGCCGTAGGTGTTGGGGCGCTCGAACGCCATTCCTTCCGCCTTCAGCCGTTCGGCGACCTCCCAGCCGATCCCGCCCACGACGCGGCGTGCCTTCTCACCAGGCGTGTAGAACGCGTAGAAGGTGTCGAGAACCGCAGTCGATGTGCCGCCGAGAAACGGGAGGCGGTCGAGCAGCAGCGTTCGCGCGCCGAGGCGCGCAGCGCTGATCGCGGCGGAGCTCCCCGCCGAACCGGCGCCCACGACCACCACGTCGTAGCGCTTGTTCATCGGGTCGCCATCGCGAAAGCCCGGGCCGGAGTATCGACCAGGATCTGACGGACCACGTCCGCCCCGACGCGGCTGCGCAGGCGCGGCACGAACGTTCCCATCAGATAGCTCAGACCCGGTCCCCCACCGTAAGAGCGGAAGTAATCCCGCTGTCCAAGGTCGAGGCCAAGCATCAGAGCGCCCGCATGCCCTGCTTTCACCATCGCCTCGACGAGGTCCAACAGCTGGCTGTCGGGCCTGTATTTGATGCGGCCGGGAGTGTCGTATTCGAGGGTCACGCCCCGGTCGGCGATCGCTGCATGGAGCTCGCGGTCGGGGTTGCGGTCGAGGTGGGCCAGGATGATGCGATCGGCTTGTACCCGCTCGCGTGTGAGCAGGTCGATGATCTCGTGAGCGCACGTGCCGATCTCGGTATGGACCAGGATGGGCGCGCCGGTCTCGCGGCTACCGATGGCGGCTGCCATCAACCGACGTTCCTCGAGCACGCTGATGCGCTGATAGGAAGCGCCCGCCTTGATCACGCCCGCGCGCGCCGAATCGGGCGGTGCCGCACTGAGCCAGTCGTCCGGGTGCATCCCACGCTGCAGGTCGGCGACGATCCGCTCCGCCAGCAGCTCGATGGGCGCGGTGCGCACCCAGTGACCTTCCGGGTAATGAGCATCGCGGTGGTAGCCGGTCGCCGCCACGACGTGCACACCGGTGGCTTCCGCGACCGCCCTCATCTTCGCCGGACGCCGGCCGAGACCGATCGGCGTCACCTCCACGATCGCATGCAGACCGCCGCTCGCCGCATTGGTCACTTCTTCCACTGCTCGATCTGTGTCCTCGAAGTCCTGGCCCGGGAGGGCCGGGCTGCGCAGGAAGAGATGATCGTGCGCATCGGTGACGCCGAGCTGTTCGGGCGAGATCGGACCGAGCACAGTGACGATCATCAGCGGCACTATAAGCGCGCCATGTCTTTACACCTCGGTCTCGACGTGGGTGGGACGAACCTGAAGTGGGCCGTGGTCGAACGCGAGTCGCTCGAACCGCGCCTCGTCAAAACAGGTCTCCTGCCCACCGACACGCGCGAAGGCGAGCGGAGCGTGGTCCGGCAGCTGATCGAGGTGGCACAGACCGTCTCCGGCGACATCCAAGGCATCGAGTCGGTCGGGGTCGGCATGCCCGGTGTCCTCGATCCCGCCGCGGGCGTGACCCGGTTCATCCCCAACATTCCCGGGCATTGGGACGGGGTGCGGGTCACCGACGACATGGACCGTGCGGTCGAGGTTCCGTGCCACCTGATCAATGACGCGCGCGCCTTCGGCCTGGCCGAGCACGGCCTGGGCGCGGGTCGCGGCGCGACCTCGATGCTGGGGATCACGCTCGGCACCGGGGTCGGCGGAGGGCTGATCCTCGATGGGCGCCTCCACCTCGGCTACCAAGGCACCGCAGGCGAGTTCGGCCATCAGACGATCGTTCCCGATGGACCGCCATGCGGCTGCGGCAATCGCGGCTGCCTCGAGACGTTCGCCCGAGCCAGTGTCATCGCCGCCGCGTCGGGGCAACCGGACGCGGAGGCAGCTGTGGCCGCCGCGCGCGCGGGCGATTCGCGGGCACAGCAAGCGTTCCGCGACGCCGGCCGGTACCTGGGGATTGGCGTGAGCAACGTGGTGGTGCTGGTCGGCGTCGACCGGGTCGTGCTCGGCGGGGGTGTCGCCGCCGCGGGCGAGTTGCTGCTCGGTCCGATTCGAGAAGAGCTTCGGCGTCGCGTCCACGTCACGGACGTCGCGCGCATCGAGGTCGTGTGTGGCGAGCTGGGGATCTGGGCGGGGGCGATCGGGGCGGCGCTGCATTCCTCCCCGGTTCGCCTCCACGCCCCTCACCCTGACCCTCTCCCCTGAACGGGGAGAGGGAAGACTTGCATTTTGTCTAGATAGCTATACATTTAACGGCCGTGGTGGTGGCGGCGGTGTCGCCTGAGGACAGCTTCAGGCCCCGTTATCGCGAGATCGAGCAGGCGATCCGGCAGCGCCTGGCCAAGTTGAAGCCCGGCGCCGAGCTTCCTTCTGACGCCGAGCTCTGTGAGGAGTTCGATGTGAGCCGGATGACCGCACGCCATGCCATGCATCGCCTGGCGCAGGAGGGACTGGTGTTCCGCGTTCGAGGCCGCGGAACCTTCGTCGGCGAGCCGCCCACGCACCGCCGCGCCAACAGCCTCCTCAGCTTCTCGAACGAGATGCGCCGCCAGGGCAGGATCCCCAGCTCGCGATTGCTGGGGCGCGCGCTGCGTGCACCGACCCGTGAAGAGGCGACGCGGCTTCAGCTGAAGGACGGCGAAAAGCTGTTGTGGCTGAAGAGGATCCGCATGGCCGACGGCCATCCGATCGCGCTGGAGTCGACGCGCCTCCACCGGCGGACCGCGGCGGCCGTCCTCGCGGCCGACCTGCAGGGTGAGTCGCTCCATGCTGTCCTCGTCCGGGCGGGCTGCCTACCGACCAAGGGTCGCGCCACCATCGACGCCGAACCGGCCGGTGCGGATGACGCGCGCTGGTTGAAGATGCGCAAGGGCGATCCCATGCTCGTGGAACGGCGTGTGATCCTCGACCAGCAAGGACGCCCTCTCGAGTACACAGAGTCGCGCTATCCCGCGGACCGCTACGCGCTGGACGTCGATTTCGTCGTCGAAGGCCAGGCAGGTTTGAGGAGGACTTGATGACCTCGTTTTTCGACCGTCTCAGCTACACCGATGTCGCCAAGGCGATCGACCATTCGCTTTTGAAGCCCCAGCTCGATGATCCCTCCATCGAGGCCGGTTGCAAGCTGGCCGCCAGGTACGACGTCGCGTCCGTCTGCGTACGCCCGCGTGACGTCGAACGCGCCCGCGATCTCCTGTCGGGCAGCAGCGTAGCGGTGGGGACGGTGATCGGATTTCCTCACGGCAGCTCGCGGACCGAGACCAAGGTCTTCGAGTCGCGGCTCGCCCTCCACAACGGCGCCCGGGAGCTCGACATGGTGATCGACATCGGCGCGCTCATCTCGGGCAACGACCGTTACGTCCAGGAGCAAATCGCCGCGGTGGTCGAGGTCGCGCATGCGGAAAGTGCGCTGGTCAAGGTCATCCTCGAGAACGCCTACCTGACCGACGAGCAGAAGGTGCGCGGCTGTCAGCTGGTCGAGGCCGCAGGTGCAGACTTCGTCAAGACGTCGACCGGTTTCGCGCCCACCGGCGCCACGATCGAGGACCTCAGGCTGATGCGCCGATCCGTGTCATCGAAGATCGGCGTCAAGGCGGCGCACGGGATCAGGACGCTCGACGCGCTGCTGGAGGTCCTCGAGATCGGCGTCACCCGGGTCGGGGCGACCGCGACCGCGGCCATGCTCGACGAGTTCAAGGCCCGCAAGGCGGCCCCTCCGGCCCAGCCCCTCCGGCCGGCTTCGCCGGCCACCTCCCCACAAGTGGGGAGGAGTGAATGAACAGGATCGTTCACATCGGCATGCTCGGCTCCGGCTTTGTCGCCGATTTCTACATGGACGGTTTGCGCGACGTGCCCGGCACTGAGGTCGTGGCCAACTACTCGCGTTCGGAGGAACGCGCAAGGGAATTCGGTCGTAGATACGACGTGCCTCGGCAGTACACGACCATGGAGGATCTCTGCGCGGACCGCGAGGTCGAGCTCGTCGTGATCGGCCTGCCGAACCACCTCCACCTCCCCGCCGTCCGCGCCGCCGCCGCCGCGCGCAAGGCGATCGTCTGCACGAAGCCCCTCGCGCGCAACGGGCATGAGGCGGCGGAGATGGTGAGCCTGGTGCGCGACGCGGGCGTGATGCACGGCTACGCCGAGACCGAGGTGTTCTCGCCGGATGTGATGCGGGCGCGGCAGATGATCGAGAGCGGGGCGATCGGCGAGGTGCTCACGGTGCGCGCGCGAGAGGCGCACTCGGGCCCACACGCGCAGCATTTCTGGGACGCCGAAACCGCGGGCGGCGGCGCCCTGCTCGACATGGGGTGTCACACGGTCGAGGCCGCGCGCTACTTCTTCGGCAAGGAGCATAGGATCAAGGACGTGTTCGCCTGGGGAGCCACGATGGTGCACACGGACCGGACCACGGGCGAGGACAACGCGGTCCTGCTGCTCCGCCTGGAAGACGGCCGCACCTCGCTGACCGAAGCGTCCTGGACGGCGAAGGGCGGGATGGAGCTGCGGAACGAGGTGTACGGCACGATGGGACGCATCATCACGGACACCAGCTCGACTCGCGTGAAGGCCTTCATCCAGAAGTCCGCCGGCTACCTGATGGAGAAGGCCGACGCCGACGTCGGCTGGGTCTTCCCGATTCCCGATGAAGCGCGCGTGTACGGCTACCACGAAGAGATGCGCCACTTCGTCGATTGCTACGTCAAAGGCGAGCAGCCGCGCGAGGACTTCGTCGACGGATACATCGTGAACTCGGTCCTGGACGCCGCCTACAAGTCGATGCAGAGCGGCCACTGGGAAGCGGTGCAGATCGACTCCAAGGTGACGGGCTGAACTGATGAACGCAGGTTCTGAGTGGATCGAGGCAGGCATTGGAATCCTCGAAAAGATCCGCGACACGCAAGCGGACGCCATCGAGCGGGCGAGCGAGCTCTGCGCGGAGGCGATCGGCGCCGGAGGTTTCGTGCACCTGTTCGGGACCGGCCACTCTCGCATCCCGGTCGAGGAGATGTTTCCGCGCTATGGCTCGTACCCCGGCTTCCACCCTATCGTCGAGCTGTCGATGACCTTTCACACGCAGGTGGTCGGGGCCAACGGCCAGCGCCAGGCGATGTTCATCGAGCGCATGCCGGGCCTGGCCGAGGTGATCCTTTCCAACTTCCACTTCGAGCCGAAGGACGCGGTCATGGTTTTCTCCGCCAGCGGCCTGGGCGCGGCCGTCGTGGAGTTCGCCCGCGGCGCCCGGAGAAGGGGGTTGCCGGTGATCGCGGTCACGTCGATCGCCCAATCCAAAGCCGGCGAGGTCGAGGAGGAGGTCGGCGCCCGTCTGATGGACGAGGCCGACGTGGTCATCGACCTGTGCACGCCTGTGGGTGACGCGCTCTGCCGGCTCGACGGTTTGCCGGAGACCCCGGTCGGACCAGGCTCGACGCTCGCCGCGGTTGCGGTCGCCGATGCGATCAAGGTCCGGACCGCCGAGCTTCTCTTGGCGAAGGGCAAGCTGCCGCCGGTGATCACCAGCGTCGCGGAGGTCGGACGGCGGCGGTCCGATGAGCTTTTCGAGGCGGCTTATCGGGAGCACGCGCGACGGGCGGCGCGCAGCCTCGCTACTTGACAGGAGGTGAACACTGGAGCATCTGGGAGGCAGAGGATGGCGGTTATGGCCCGTTGGGGCCGCATGGAATCAGGAGGTGATCGTCTGTGACGAATCGTGAACGGCCACTGACGGCCGGGCGTTTGGTGGCGGCCTTGCTGGTCGCCGCGTTCGCACTGGCCGCGTGTGGCGGCTCGACCGGTGGTGGCACCACCACCAAATACGTCGTCGGCGTTTCCAACACGCTGCAAGGCAACGGTTGGCGCGAGGAGATGATCTGCTCGATCAAGGCGCAGGCCAAGGTCTCGGGCGTGGTTTCCAAGGTGATCATCGCCAACCGCAACACCGATGCGGCAGGCCAGATCGCCGACATACGCAACCTGATCTCATCGGGCGCCAACGTGATCGTGATCAACCCGTCGGACCGGGACGCGCTCAACGCGGTCATCAAGCAGGCGACCGACAAGGGAATCGTCGTCGTCGCTGTCGACCAGGCGGTATCCGAGCCCTCGGCGTACGTGGTGACCAACGACCAGGTCGCTTACGGCAACCTGGGTGCGGACTGGCTGGCCAAGAAGCTCGGCGGCAAAGGCAACATCATCGAGATGCGCGGCATCAACGGCGTTCCGGCCGACACCGACCGGCACCAGGGCCTGACCGCTGCGCTGGCCAACTACCCGAACATCAAGGTGGTGAAGCAGACATTCACCAACTGGTCGCTCGATCCCGCGGCCCAGCAGATGAAGGACATCTTCAGCTCGGGCATCAAGTTCGACGGAATCTGGACGTCGGGCATCGACGCCACCGTCGTCGACCAGTTCCAGTCGGCTAACAAGCCGTACGTGCCAATCGTGGGCGCTGACAACAACAAGTTCGTGCAGGACCTGGCCACGTTGAAGGACAAGGGCCTGACCGGCGCCGCCGTGACCAACCCGCCGCCGATCGGTGGCGCGGGCCTCGCGGTGGGTCTTGCCACGCTGCAGAAGTCCAAGACCTACGACCACGTGATTCACCTCACGCCGCAGGTTTGGGACAACACGACCGCCGACGGCGTCGCCAAGCTGGCGGCGACCTACGACTCGGCCCTGGACCCGTACTACAGCGTCGCGTTCGACGTCAAGCCGTACACGACCTACAGCAAGCAGGACCTGATCTCCTGCCAGGGTCCCAGCTAATCTGCATCGCGACCGGGGCGCGAGCGTTGAGCTCGCGCCCCACTTTCAACTGTCGAGGGCTCAATGCCCTCGCCCCACTCCCAAGATGTCAGCGGTTCCCAACGACACACCACTAGACGATTCCGCCGCACTGCTCCAAGCGAGCGGGCTGGTCAAGCATTTCGGACCTGTCGTCGCCCTCCGTTCGGCCGACCTGCGCGTGCGCGGCGGTGAGATCCACGCGCTGATGGGGGCCAACGGAGCTGGCAAGAGCACCCTCGTGAAGATCCTGACCGGCGCGTTGACGGCGGATGCCGGAACCATCACCCTCGGCGGCCGGGCGCGGTCGTTTCGTTCGACGTCCGAGGCGCGCAGGGCGGGGCTCATCTGCGTCTACCAGGACCCCTCGCTGCTGCCCGACCTCACCGTGCTGCAGAACCTCAAGCTGACCGCCACCCCGATCACGGCCTTCAGGCGGTACCTCATCGAGGTCGGCCTCGGGGGTTTCGACCTGCAGACGATGCCCCGCGAACTTGCCCGGCCGACCCTGAGCCTC
>VBFV01000102.1 GCA_005881335.1 Chloroflexota bacterium
ACCACAGCGGAATCAGCACCCCCCAGTCCATCGGGGCGACCGCGGTCCCCGGCTCGTTGGACCCGAAGCTCACGCCGGCCGCGGGCAACCCCGCCGCCCCGAACGACTCGAGCACGCTCCGGGCCAGCTCCAGCTCCGACGGCAGGTCGAGCCCGACCGCCGGCGTGACGCCGTCCAGCTTGCCCGCGACGCGGCTCGCCACGATCACACCCAGAGCATTGGAGAGGTGCACGTTATGGGGCGTGGCCACGACGACGACCTCGGGTCTCGTCGCTGCGAAGAGGCGTCCGAGCTCCTCCATCCCTGCGCGAGTGACGGCCGCCACCTCACGCTCGTCGGGCGCGCAGGCTTCGGCGACCGCGATCCCTCCGTGCGGCGCGATGGCGGCAAACACCAGAGGCACTACTTCACCTCCCCGCCGTGCCGGGGAGGTCGGCGGCGAAAGCCGCCGGGTGGGGGCGTGGATTAGGCACACCCGATACTTAGCACAACAAATGGAGCAGCTTTCGCCGCTTCGATTGACGGAGTACAGCCACGGGGCGGGTTGAGCCTGCAAGCTCAGCCCGGTGGAGCTAGGGCAGGTACTCGGGGCGCTGCCCCCGATCGTTGACCCCAACGTGCTGCAGGGTGCGGGGACCGCACGCGATGACGCGGCGGTCTATCGCATCGCGCCCGACCGCGCGCTGGTCGCGACGGTCGATTTCTTCACGCCGATCGTCGACGACCCCTTCGAGTTCGGGGCCATCGCCGCCGCCAACTCGCTGAGCGACGTCTATGCGGTCGGGGCGCGTCCGCTGTTCGCGCTGGGCATCACCGCGTTTCCGCGCGGCAAGCTCGGCAGCGGGCTGCTCGAAAAGATCGTGAGCGGCGGCGCGACCAAGCTGGGTGAAGCCGGCGTGCCGGTCGTGGGAGGCCACTCCGTCGACGACCCGGAGCCCAAGTTCGGCTACACGGTGATCGGCGAGGTGCATCCGGACCGGATGGTTGGGCATGAAGGCGCAAGGGCAGGCGATGGGCTGTACCTGACGAAGCCGCTCGGGACGGGCCTGGTCACGACCGCGATCAAGCGCGGCCTCTGTCCGCCCGACCTCGAACGCGCGGCCGTCGCCTTCATGACCACACTCAACCGTCTGGCCTCGGAAGCGATGGTCGCGGCGGGCGCCACCGCCGCGACGGACGTGACCGGCTATGGGCTCATCGGCCACCTCGCCAACTTGAAGGGCGGCGCCGACGTCGAGCTGGGCGCGGTTCCCTTCATGCCAGGCGTCAGGGACCTGGCCGAACGCGACGTGTTCCCGGACGGCAGCCGTCGCAATTACGCCGCCTACCGCGACCAGGTCGATTGGGATGGGCTCGCCGACCTCGACCAGATGATGCTGTGCGACGCCCAGACCAGCGGGGGGCTTTTGGTCGCGATCCCAGAGGAGAACGCGGGTCGATTCGAGGGTGCCGTGAAATCCGCTGTCAGGATCGGGGTCATGAGGGACGACGGGAAGATCCGCGTTCGCCGCTGATGTCAAAGCTTCGAGTGAGCGGCGGAGAGGCGCGCGGCCGGCGTCTCAAGGCCCCCAAGAACATCCGGCCGACCCAGGGCATGGTGAAGCAGGCGATCTTCAACATGGTCGGGCCGAGCATCGAGGGCGCTGAGGTCCTCGACCTGTTTGCCGGCTCCGGCGCGCTCGGCATCGAGGCGCTGTCGCGCGGGGCGGCCAGGGTCACCTTCGTGGATCAGCAGCCGCGCGGTCTTGCTATCCTGCGGCAGAACTTGGACGCTCTCGGCTTCAAAGAGCGCGCGAACATCGTCCGCGGAGACGTCGTGCGCTGGCTGGAAGCCTCGCCCGAAGCGGTCAGGGCCGCACGCTTCGTGTTTCTAGATCCGCCGTACGACGACGTCGTGCTCGATCGCGCGCTGAAAGTCTTGGACCGCGAGGTGGGGGATGCCACTGTGCTGGCTGAGCATTCGCGGCGTCAGCAACCGCCCACGCTGTCGCGCTTGCGTGTCGACCGCGAGCGGCGTTACGGCGACACGATGGTCACGGTGTACACAACCTAATGGCCCGCAACAGCAACCAGGTCCCCAACTCCAAGATCGCCGTCTATCCGGGCAGCTTCGATCCTTTCACCAACGGCCACCTCGACGTCGTCGACCGCGCCCTGGCGATCTTCGACAAGCTCATCGTCGCCGTCGCCGCCAACCCGGAGAAGAGGCAACCGCTTTTCACAGTCGAGGAGCGCTTAGGGCTGATCCGCGCGTCGCTCGAGGGACGTGACCGCGTCGAGGTGGCGAGCTTCACCGGCCTGACCGTCGAGTACGCTCGCGCGCGCGGCGCGCGGACTTTGGTCAAGGGACTCCGGGCCTACTCAGATTTCGACGCCGAGCTGCAGCAGGCGCTGATGAACCGCAAGCTGGCGCCTGATGTCCACACCGTTTTCCTGATGTCCGGCTTTGCGCACATCTTCGTCTCGTCAAGTATCTTGAAGGACATCGCGCAGTACGGCGGCAAGGTCTCAGACCTGGTCCCGCCGCCGGTGGCGAGAGCGCTGAAGGAGAAGTTCAGATAAAGGTCGACGAGCTGCTTGACCGTTTCGAGTACCTGATCCAGAACGCTCGACACGTCCCGTTGTCGACGCAGATCATGCTCAACGAGGACGAGCTGATGGAGCTGATCGACCAGATCCGCTTCAATCTTCCGGACGAGATCAAGCAGGCCAACTGGACCGTCTCCGAGCAGCAGCGGATCATGACCGAGGCGCACGCCGAGGCCGCGAGGACGATGTCGCGAGCCAACGAGCGGGCCGAGGAGACCGCTTCCGAACATGAGATCTTGCGCCGCGCCGAGCGTCACGCTTCGCAGCTCGTGAAAGACGCGCAGGGCAAGAGCGACCAGATCATCCGCGACGCCGAGGCGTACGCCCTGGAACAGCTGAAGCAGCTCGAGGCGCATCTCGGCCGCACGCTCGCAACTGTGAGGCGTGGGGTGGAGGCGCTGCAGGCGAACCAGCCGGCCAACGAGGAGACCGCCGACCAGGCCACGCACGGCTGATCACCCGGTTCCCGTAAAATTCCGGGGTCCATGGCTCTCCCGAAGGTCAAGCTCTCCAAGTCGAAGAAGGGCCGACGCCGGTCCCACCTCGCTCTGGCTCTCGTCCAGATCCAGCCGTGCCCCAACTGCAAGCATCCGAGGCGACCGCACCACGTATGCCCGAACTGCGGACATTACGGTCCGGGCGCGGGTCGCGAAGTCATCAAAGCGAAGGAATAGCGGCGGAGGTAGCGTTCCTGTTTCCCGGCCAGGGCTCGCAGCAGCCCGGCATGGGAGTCGAGCTTCTCCAGGACTCCGAGGTCAGCGAGCTCTGTGATGAATGTGGGTCAGCGGCCGGCATCGACCTGCCACGCCTGCTCACCACCGCGGACGACGACGAGCTGCGGTTGACCCAGAACGCCCAGCCTGCGTTGTGCTTCGCGGGCCTCGCGCTGACGCTCCTGTTGCGCAGGCGTGGCATTCAACCGGTCGCGGCGGCGGGCCATTCGGTCGGCGAGTACGCAGCCCTGGCGGCCGCGGGATCGCTCACGGCGCCGCAGGTGATCAAGGCCGTGGTGGAGCGTGGCAAGGCGATGGCCGAAGCCGCGCCGGCCGGCACCAGCTCGATGGCCGCCGTGCTCGGGCTCGACGCGCAGGCGATCGAGGTCGCGCTCGCCGGCATGAATGACGCCTGGCCGGCCAACTACAACACGCCCACACAGACGGTCATCGCGGGCACGACGACCGGTCTCGAGGTGGCGACCCAACGTCTGCAGCTGGCGGGCGCAAAGCGCGTCATCCCGCTGAATGTGAGCGCGGCATTTCACACTCCGTTGATGGCTCCGGCGGCGGAACGACTGCGTGCCGCGCTCGACCGCATCGAGTGGCGTGCGCCACGAATCCCCGTGATGGCCAACCTCACGGGCCGCCCACATCAAGGCGGCGATCGCATCCCACACGTGATGGAGATGCAGCTGCGCTCGCCGGTTCGCTGGGCGGCCTGCGTGGCCTCGCTCGTCGAGCTGGGCTGCGATGCGTTCCTCGAGGTGGGGCCGAAGCGCGCCCTGACCGGGATGATGCGCGAGCTCGCACCGGGCCGGACGGCGGTCGCGGTGGGCACGCCGGCGTTGATTCAGGAGCTGGCGATCACGGCCTAGGCAACCGATCGTTGCCTACCCGCCATGTGTGCCTTGACCCGTCTCGCAAGCGAGAGCGCACAATCCCCCTGTAGCCGCAATCGTCGCGGCGCTCGTCGGATCAGGTGATCGCCTCGATTCGACACGCGGTCACCTCGCAGGCCCGGTTCTCACGGAGGTGAGAGATGCACACAGGCGTTGTCAAGACGACTTTCAAGAAGACAGACCTCGACCAAGCGATCAAGGAATACAAGGAGACGGCGCTGCCGGCGATCGCGACACACCAGGGCGCTCGATCCGCGTTCCTGCTTCTCAATCGCGAGACGGGCGACGCCATCTCGGTTGCCATGTACGAGGACGAGACGGCTGCAAAGTCGTTCGCGCCCAAGGCAGAGAAGCTCATCGCGTCGCTCAAGAAGTACCAGGCAGGCACCGCCGACCCGAAGCGCGAGCTGTACGAGGTAGCGACCTCGACGCAGATCGAGGCCAAGGCAGTGGTAGAGCGAGGCCTGAAGGCATTCAACGCGCATGACCTCGAGGCCCTCGCGCGTGACGCCACACCGGACAGCGAAATGACGGCGCCCGGAGACATCAAGCTCAAGGGACCGCAAGCGATCAAGGAGTACAACCAGAACTTCATCACCGCGTTTCCTGACGCTCGCACCGAAGCCAAGAACATCTTCACGCAGGGCAAGCACGTGATCGTGGATGGTGTGTTCACAGGCACGCACAACGGCCCGCTCAAGACGCCGATGGGCGATGTGCCCGCGACCGGCCGCAAGATCAAGGGTGAGTTCGTGCAGATCTTCGAGGTCGATCGCGGCCTGGTCAAGAAGCTGAGCCTGCTGTACGACCAGGTCCAGCTGATGACCCAGCTCGGGATGGCTCCGGCACCCCCGCAGCAGGCGGTGAAGTCGAACCGGTAAGCCCAATCACGCCATAGAAAGGTCGGGCCGGGGCCGCGCGGAGCCCCGGCCCCGCGTTCGGGTACAGTAGTTCGCGTATGGAAACTCAAAAGCTGAGCTTCGAGGATTTCAAGAACATCATCGTCGAGCGTCTCGGCTGCGAGCCCGAGCAGGTGACGATGGACGCGTCGTTCCAGGAGGACTTGAACGCCGATTCGCTCGACCTCGTCGAGCTCATCTACGCGTTCGAGGAGAACACCGGCCTGGAGATTCCGGACGAAGACGCCGAGAAGATCACGACTGTCGGACAGGCCTGGGAATACATCCAGGAGAAGGCTGGCTCATAGCACAGCCTCAGGCTGCACCGCTCGCTCAGTCTCTGCAGCTCCTCCAGCAAAAGATCGGGATTTACTTTCGCGACCCTGGCCTCCTGCTCGAAGCCGTCACGCACAGCTCGTTCGCCAATGAGAGTCCCTCGGTCTCGCCGCGTGACAACGAGCGACTCGAATATCTCGGTGACGCCGTCCTCCAGCTGATCACCGCCGAGTACCTGTACAAGCACCACCCGGGCGCCACCGAAGGCGAGCTCACGCAGACCCGTTCCGCGATGGTCAACACGAACACGCTGGCCCAGCTCGCGGAGCAGCTTGACCTCGGCAGCTACCTCTACCTCGGCAAAGGCATCGCCAAGGGGGGCGGCCGCAACCTCAAGTCGCTGCTCGCCAACGGTTTCGAGGCGGTGCTGGGCGCCGTGTTCCTGGACGCGGGGTACGACGCCGCGTACCACTACTACCTCGATCGCTATCGCTCGCTGCCGTCGCCTGTGCGCGACGAAAACTTCAAGGGACGGCTGCAGCAGGTCGCCCAGGAGCGCTTCGGCGAGACGCCTGTTTACGACAGCGAAGGCGCTCGCGTAGGCAACCGGCGCGAGTACACGTCGGTCGTCTTCGCGGGAGCGGAGCCCCTGGGCACTGGACACGGCGCGAGCAAGCAGGAGGCGGAGCAGGACGCCGCCCGGGCGGCCCTGGAAAGCCTGGTCGGGTCCGTCAAGGAGATGCCGGCGGCCAAGCCGGCGAGACAGAGCAGGGCGCGCCGGGCACCGCGCAAGAAGCGCGAGCCCGCGCCGGCCGCCACACCGGTCCCGGCCGAGGTCGTGCCGATGCCGGAGCTGCGCAGCCGCCAGTTCGGCGAACCGATCGATTAGGCACCCCTGGTAGGTGAGGGGCGATTAACCCCTACATCTGCTAACCTGCCCGGAAGTCTTGTTTCTCAAGTCCCTGCAATTGCTGGGCTTCAAAACATTTGCCCGGCAGACCGAGATCCAGTTCGACGGCGGCGTGACCGCCATCGTGGGCCCGAACGGCTCCGGTAAGACGAACATCGTCGACGCCGTCAAGTGGGTGCTCGGCTCCGGCCAGGCGCGCGACATCCGCGGCCGGAAGATGGAGGAGGTCATCTACGCCGGCGGCGAGCGCCGCTCTCGCGCCTCCTTCGCCGAGGTCACCATGGTTTTCGACAACAGCGCCGGGCGCCTGCCGGTCGACTACCACGAGGTCGCCATCAAGCGCCGGGTCGAGCGCGACGGCGAGAGCGACTACTTCCTGAACGGCACCCGAGTGCGGCGCCGGGACCTCATCCACCTGCTCGCGTCGACCGGCCTCACCGTCGACTCCTACGCGATCATCGACCAGCACGACATCGAGCACATCGTCGTCTGCTCGCCCGCCGAGCGCCGGCAGCTGCTCGAGGAGGGCGCGCAGGTCCGCGGCGTCAAGGCGCGGCGCCAGGAGGCAGTTCAGAAGCTGCAGGAGCTGGCGGCCAACCTGCTCCGGCTCGAAGACCTCAAGTCGGAGCTGGCTCCGAGGCTCGATGCGCTGCGCGTCCAGGCCGCTGCCGCCCGCGAGGCATCCGAGGCCACAGCGAGACTCGAGCTCTTGCGCGGCAGCATCGTCTGGGAGGAGTGGCGCGAGGCGCGTGACGCGCACCGTCGCGCCTCGACCCAGGCGCAAGGCCTGGAGCGGAAGCTGATCGAGGCACGCGAGCAGGCGCGCATCGCCGAGGACGAATTCCAGTCCGGACGAACCGCCATGCAGTCGGCTCAGGACCAGCGCCTCGCGAGGCAACGCACCCTCGGCCAGGTGCGGCTTCAGCTGTCCGAAGCTGAGCACCGGCTGCAGCTGGCGGAGGAGCGGCTCGAAAGCCGCCGTGCGGTGGCCGCGGAGGCGCGTCGGTCGGACACTGAGGCCCGCGCCCTGCTCGATGCCGCGGTGGCGCTGCGGTGGCAGCTGACCAACGAGCTCGCCGAGGCCGAGAAAGCCACCGACCCGGCGGCTGAGATTCCGCCGGCGCCGGACGACCCGGACAACGCGCCTGCCCACGAGGCACAGCGCAACGCCGAGCATGCGCGGCGGGCGGCGGCGGTCACCGCGTCATCTGTCGCGGGGCTTCGGACCCGGCGCGAATTCCTTGAGGAGCAGTCGGCACAGGTGGCCAGAGCCACGGCTGCCGCCTCGACCCTGGCCCAGGCCGAAACGTCGGTCGCTCACGCCCTGGAGCGCGCGAAGAAGGCGGAGCAGGCGACGGTCGCGCTCGCAAGGCTCGGTGCCGAGCTCGAGGGCATCGATTCGTTGAGGCCACCATCGGGACATGGCTTGAGGCTTGGCGATGTGATGACGGCCAGGCCCGGTTCCGAGGCCGCGCTTTCCGCAGTGCTCGGGTCGTTGGTCGACGCGATCGTCACCTCCGACGAAGCATCGGCGGCGCGGTCGATCATGGGTGCGGATCACCAGGTCACAGCGCTCTATCCGGTCGACGCGCCTGAACCCGGGGACGGATCGCTTTATCACCTCGTCGACGTGCGCGACGGCTACGAGCGCATAGCCCGACAGTTGCTCGGCGGCGTGGTCGTCGGCCGCGACGTCACCGAGGACGGCGTGTACCGAACGGCCGGTCTCGTGCGGGCGGGCGCCGATCCACGCATCGCGCTCGACGCGCGGCGGGCTGAGCTGCGGCGGCGGATCTCAGCGCTGGAGGTCGAAGCGTCCGACGCAGCGGAGGCGGCAAAGATCCTGCAGGCGGCGCAGTCGGGCCTCGCCGAGCTTCGCGCCCAGGCCGCTGGAGCGGCGCGTGCAGAAGAGGTGCGGCGTCTGCTCGAGTCGACCCGTGCAGCCGAAGAAATCGAACAGAGGAAGCTTGACGAGCTGGAGCGTGCTTCAGCCGACGCCGAGGAGCGAGCAGAGCGGCTGGGTCGCGAGCTGGACGCACGTGTCCGAGAGGTCGCGGCCGAGCGCGCCGCATTGCAGCAGCGCGACCTGCAGCGCGAACGTTGGCGCGACCGCATCGACTCGCTGCGCCGGCAGGTTAGGCTCGTCGACGAGGACGTGAGCAGGTTGAGCGCGGGATCCGAGGAGCGGCGTCGCCATGTCGAAGAGGCCGAGCGCGCCGCCGAGACCGCGGTCGAATCCGTGCCGGAGCTCACGCGAGCGGCCGCAACCTGATCACGCGCGAGACCGAGCTGCTGCAGGCGCGGATGGACGAGATCCGCTCCCGCATGCCAGACGGCGTCGCGCCTGAAGAGATTCCCGGCGGCAAGTCCCGGGAGCGCGAGATGCGCGCCCTCGAGCGGCGGCTGGAAGAGATCGGTCCGACGAACGCGCTGGCCGAATCCGAATGCCGCGAGCTGGAGGAGCGATATCAGACCCTGGCGGAGCAGCTCGAGGACATCAGCGCCGCCCGCACCGACCTCGAGGAGCTCATCGCGAAGCTTCGCCAGGAGGAGGAGTCGCGTTACGAAGCGGTCTTCGGCGCGGTGGCGGCGAACTTTCACGAGTACTTCGCCGAGCTGAATCCGGGAGGACGCGCCACACTGCGGCACGCCGACGGCGATGACGGCCCGCGAAGCGGTGTCGAGATCCTGGTCCAACCTCCTCGCAAGAGGCTGCAGAACGTGACGCTGCTCTCGTCGGGTGAGCGCTCACTCGCGGCGCTGGCGCTGGTGCTGGCGCTGGACGAGGTCAATCCAAGCCCGTTCACGATTCTCGACGAGGTCGACGCGGCTCTGGACGACGCCAACGTCGACCGCTTCGGGCAGATGGTCGCTCGGCTCGGCGCGCAGCGCCAGTTCCTGGTCATCACGCACAACCACGTGACCATGTCCTACGCATCGACGCTCTATGGGATCCATCTCGACGAGAGTGGCTCGTCGCACCTGGTGTCGGTGCGGCTGGACGACATCCGCAAGCCCGCAACACGAGCGGCGACCACAGCGCAAGCGGGCTGAGCGAACCCAAGTCCAGCCTCTGGAGTCGCGTCGGGAGTCGCACGCGCGGCGCGCTATCCGCAGGTCTGCGCGCACTCAGCCCGCCGCTCGCCGACGGCTATTACGCCGAGCTGGAGGAGCTGCTGCTGGCCGCCGACGTCGGACCCGCGATGGCAGCCCGCCTCGCCGCCGGCGTGCGCTCGCGTGCGCCGCGCACACGCGACGAAGCAGTCGAGGCGCTGGTGAGCGTGGCGACGTCACTCATGTCCAGCAAGCCACGCGAGCTCCAGCTCACAGGGAATCCCGCCTGCGTGCTGCTCTATGGAATCAATGGGGCGGGGAAGACGACCACCGCAGGGAAGCTCGCATACCAGCTGCGCAACCAGGGTCGCCAACCTCTGGTTATTGCCGCCGACACGTACCGTGCCGCCGGGATCGAGCAGATGGTCGCGTGGGCGGACCGTGCGGGCGTGCAGCACCTGGCGGGCTCGAGCGGCGCTGACCCGGCGTCGGTGGTGTTCGACGGAGTGCAGACCGCGCGCAAGCGCGGCAACGACGTTGTGATCGCGGACACCGCGGGGCGCCTGCAGACCCAGCGCAACCTGCTGGAGGAGCTCGCCAAGATCGGGCGTGTGATGACCAAGGCCCTCGACGACGCGCCTTACGAATCGCTGCTCGTCCTGGACGCGGTGCTGGGGCTGACCAGCCTCGTCCAGGCGCGCGAGTTCAACAAGTCGATCCCGATCACGGGCCTCGTGCTCGCCAAACTCGACAGCAGCGCCAAAGGGGGCGCGGTGATCTCGAGCGAGTCGGAGCTCGACATACCGGTGAAACTGGCGGGGGTGGGGGAGAGCATCGAAGATCTGGTGCCCTTCGACCCATCGGCGTTCGTCCGCGCGATCTTCGACTAGCCTGCTAGTCCGGACCTCTCGGAAGACCGAACGTAACGGTCGGTGCGATCGTGACGATCTCGCCGCTCTCGGTCTTGACCAGCTGCCATCCGGCCTCATGCACCATCCGGTGATGTCGGGTACACAGAAGGATGAGGTTCTCCAGCTCATCGCTGCCGCCGTGCATCACGTAGACGAGGTGGTGCCCATCGCAGTTGGGTGCAGTCCGTTCACACCCCGGCCATTGGCAATGCTCGGTCTCCGCGCCAGGCGCTCCGGTCAGGTCGAGCAGGGTCTCGATCGAGCTCGTCACCTGCATCTGGATCTTCGTCTTGTGGCCTGCCAGCCCGATCAAGGCGTCGGCCATCCGCTGCGGTCGCAGCCGGTGGTCGTCCTTGCCTGAGTACCGGGCAAGGGGCTCCAGAGCGTTGCGAACCACCGCGCCGCCGACCGGGTCCAAGGAGCCGGTGAGAACGAATGATCCGTCATCGCCCCTGTTCATGTAGAGGAAGTTCGAATGCACCAGCGCGGCTTGCTCGTCGGAGTATTTCTTGGGGCTGACTGAGTGCCGGTAGTGCAGGCATTTGTAGTGGAACTTGCCCGGCGAGTTCTCGTGGGCGAGCTTGAGCAGCTTGGTCTCTTCGAAAGCCTGACCCACGGCGTTCGCCGTCCGTGCCATCACGGTGAGATGAGCGAAGCCGATCTTGCCGTCGTCCATGGCCTGGATGCTTTCCGGCAGATTGGAAGCAAGCTCGCCGACCGCGACCCGGTCGCCGGCGGCGTTGGAGGTCATGTGGCAGTTGAAGCGGACCCAGTCGTAGGGGCTGGCCGAGCCCTGTTCCTCCCAGAAGTCGGTCTTGACGAAGTCGGCGGCAAGTTTGGAGAAGTTGAGCTCGAGCTGGTCGATGACCTTACGAATGGTGATCAGCTGATAGCCGATCTCCTCTCCGGTTTGACGCATCTCGAGCATGCCTAGATCGTATCGAACATCGGTACGAATAGCAAGTTAATTAACATGTAGGTTAGTTCACCAGGCCATCCCAAAAAGCCACAAGGCCCACTCCACCGCACCCTTCATAGTCCTTCTTCGCACCCTATGTAAGAGACAATCAAACGAGAGTGATCGCCGACCCCCACTGCCACACCCTCGCGTCCGACGGCATGGTCACACCCCAGCAGCTCGTCGACGCCGCCCTCAAGGCCCGTCTCGACCTCATCGCCGTCACCGACCACGACACGATGGATTCCGTCAGAGAGACCCAGGAGCGAGGCACCGCGGCCGGCCTGACCGTCGTCGGGGGCCAGGAGATCACGACGAGGTGGCCCGCCCAGACCCACATCATGGGTTGGTTTCTCGAAAAATCGATCAAGCGCGGAATGTCGCTCGTGGACACGGTCGACGCGATCCACGACCAGGGCGCGCTGGCCATCGTGCCGCATCCCTTCATGCCGGTCTACTTCGGCTCGATCCAGCCCAACATGCTCCGGCGCCTGCTCGAGAAGCACCAGGTGGACGGGATCGAGATGGTCTGCGGTAACGAGGTACCAGGGCGACTTCCAAACGGCGGTGCGGACGAGAGCCACCGACCCTGAGCGCATTCGCTACGCCGGCCGGCTGCCCACATCGATTGCCCTCCGCCAGCAGTGGCGCGCGATGGTCGAGCTACCGCTCATGCGATTTCGCGGCCAGCTCTAGCAACACATCGTGCACGGCCGGCGCGGCCGCCAGGATGTTGCCACTCTGGAGCCACGTGTCGCCGCCCGACCAATCGGTGACGCGTCCGCCGACTTCGAGCACCAGCAGAGCGCCCGCTGCGACATCCCACGTATTGAGACTCAGCTCGAAGAAACCGTCGAAGGTGCTGCTCGCGGTCCATGCGAGATCGAGGGCCGCGGCACCCGCACGGCGCAGGTCTTCAAAACGCTCGATCGCCAGCCCAAACATCGAGAGGTAGCGAGGCAGAAGCGATTTGTTTCGGAAGGGAAAGCCGGTCGCGACCACCGCGCCCGACGGATCGATGCCGCGGTGTTGGGGTAGCCGTTCATCGTTCAGGAAAGCTCCGTTACCCCGCGATGCGGTGAACTCGGCCCCGAGGTATGGAGCGAGCACCACGCCGACCAGAGGCTGACCGCTGTCGACCAGCGCCACCGAGATGCCGACGGAGGGGAACCCGCGCATGAAGTTGGTCGTGCCGTCGAGCGGATCGACCGCCCACATGGTTGGCGCCTGCACGCCGCCTCGCTCTTCGGCCAGCACCGCGATCCCTGGCGCCTCGCGGGCGAGCACCTCGAGGATGGCCGACTCCGACCGGCGATCTACATCGGTGACGTAGTCGCCCTTGGCTTTGAGCTCCGCCGCGAAACCGGGCTGCGGCAGGCCGGACTCGCGAAGCACCGCCGCGCCGGCTCGCGCGGCGCGCAGCGCGACGGGGAGGAGGTCGCTCAGCCTTGCTTGTCTTCGAGGCCGAGGCCGAACATGGCCTCGAGGTCGTGGGCCGAGAACTGCTGGAAGGCGACCATGGTCTGCGTCTTCTCGATGCCGTCCAGCTTGGTGAGGTGCTGCGTGACCACGTTGGCGAGGTCCTCGTGCTCGCGGACGCGAACGATCGCGACGAAGTCCCACTCACCGGTCACCGTGTAGACCTCCGCCACTCCCTCGACGTCCGCGAGTTGAGGACCCAGGCTCGTCAGCCCGTGACGCGAGGACTTGACGAGGATGAAGGCAGTCAGCATCTAAGCAGTCACATAGCCACCGGCGGCCCTGGCGTAAGCCCACACGTCAAGGTCTCCGTAGTCGATTCCGTTCTGTCCGAGGATCGTGCATATATGTGTCCGGTGGTCGTTGCCGTGATGAATGGACTGAACGACGGGCACCCAGTGGCGGACGTGACGTGTACCTTCGGCGGGCGTGGTGTCGTCGGGTCTTACCTGGCCGGCTAAGGCCAGCAGTTCGTCGCCGCTGCGTTCCATCTGCGCTCGCAGCGAATCGACTCCAGGAAACGCAGACTTCTCGGAGAGCTGCGGCGGCGATCCACCCAGCCGCTTCACGTAACGCTGCTCAGCCGCTGCGAGATGTAGAAAGGTCGCGGCGATGGTGCCGTACGTTCCAGCCGACGTGAGTTGCAGCTGCTCGTCGCTGAGCTTCGAGCACACATCGAGCAGCTGCAGGTTGGCCCACTTGTGGTATCGAAAGGCCTCGAGCAGCAGAGGTTCCAAGTCGGATCGATTGTAATCGGCTGCTAGACTGTCAAGGCATGGCCCTTGACACCCTCCAGGCTCGCGGGCGGATGCTCGCGCTCTACGAGCGATACGGCGCGCTGCTCACCGACCACCAGCGCGAGGTCGTCGACCTGTACCTGCGCAGTGACTGGTCGCTGGCGGAGATCGCCGCGCACCAGGGAACTTCTCGCGCCGCGGTGCACGATATCGTGCGGCGTTCGACGCATGCCCTGCAGGAATATGAGGCGAAGCTGGGACTCCTGTCTGAGTCGGCGCGGAGGCGTCGAGCGCTGGTCGCGATGGAGCGGGAGCTGAACGGACTGAAGCGGCGCATCGCAAAATTGGAAGGGGCCGTCTAGTTGTTCGAGACACTCGGCGAGCGGCTCGCCGCCGCACTGAAGAAGATCACCGGTCGCGGCGTGCTGCGCCCCGAGGACGTCGACGCAGGCTTGCGTGAGGTCCGCCTTGCCCTGCTGGAGGCTGACGTCAACTTCAAGGTCGTCAAAGAGTTCGTCGAGCGTGTGCGTGCCCGGCTTGCCGGAGCGGAAATCTCGCCTGGGCTGACAGCGCCGCAGACGGTGGTCAAGGCGGTGAACGATGAGCTCGTCGAGCTCCTGGGCGGAAACGCGGAAGGCCTTCGCTACGCATCCCGGCCGCCGACGGTGGTGATGCTCGCCGGCCTGCAGGGCTCGGGCAAGACGACGACTGCGGTCAATCTCGCCCTCCTCGCTTGACGCGAAGGCCACCGGCCGCTGGTGGTCGCGCTCGACTTTCGCAGGCCTGCCGCCGTCGAGCAGCTGAAGACGTTGGCGGAGCGGCAGAACGTCGCGTTCGGGACGGGGGAGGAGGCGATCGCGGAAGCCGCGCGGCTCAGCTGCGATGTCGTGATCCTCGACACCGCCGGTCGCCTGCACGTCGACGCCGAGCTCATGGAGGAGCTGAAGGGGCTCAAGGGCCGCGTTCGCGTCACAGAGACGCTGCTCGTCGCCGATTCGATGACCGGTCAGGAGGCCGTCAAGGTCGGCGAGGCGTTCGGCAAGGAAGTCGGGATCGACGGCGTCGTCCTGACCAAGCTCGACGGCGACGCCCGCGGCGGTGCGGCGCTTTCCTTGCGGGTGGCGACCGGCCAGCAAATCCGCTTCGCCGGAACAGGGGAGAAGCCCGACGACCTCGAAGGGTCAGCTCAGCTTCGATGACTTCCTGTCCCAGATCCGCCAGGTGCGCGGCATGGGATCGCTGGAAGGCATGCTCGACATGGTCCCGGGCGGCGGGGCCCTGAAAGGTCAGCTGGCCGGGGCGGATCCAGAGCGAGAGATGAAGCGGATGGAAGCGATCATCCTGTCGATGACTCCCAAGGAGCGGGCCAACCCGCAGCTCATCGACGGCGCCCGCAAGCGCCGGATCGCGCGCGGCAGCGGCGTGCAGCCCGCCGACATCAACCGGCTGCTCAAAGCACGGGAGGCGATGCAGAAGCTGGCAAAGCAATTCGGCCCAGGTCGCAAAGGCAAGCTCGGCGGACTTCCCCGGATGTATGGACAAGGAGGCGCAGGTTGGTAAAGATCAGGCTGAGGCGGATGGGGGCGAAAAAGCACCCCTTCTACCGCCTCGTGGTGGCAGACGCGCGCTCGCCGCGCGACGGCCGCTTTATCGAGCACCTCGGGTACTACGACCCGATGACCGAACCGGTCCAGGTCAAGATCGACGTGGACAAAGTGAAGAAGTGGCTGCAGCAGGGCGCACAGCCAAGCGAGGCGGCGCGCAGCCTGTTGAAGCGGGAGGGAATCCTTGAGCGACGTGCAGAGAAGTCGACCCCCACGGCGTGACTTTCGGCGCGGAAGCGGCGGTGGCGGTTTCCGGCGCGACAGGCCGGCGCCTAGCGGACCCGGAATCGACTACCGCGCCATGGTCGAATACGTGGCCAAGTCTCTGGCCGAGAAGCCGGAGGAGGTCCTGGTCGAGGCGTTCGAGCGTGGCGGTGGAACCGTCGCGATCAAGGTCAAGCTGGCCGACGAGGACGTAGGCCGGTTCATCGGCAAGGCCGGACGCAACATCGAGGCGATCCGGACCCTGGTGAGGGTCGCGTCGCTGCGCGACCGCAAGCGGGTGTTCGTCGACCTCGCCAATCCATCTCTTTCGCAGCCCCATTCCGCGCCTAGAGGCAGGCGCGACGGCGGTGAGGTGCCCGCGTGATTCGCGTCGGGCAGGTGACGGGGGCGTATGGATTGGAGGGAGCTGTCAAGGTCACGCCGTTGACAGACTTCCAGGACCGTTTTGACCCAGGAGCCAGCGTGCTGCTCGACGGCTTCCATCACCATGTGGAGTGGAGCCGGGAAAGCCAACCGGGGCTGGTGGTCAAGCTTCGCGGGATCGACAACCGAACGATGGCGGAGCTGTTTCGCGGTCGATACCTGGAGGTGCCCGACGAGCAGATGCGGGCGCTGGAGGAGGGCAGGTTCTACCACCGGCAGGTCATCGGCCTCGCTGTTGTGACGAGCTCCGGCCGGCCCCTCGGCGTGATCGCCGAGGTCCTCGAACGGCCGGCCAACGACGTATGGGTCTGCGGCGAGGGCGCCATCGAGCACCTGATCCCGGCGACGAAGGACGCCGTGCTCGAGGTCGACCTCAGTGGCGGCAAGGTCGTGGTCGCGGATTGGTTGGTGAAGGTCGAGGACGCCAAAGATTCATGAGATTCGACGTCGTCACCATCTTTCCGGGAATGTTCGGCCCTGTCTTTCAGCAGGGCGTGATCGGACGCGCCATCGAGCACGGAGTGGTCGAGCTTCACGCGCACGATCTGCGGGAACACACGCATGACCGCCACCGGCAGGTCGACGACATGCCGTTCGGCGGCGGCCCGGGGATGGTGATGAAGCCCGAACCGGTGATCGAAGCGGTGGAATCGCTTCGAGCCGCCAATCCGGGCCCGGTCATCCTGATGGAACCCTGGGGCGAGCTGCTCGACCAGCAGCTCGCGGCGAAGCTGGCCCAGGAACCTGGACTCATCATCGTTTGCGGACGCTACGAAGGCGTGGACGACCGTGTTCGGAGCGCTTTGCGCGCCCGCGAGATCTCGATCGGCGATTACGTCCTGAGCGGCGGTGAGATCCCCGCGATGGTGCTCATCGACGCCACTGCCAGGCTCGTCCCAGGAGTGGTCGGCGACCCGGGATCCCTGGCCCAGGACAGCTTCGCCGACGAGATGACCGGCTGGCCGCAGTTCACCCGCCCGGCCGAGTACCGAGGCATGACAGTCCCTGACGTGCTCCTGTCCGGCGACCACGCTCGCATCAAGCAATGGCGCAGGCAACAGGCAGCCCAGAGACGCGCACACACCAAGGAGTTGAAGAAGACATGAACGTGATCCACCAGCTCGAAAAGGAGCAACAGAAAAAGAAGGTCCCCGCGCTGCGTGCAGGGGACACAGTGCGGGTCCACGCCAAGGTCGTCGAAGGCACGCGCGAGCGCATCCAGATGTTCGAAGGCACGGTGATCCGCGTCACGGGCGGAGGGCTCCGCCAGAACTTCACGGTGCGCCGTGTGACGCATGGCGTGGGCGTCGAGCGAACTTTCATGATCCACTCGCCGCGTATCGACAAGATCGACGTCCTCCGCCACGGCGACGTCCGCCAAGGGCGGCTCTACTACCTGCGAGGCAAGGTCGGACGCGAGGCACGCATCCGCGAGCGACGGCGCCAGGTGGCAGAAGCGGAAGGCGTTGAGGCCGAAGGGCCTGAAGAAGCAGTCGAAGAGAGCGCTGAGGCCGTGGCGCCGGAGGAGGCGCAGAGCTAAAGCCACGCGAGATACGGATTGACCGCCTCAACCGGACTGCGGGCCCA
>VBFV01000103.1 GCA_005881335.1 Chloroflexota bacterium
CGGGATCGACATCATCACCGACGGGGAGGTCCGGCGCGAGAGCTACTCCAACCGATTCGCGACGGCGCTGGAGGGAATGGACCTGGACCATCCGGGGTCGGCACTCGACCGGACCGGTCACCCGAACCCGGTTCCGCGCGTGGTCGGGCCGATTCGGCGGACACGACCCGTCGAAAAGCGGGACGTGGAGTTCCTGCGCGCCAACACCGACCGCGAGATCAAAGCGACATTGCCAGGACCTTTCACGATGTCGCAACAGGCGCAGGACGACCACTACCACGACGAGGAAGCGTTCGCGATGGCGCTGGCCGAGGCCGTGAACGAGGAGGTGCGCGACCTGTTCGCCGCGGGCGCGGACGTCGTGCAGCTCGACGAGCCATACCTCCAGGCACGCTCGGAGAAGGCGGAGCGCTTCGCCGTCAGGGCGATCAACCGCGCGCTGGAGGGGGTCACGGGCACCACCGCGCTGCACACCTGCTTTGGGTACGCGCACATCGTCCACAACCGGCCCAACGGATATCCGTTCCTCGAACCGCTCGCAGACGTCAATGTGCGACAGATCTCGATCGAGTCCGCGCAGCAGAAGGTCGACCTGGGCGTGCTCCGCTCGATGGGCGCCAAGACGGTGATCGTCGGGGTGATCGACCTCTCGGACGGGAGCCCGGTCGAAGACGTCGACACAGTCGCCCGCCGGATCAGGAACGCGTTGCAGTTCGTCGATCCGGAACGGCTAATGCTCGCGCCGGACTGCGGCATGAAGTACTTGCCGCGCGACAAGGCGTTCGGCAAGTTGCGGGCGCTGGCGGTGGCGGCGGAAAGAGTGAGGGCGGAGCTCTAATCTGCTCCGCCCTTCTCTACCCTCTTATTTCCTGCGGAAGTTGTAGCAGCACACCCCGTCGATCTCGAGTGGAACTGTGTCGCTCTCCGCGGATGCGTTGTTCTCCGCGCCTTCCTGGATTGCGGCCGCAAGCGAGTAGGCACCCACCGACTCGAGCAGGCTGGCCCCGGTCGGCCCGCCCACGTCGCCGACCTTGACCGAGATGGTCAGCGTGCACGGGGTCGTGGTGCAGTCGATCGAACCCGTCTCCGCCTTGCCCGTGAAGGTTCCCCCGCCCGGCTCGGGATACGTCAGCACGTGCGGAAAGCACGCCGAGACCGAGCACAGGTCGATGGTCTTCATCGCGCCGGCGTAGAAGATCGGCTGGTTGAGCGCGTTGTTTTCCATCGCGGCGTAGTAGACCGTGTTGCCCATCTGCCACCGGGTGAGGTACTGCACGTTGGTGGCACCCGGAATGGAAGCGATCGTCATGGCGGGATTCGCCAGGTCCGTGACCTGCATGGTGACATTGAGAGTCGAGCCGTTGGGCGAGAAGCTGAGCTGGCTGGATCTGATGTCCATCCCCGGGCGGTTGGTGCCGTCAATGACGGCATAGCGAGCATCGCCCGCCGGGTCGCTCAGGCCGCTGACCGGCGAATTCGACGGCCCGCTGACCTTGGTGCCGAACAGGCCCAGCCCGGACGACTGGCGCGCGATCGTGATCACGCCGGCGCCGCAGTGGTCGGCCACCTGCACGGTGCATGTCCCTGGCGCCTGGACGAGCTTGTTCGAGGTGTCGTCATAGACGATCTCGGCCGCGCCGCTGTTGTCGATGTTGACGACGAAGAAATCGGCCAGGTTGCGGTTGCCCTGGCTGGCGATGCATGCGGAGCCCTGCAGACAGACGTCGTCGTAATGCATCGGGTGCGGAGTGACCTTCACGAGCTGGGTCGACGGAGCGCCGCCGGTGATCCCTCCCGCCGCGTTCGTCGGGAACACGACCTGCGACATGAAGACGTTCCAGGACTGGTTCTTGTGGCTGCTCGGGTCGACCTGCTTGTCCGATCCGTACCAGACCGCGTCGGCGCGGCCGGGTCCTCCGGCCTTGAGCCACGGGAAAACGTTGGTCGCGTCGCCCGTGGCTGTCGAGCCGTCGCTGACCTGGACTGGCGCGGTCCAGGTGGTCCATCCGCTCGCTGCGCTCGAGGCGCTGACAAAAGTCTGGCGCAGAGCGGGGTTGCTGTTGCTCACCGTCCAGACCACCTCGAGGTTGCGGCCGGAGTCCATCGACAGGACCGAGAAGAGCGTGTCGGGCGAACCGGTTGGCGTATCGGCGATGTGGACAAGCTTCTTGAGGTCCCGGCCGCCCGCGCCGTTGTCATCTAGGAATTTCAAGGTGCCGGTCGAGTCCGGCGTGCCGATGTTCATCCACAGGCCGCTCGACGTGCATCCGTCGTCGGTGGTGCAGCCGGCGGCTTGAAACACCTTGCCCGTGACCTGGTCGATCGCAGGATATCCATCGGGACCAAACGGCGAATAGATCGCGCTGGTCGCAGGGGTCACATCCGCGGTGGCGTTGACGTAGTTCAGGCCGTCCGTGCTCTTGTTCCACTGAGCGCCCCCGTTCCCCGGACCGACAACGTTGTTCCATTCCAGGTAGACCAGTGGGCGCGGGCCTGTGTAGGCCGATTGATTAAGCGTGCCGGGCGCTGGATCGTATACCGCGAACCACTGCCGGTCCGACCCTGGTCCACTACCGGAGCAACCCAGGAAGTTTTCTTGATCGGTAGCGCCAGAGTTGGTCGGACCCGTGACCGCGACGCGCTGGCAGGCCAGCGCCCACAGGTCGGCGAAGTACTGCCTGCCGCTGCGGTCGAACGCGATGTCGGTGTCGCCGCCGCCCGGCCCGGGGGCTGGGATGCCCACTGCGGGCGACGCGGGGATCTTCTGGGTCATGACCCGGAAAGTGTGGCCGCCGTCGACTGAGCCGAACCACGTGCTGCGCTGGGTGCCGGTCCCGGTGGGCCCGCTGTTGAAGACGCGGCCTTGCGGGTCGATCGCGATGTCGGGCTCCCCGTTGGTGTGAATTGGATCGACGATGGTCGGAGTTTCGAAGGTGATGGCGGCGGCATCCGCCGTCTTGACCCCTCCGTGTAGCGGCGCCAGCGCAACCGCGCCGGCGACCAGAGCGACCAGTGTCCAAACAGCGACGCGTGGACGAACCATTGACCACACCCCCTCGATAGGCCCCGGTGCCACCCGGGCCTTCACCGCCTTAGTTCTGACCTAAGTGCATATCACCGCAGTCGATTGGGCGGCATCCCTCAAATGAGGTAATCGCTCGCTATCGGGCCGAGGAGCCGGCCCTCCGAGCCACGTGCGCGAGCTCCTCGATCGCCTGCCGGGCCAGCTTGATCGCCCGCGCGTAGGCGGCTTTGCTCGGCGGCCGGGAGCGTCCCCGTAGCGACGCGTCGATGAACCGCTTGGCCTGCTCCGACGGATCCTTTGCCAACGTCATCCTCCCTTCAACTCCGACCAGAACCGGTCGATGATCAATTCCGCGAACCACTCCGACCAGTATTTCTGTTTCAGCTTCTTCTTGGCCAGGTAGTTGCGGAACTCCGGCGTGACCTCGAGCTCGGCGATCAGCAAAGGCACCACGTCGTCCGGCCTGATCTCCTTGATGAAGCCATGCGTCGCGGTGTAGGAGTGCTTCGCCTTCGCCTTCCAGGCGGCCACGTCGTCGTGGAGCAGGGACGTAAGGCTCGCGTCCTTCAGGTCCTGGAGCTTCTTCTGGGTGAGCGCCACCGCCTTACTGCCAGAGGACCATGCGCGTCGCCCAGGTGGCGGAGGCAAACACCGCCACGAGCTGGAGCGCAAACAGGCCGATCGCCCAGCCGTAGAGGCCGGTTGGGCCTCCATTGCTGAGCCACAGGAGGCTGATGGCGACGGTGACGAGGCTGACGGCGAAGGTGCCCAGGAGCGCGGTGCCGGTGAGGCGATAGGGCTGGACCACATGCTCGGGGACGCTGCCCGAGTAGGACTGGTAGGCGGCGATGATGATCCCCAAGAACACGAGCTCGAAACCGGCCAGGGCGGCGGAAGAGCCGAGGATGGCGATGACCACGTCTTTGGGCTCGATCAATTCCTGGGAAAGGATAAAGAGACGGAATTAGATGGGGCTCACTGCGTCCCTGGCCGCCCTACGATTTCGACCACATTAGATGCCGCCCGGAGCGGCACGTCAGGAGAGGGTTAGGTTGGGAAGCACGTTCGGTCTACGAGCTATCGTCGCGCGCCTTGCGGTCGGTCTTCTTGCGTCGTCCACGGCCCTCGGAGCCGTTTCCTTCGTGCCCGCAGCTGCGGTCCACGCGATGGTGCCGGCCGTCGGGACGAGCGCCAATTTTGAGGTTCTGGACGACGCGCAGTACGACGTCATGCCGGGGTTGTCGTGCCAGAACCCGACTGCCCCGATGCCGTGCTACACGCCGCACCAGATTCGGACCGCCTACAACATGGAGTCGGTCATCAACGGCGGCACCACGGGAGCCGGGCAGACGATCGTGATCATCGCCGGCTTTCAGGACCCCACCCTCCTGACGGACCTTGCTCGCTTCGACCAGACCTTCGGCCTGCCGGCTACGACACCGCTGGTTACGGCCCCCGACGGTCTGACGGAGTTTGATCCTTCGAGCGCAATTCAGAAGGGCTGGGCGCTCGAGATCGCGACCGACGTCGAGTGGGCGCACGCCATTGCCCCCGGCGCGACCATCCACCTGGTGCTCGCCGCGAGCGGCGACGACGCCGACATCCTTCGTGCCACCCGATACGCGGTTGAGAACGACCTGGGAGATGTGATCTCGCAGAGCTTCGGCGAGGCGGAGAGCTGCCCGACCGCCGAGTTCCTGGCTGAGGAGCATGCGGTGTTCAAGGCTGCCCACGCCAGGGGCATGACCCTGCTCGCGTCGTCCGGTGACGTAGGTGCGGCCGAGCGGACTTGCGACGGCACTTTGGTTGCCGCCGTGTCTACCCCCGCCTCCGACCCGGAGGTCACCGCCGTCGGCGGGACGCGCCTGGTTGCGGACCGTGTTTCCGGTGCTCACCAGTCGGAGGTGGCCTGGAACGACCAGTACGGAGCCAGTGGTGGGGGCTTCAGCCAGGTGTACAAGCGCCCGGGCTACCAGGCGCCTTTCATCGAGGACAACACCGGGCGAGGCATCCCTGACGTGGCGTTGGGCGCATCGATGTACGGGGCCGTGATCGTCGCGTTCAGGGGTAAGTTCGGCCGCGTGATCGGAACCAGCCCCGCCACCGCGCAGTGGGCGGGCATCGCGGCGCTGTCCAACGAGATGGCCGGTCACCGCCAGGGACCGCTCAACACGCGGCTCTACCACGTGGGCAAGAGCAGTTCTTACGACGCAGCATTCCATGACATCACCGGCGGCGAGAACACGTTTGCGGGATTCTCCGGCTTGCCGGCGGGGCCGGGTTGGGACCCGGTCACCGGGCTCGGGTCACCGAACGTCGCAGTGCTGCTTCCGCTGCTGAGTTAGTCGCCCGAACCAGAAACGCACTCACGACAGCCCTTCTCGGAGGCTTCCATTACGCTCATTTGGAAGCGCCGCCGTAGCTCAATTGGCAGAGCAGCTGTTTTGTAAACAGCAGGTTACGGGTTCGATTCCTGTCGGCGGCTCCATTGGAGGAACGCTGTGGACGCGAAAGAGAGGGCACGACTGATCAGCCAGTACCGCGACGGCTACCAGGTTGTCGTCGAGGCGCTGGACGGCGTGACGGAAGAGGAGCTCGACCGCTCGGCGACCGGGGAGTGGACGCCCCGCCAGATCGCCCACCACCTCGCCGACAGCGAGATGATGTCCGCGATCCGGATCCGCCGCCTGCTGGCCGAGCCGGAACCGGTCATATACGGCTACGACGAGAAGGGATTCGCCGAGCGGCTGACGTCAGACCGGCCGATCCAGCCCTCCCTCGAGGCGATGCGCTGGGCTCGCGAAACCTGCTCCCAGCTGCTCGATCGGATGACGGAAGACGACTGGCGGATCGTGGGCAGGCATACCGAATCCGGACCTTACGGGACCGAGGACTGGCTGAGGATCTACGCGGCGCACGCCCACGACCATGCCGACCAGATCAAGCGCGGGCGCGGCCAGGCCTGACCGGATGGCGACGACGCGCTCGCTGCTCGAGGCGGCAGTCGCCCTTGCCCGGACGCGCCGCAAGGCCGACCTGGAGGACCTGCTGGAGGAGCTCCGCATTCCGTCCATCAGCACCTTGCCGGAAAGCCACGACGACTGTTTGCGCAACGCGCGCTGGCTCCGCGACCGCTTCTCGGCCATGGGGATGCGGGCGGACATCGTCGATGGGCTTCCGGGTCGCATGCCGGTGGTCGTGGCCGATTGGGATGGGCAGCCCGGTCAGCCTCATCTGACGATCTACGGCCACTACGACGTCCAGCCGGTCGATCCCATCGAAGAGTGGACCTCTCCCCCGTTTGAGCCCTCGGTCCGCGACGGCCAGGTCTGGGCTCGGGGCGCCGCCGACAACAAGGGCAACCACATGGCGACGGTCAAGGCCGCAGAGCATCTCTTCGCCGCGGGCGGGCCTCCGATCAACCTGCGATTCATCATCGAAGGCGAAGAGGAGATCACCGGGACGACGCTGCCGCACTACCTGCGGACGAGCTCGGCGCAGCTCCGGACGGATGCGGTCCTGATCTTCGACAGCGGCATGGACGAAGACGGCAATCCCACCCTGGCGACCGCGCTCCGCGGCCTCCTCTACACGGAGCTGCATGCCAGGGGAGCGGCGGTCGACCTCCACTCGGGGTCCTTCGGCGGGGTGGCGCCCAACCCGATCAACACACTCGCCCGCGTGATCGGCGAGCTGAAGGGCCGGGACGGACATGTCACGATTCCGGGCTTCTACGAGGCGGTCCGGAAGCCGACCCCTGACGAGCTCGCGGCGTGGAAGGCGAAGGATGCGAGCTACGCCGAGACGGTCAAACGCATGACCGGAGCGAGAGCCCTGGAGGGCGAGCCCGGCTTCCTGGCGCTCGAGCGAGCGGGCAGCCGCCCGACGCTGGACGCGAACGGCTTCATCGGCGGCTTCACGGGCAAAGGGGCCAAAACGGTCGTCCCCGCCGAGGCGTGGGCGAAGGTGAGCATGAGGCTCGTGCCGGATCAGGACTGGGAGTCGATCCTGGCCGCCTTCGAGAAGCATGTCCATTCGTTGACGACGCCAGGCGTGGAGATAGGCGTCGGGGTGCTGGGTTCGGCGCCGCCCGTCACCTGCCCGGTCGACCATCCACCTGCGCGCGCCCTACAGGCCGCCTACAGGGAGGCTTTCGGCAAGGACACGGCGCTGATTCGGGTGGGCGGCTCCATTCCCGTGGCGGTCGACTTCAAGGAGGCGCTCGGCGCGCCGCTGGTGATCAGCGGCATCGCCCAGGCCGACTCCGCGATCCACTCACCCAACGAGCACCTGGTGATCGACAACTACCATCGCGGCATCGAGGCGGTCATCAGGTTCATCTGCGGCTTGGCCGAGACGTAGCTCGAAGTGCATGCGGGGCGCTGCAGTCTCCTGCGGGTCGTGCATGCTCCGGCGGGTTTCAACGCCACCTGAAACCCGCCGCACCATCGAATTCCTTAACGGGCAACATTGTCGACGCAGTGTCTGCGCTTCACGCTCGATTCTGTGCCCCGGACTCCTCGCATCCCGGCGCACCTCACGACTGGTCCGTTCACACTTGCTCAGGCGCGCCAGGCGGGAATCGATCGCTGGCATCTCGAAGGCGCGAGCTGGCGCAGACTCGGCCCGACCACTTATGTGTGGGCCGGGCTCGACCTGACGCCGGCGCGGAGACTCGCCGCCGCGTTTCTTCGGTTGCCACGCACCGCTGCTTTTTCGGGGATGACGGCGGCCTGGCTGCACGGCCTCGACGCCGAGCCGTGCGATCCGATAGAAGCTACTGTTCCGAACGACTCAGGAATTGGGACGCGATCCGGTCTGCGGGTTAGGCACGCTGAGCTTGCCAACAGTGAGGTTGAGGTCGTTCGGGGTTGGCGTGTCACATCGAT
>VBFV01000104.1 GCA_005881335.1 Chloroflexota bacterium
CAGAGCTTCGTCCACATCGAGCTGGCCTATGACGACGATGACGCCGACATCCCGAGCCGCATCGAGGTGGGCGGCTCGGTGATGCCGGTGCTGAAGGGCGAGCTGCTCTAGCCGCTAGGCCTTCGTGGTGGCGAGCGACTTGACGGGCTGCACCTCCGTGATCAGGACCTTGTAGCGGTCCTTGGCGAAGTTGTCCAGGTCGGCGATGGCGGCCACGCCGATGGGCGAACCCAGCCCGGCCTCGAGGGACGCCATGCTCTCGAAGTAGAGGTCGGCGGATCGATAGAAGGGAGGCTGCTCTCCCACCGCCTTGTTGGCCTCGAGCTTGACCACATTCGGAATCTTCTGTCCGTGGTCTGGGATGTGGGTCTCGTTGTAGTACTTCTCGAATGCGGCTGGATCTTCGGGCTGGTCGTAAAGAACGGTCACCTTGACCATCGCGTCACCTCCTGGTGTCGCCCGGTGCGGGCCCCTCCGGATCGTTCAGACCATGTCACGTCTCCGACCATCAGTCAATGCCACACTCTGTGCGTGATCGTCGACAGCTATCGGTTCCTGCCGCGCAGCTTCCGTCCTTTCTATGAGGGGCGCGGCCCGTTCCCAGGCGAAGAGTCACCGGTGTGGGCGCCGTTCGAGAAGCGGCTGTCTGCGTCGCGCATCGCGCTGCTGACGTCGGCGGGCGTCTACATGAAAGAGAGCCAGCCGACGTTCGACCTCGAACGCGAAGACGCGAATCCCGAATGGGGCGATCCGACGTGGCGCGTGATCCCCGCCACGGCCAGGCCCGAAGACTTCGCCTTCGCGCACCTGCACATCAATCCCGAAGATATGCTCGCCGACCCCGAGATCGCGCTGCCGATGCGTGGCCTCGCGGAGCTGATTGATGAAGCAGTCGTCGGTGGTTCGGTCGCCGACCACGTAGCGGTGATGGGCTACCAGGACCGCGGCCTGGAGGACTGGCGGCGTACGACGGCGCCGGAGATCGTCGCGCACCTGCGCGAGCAGGGCGCGGACGCCCTCATCCTCGCGCCCGCTTGACCCGACTGCTGCTCGAACGTGCCCGTGCTGGCACGATGGATCGAGGCGGCTGGAATCCCGACCGTGGTCGTGACGATGATGCCCGCGGTCGCTGAGGAGCGCCGCGCCCCGCGCATCGTCGGGGTGGAGTTTCCGTACGGTCACTCCTTCGGCATGCCGCACGACAAAACGATGCAGCGGCGCGTCCTGGACCTGGCGCTGCGCGTGCTAGCCGGTGCAGCGTCGAGCGGTACGCGCGTCGACTTCGATGTGGAGTGGCCGGTGCCGCTGCGCGAGGCCTACAAGTCGTGGCAGCCGAAGGTGCCGAGTCCGATCGTCAGGAAGCTGTTGGAGGCGCGAAGTGCCGAACGAAGCTGAGATTCGAACGCGACGCGACATTTCTACCGGGGCCGATCCCTCTTCCGTCGTTTTCAAGCACCATCGCGCCGGCACGGCCGAGATCAAAGTCGAGCAGCTGACTGGTGGACGGCTGCTTCACCTGGCCGTGGCGGGCTGCATCTTCAACAACGTGCTGCGGCTCGCGCGGGACAGGGGCATCGAGGTCCACGACGCCGGCGTCCGGGTCAGCGGCGACTTCACGTCCGGCGGTGATTCAACCGGGATCGAGTGCAACGTCGAGGTGGTCGGCGACGCCACACCGGCGGTGTTGACCGCCCTGGCACAAGCAGCCTTCGACGATTCGACCGTTGTCAGCGTCCTCCGCCGGGGCGCCCAGGTGAGTCTGATTACCGCTTAGACAGGGTCGGGTCGCAGCGGGCTTCCTGCCAGGCGCCGTTTTGCTCGAGCAGCTTGCGCAGGGAGTGGCGCAGCTCCGTCACCTCGGCGTCGGTGAGGTGGTCGCCCAGGCTCTCCTGGAGGATGACGCGAAAGGTCTCATCCGCCTCGGCCAGCACTTTGCGGCCGCGCTCGGTCAGCTGCACCCGGACGATGCGACGGTTCTCGCGCGGTGTCTCGCGAACGATGAGCGAATCCTTCTCCAGCCGGTCGGCGATGCGTGTCGTGCCGCTCGGGCTGCCCACGAGCTGAGCCGCGATCTCGCTCATCTGGAGCGGGTGCTCGGCGGAGACCTGGAGCCGCATCAACAGCTCGAATTCGGGCCAGGAGAGATCGGTCGCCGACCGCAGCCGCTCCTCGAGCTTGGCCTGGATGACCCGCACGGTCTGGTGCAGGTTGATCCAGGTTGTGACCTGGTCCTGGTTCGTCGCGCGGGCCTTCGCCTTCACTTCACTCACGCTCTGTGGAATAGCTTGACCGGTCAATCTTGTTCCTTCTACAGTTGTCAATGCAAGTATTGCTAGGAGAAGGATCGGAGATGGCTATGACCACGGTTGATTTCGCGGTGCCGGCATCCGAGGCGGAACTGGAGGCGTTGGCGGAAAAGCTGCGCGCGCGCAACTTCGAGGTCGTGATCGTGCAGGACGGCGCCGAGGCGAAGGCCGAGGTGCTGAAGCGGATCCCGGAGGGGGCGCAGGTTCACTCAGGCAAGTCGAAGACCCTGGAGGACGCAGGGCTGTTCAAGGAGTTCATGGAAGGGGATCGCTTCGACTTCGTCCGCAAGCGGACCATGAAGCTGGACCCGAAAACGCAGCGGGACGAGATCCGCAAGCTCGGCGCGGCGCCCGACGTAATGGTCAACAGCGCGCACGCCGTGACCGACGAGGGTCAGATCGTCATCACCTCGGCCAGCGGCAGCCAGATCGGGCCCATCGCCTCCGGCGCCGGCCGGCTGATCCTCGTGATCGGCAGCCAGAAGATCGTCCCGGACCTGGACGCGGCGTTTCGCCGCATCCGCGAGCACGTCTTTCCTTATGAGGACGCGCGCCTGCGCGAAGCGATGGGGATCGGGACAAAGATCACCAGGACGCTGATCCTGGACCAGGACTTCATGCCGGGCCGAACGACAGTAATCCTGGTCCGCGAACCGATCGGGGTCTAACTTCCGCGCCCCTCACCCCAACCCTCTCCCCTGAGGGGAGAGGGAGGATTACTTCGCGTCTAGCTCATCTTCCCGGATAGTCCGGACTATCCGAGGTTCCGCCACTAGATGTGAGCCCTTCGTCCGGACTATCCGAGACCGTGAGGATTACTTCGGGTCTAGCTTGATCGACGCCGAGTTGATGCAGTAGCGCAGGCCTGTTGGCTGCGGCCCGTCGTCGAAGACGTGGCCCAGGTGGCCGCCGCAGTTTGCGCAGTTGACCTCGGTCCGGATCATGAAATGCGAGTCGTCGGTCGTTTCCTCGATCGGCGCGCCCTCGGCGGGGGCGTAAAAGCTCGGCCAGCCGCAGTGGGCGTCGAACTTGGTCTCGGACTCGAACAGCTTCGCGCCGCAGCCGGCGCACAGGTAAACGCCAGGCGTCTTGGTGTCCCAGTACTCGCCCGTGAAGGGCCGCTCGGTGCCCTTCTCACGCAGCACGTGGTACTGGGTCGGGGTCAGGTCTCGCTTCCACTCGGCTTCGCTCTTCTGGACTTCGCTCTTCTTCATCGCCTCTAATCTGCCACGTTTGGGGAACCTGCAAACTAATAGGTAGAGGTGGACCGACACGCCCAGTCTCGGTTGAAGCGAGAGAACGCGATCTGGCTGGTCACCGCGGGCCGCGATCTCCAACCGCAGGCCGTCCCCGTCTGGTACCTGTGGGACGGCACCTCCTTCCTTATATATGCGCAGCCTGGGATCAAGGTGCGCCACGTGCGCGAGAACCCCAACGTCGAGCTCCACCTCAACTCCGACGAGGCCGGGGAGGACGTCGTTCGAGTTTCAGGCAGCGCGACCATCCCCAGATCGCAACCGCCGGCCGACAAGGAGCGCGCTTACCTGCGCAAGTACCGAAGCCAGATCCTCAACCTCGGCATGTCGGTCGAGGACTTCGCGGCGAAGTACAGGTACCCCATTCGAGTGCGGAGGCTGCGCTTCCACTGATGGCGCATCCACTCCGCTTCGGGCTGAAGGCATCGGGCCAGGACATCTCGATCCAGTCTGTGCGCGCGGTCTGGCGCATCGCCGACGAGGCGGGCTTCGACCACCTGTGGGACTTCGACCACCTGGCGGCGATTGGCGGCACCACCGCTGACCGCCCGATCTACGAGGGCTGGGCGCTGCAGGCGGCGATGGCCGAGGCCACCAAGCGAGTGCGCATCGGATGCCTCGTCACCGCCAACACCTATCGCAACCCGGCGCTGCTGGCCAAGACCGCGGTTACGGTCGACCATCTCTCAGGAGGAAGGCTCGAGTTCGGCATCGGCGCCGCGTGGGCCGAGATCGAACATGAGATGTACGGCTTCGACGGCCTCGACCACCGTGTCGGCCGGCTAAGCGAGTCGTTGCAGATCATCAAGTCGCTATTCACCCAGGAGCGCACGAACTTCGAGGGGCGCTACTACCACTTCAAGGACGCGATCGCGAATCCGAAGCCGCTGCAGAAGCCCTACCCGCCGATCTGGATCGGCGCCTCGGGACAGACCACGATGCGACTGGTTGCGCGACATGCCGATGTTTGGAACATCGCGGGTGGCGACCCAGACAGAGTCGACGAGCTGACCGCCATGCTCGATGAAGCCTGCGCGGCGGTGGGCCGCAATCCGTCGGAGATCCGCCACTCCATCCAGTTCGGCTGGGACGGAAAGGAGTCAAACGAGCTGCTGGAGCTCTCGGGACGCTTTCTCGAGCAAGGGGTGACCGAACAGGTCGTCTACCTACGAGGAGAAGAGCCGGCCAAGCTGGCCGGCAAGGTCGCCGAGCTGCTGCCTGAGCTGCGGCGCCTTCAGCCGGTTCCCTCCTAAGAACATATTGTTGGCACGATATATCTCGCTATAGTAATATGTCGCCATGCCCGACGTTTTCCAGGTCCTGGCCGACCCGACCCGGCGCCGCCTCATCGACGCCCTCCGCGAGGGGGAACGCTCGGTCAACGAGCTGGTGGAGCTGGTCGATATCGGCCAGCCGGGTGTCTCGCGGCAGCTGGCGATCCTGGAAGGCGCCGACTTCGTGATCGTGCGGCCCGAGGGCCGGAGACGGCTGTACTCGCTCCGCCCGGAGCCGTTTCGCGAGCTCTCGCAGTTCGTGACCGCGTACCGGACCATCTGGGAGGGGCGACTCGACAGGTTTGCCGCCGAGCTCGACCGGCGGCGTAAGAACAACAAGGAGAAGCGCAAATGATCAGACCGTGTTTGACGTTCGTCGATCGTGCCGAGGAAGCGGTGAAGCTCTACGTCTCCGTCTTTCCAAACTCGAAGATCGTGAGCATGCAGCGCGTGGAGAGCGACGGAGGGCCGATCCCCAAGGGCAAGGTGCTCAACGCCACGTTCGAGCTGGACGGCCGTGAGTACGTCGCCTTCGACGGCGGCCCGACATTCACCTTCTCGGAAGGTATGTCGCTGATGGTGATGTGCAAGACGCAGCAGGAAGTGGACAGGTACTGGACCAAGCTCACAGAAGGCGGCGGCGAGGAAGGGCCGTGCGGATGGCTGAAGGATCGGTTCGGTGTGTCGTGGCAGATCGTGCCCGAGGTGCTGGGCCAGATGCTGAGCGACTCGAAGTCGGGCAACTCCGAAGCGGCCATGCAGGCGATGCTCAAGATGAAGAAGCTGGACATCGCGGAGCTGGAGAAGGCGTACCGGGGCAGCGCCGTCGCGTGAAGGTCCGGCCCAAGCTCACCCTCGAGCGCACGTTCCAGGCTTCGATCGACGAGGTCTGGGAGCTCTGGACGACGAAAGAGGGAATCGAATCGTGGTGGGGCCCGGAGGGATTCAGCGTCGTCGTGCGCGAGCTGGATCTCCGTCCCGGCCACGGCCTCGCCTACACGATGAGCGCGGTTGCGCCCGAGATGATCGACTACATGCGGAAGGCCGGCATGCCGGTTTCGAACGAGCACAGCATCAGGTTCACGGAGGTCGATCCTCCGCGGCGCCTCACCTACATGGAGAAGGTCGACTTCATCCCCGACGTCGAGACCTACGAGGTCGAAACCGTGATCCACCTCGAACAAGTAGGCGACGCCGTGCGAATGGTCCTGACCTTCGAATCGATGCACGACGACCACTGGACGAAGCTGGCGGTCATGGGTAGAGAGGGCGAGCTGGTGCGACTCGCGAAGGTGCTGGCGGCGCGACAATAGTTCTTGTCGCCGTCAGTTCATCAAGGAGGTCGAGGTGCCCGACAGCGTTTATCGCGTCACAGAGCTCATAGGGACCAGCAGCCAATCCTGGGAGTCGGCGGCCCGGACCGCCGTGCAGACCGCGGCCAAGACGCTGCGCGACCTCCGTGTGGCCGAGGTGGTGGAGCAGGACCTGACCATCGAGAACGGCAAGGTCACGAGCTATCGGGTGAAGCTGAACGTGTCGTTCAAGTACGTCCCGGAAGCAAGCCCGACCCGGAGGGCCGCTCCGAAGAAGCGCTAGGGAGCGGTCGCGGCCTGTAGCTGGACCCCGGCGGCTTTCATCTCCTCGAGGGCCTGCAGGCCGGTCTCCTCTTTGACCGCCGCGCACAGGTTCACCAGGACGCGCACCTGGAACTGGTTGGTGCGCGCGTCCAGCGCGCTCGCGCGCACGCAGTAATCGGTGGCGATGCCGCACACGTCGATGTGGTCGATGCCGTTTTCCTTCAACACGTCGAGCAGCTTGTGGCCGCGCGGGTCGTAACCGTCAAAGGCGGAATAGGCGGCGGCGGTACGACCCTTCGTCACGACGGCGTGGATGTACTTCTCGCGCACCAGGTTCTGGATCGTGGGGACGAACGCGGCGCCCGGCGTGCCGACCATGCAGTGCGGCGGCCATGTGTTGACGAAGTCGGGGTGGTCTGAGATGTGGTCTGGCGCGCTCTCGTGATAGTCGCGCGACGCGACGATGAACTGGTATTCGTTCCTGAAGTGACGAACGTGGCGAGCGATCATCGCCGCGACCGAGAGCCCACCCTGCACGCCGAGGCTTCCCCCCTCGACGAAATCCACCTGGACGTCAACCACGAGCAGCGCGTTTCTCATGCTTACACTGGCCGTTATGGCCTCCGTGATAGTAGCGGGCGCGCGAACCCCGTTTGGCAAGTTCGGCGGCGCTTTCAAAGACGTCCCCGCCAAGAGCCTCGGAGCGCATGCGATCCGGGCCGCGCTCGAGCGCTCCGGCGTCGAGGGCAAGGACGTCGACTACGTGATCATGGGCCAGGTCCTGCAGGCGGGCGCGGGCCAGATCACCTCTCGCCAGGCCGCCATCGAAGCCGGCATCCCGCAGGAAGTGCCGGCGATCACCATCAACAAGGTTTGCCTCTCCGGCCTGAATGCGATCGCGCTGGCCGACCAGCTGATCCGCGCCGGCGAGGTCGAGGTCGTGGTCGCCGGCGGCATGGAGTCGATGTCCGAGGCTCCGTATCTGTTTCCGAAGGCGCGATTTGGCGCGCGAATGGGCAACACGGAGATCGTCGACTCGATGGTCCACGACGGGTTGTGGTCGACCTTCCTGGAGCAGCATATGGGCGAGAGCTCTGATGAGGTGAACGCCGAGCTGGAGATCAGCCGCGAGGACCAGGATGCCTGGGCGGCTCGGTCCCATCAAAGGGCCGCCAGGGCCTGGTCGAACGGTGGTGTGCTGAAGGACGAGGTCGTACCCGTTCTCAAGCTCGACCGCGATGAAGGCATTCGGCCCGACACGACTGTAGAAACGCTGAGCAAGCTTGCGCCCGCTTTCAAGAAGGAAGGCACGATCACAGCCGGCAACGCATCGCAGATCTCAGATGGCGCGGCCGCTGTGGTCGTCATGTCGAAGGAACGAGCAAAAAAGATGGGCGCGGAGCCGCTGGTCGAGATCGTCGCGCACGGCATGAGCGCCGACCGCTACGCATGGCTGCACACGGTGCCGGCCCTCACGCTGAGCAATGCCCTCAAGAAAGCCGGGCTCGAAGTCGACGATCTCGACCTGGTCGAGGTCAACG
>VBFV01000105.1 GCA_005881335.1 Chloroflexota bacterium
CACGCGTGCGCTCATCGGGCAGGTGGCAACTGGCGGCAGCCCGCGTTTCATCTGGTTCGACGCGACGGGCATGACAGCGGTGATCCCGAACGAAACTGGCTGGGTAAACTTCGTGCGCTGAACGCTGGGCAAGCGACCACCCCGGGGGACTCGGCGAGGCCCCTGGGTGGCCTGACGTTTGGGCCCCCTTGCGGCACGTTCGCGCCGGTACCACGAGTATCCGATCGGCACACCGGTTTCGCGGAATGCATTCGATTCGAACGGGCGGGAGCGCTCGATGCATCGGGTTCGACGGACCCGGTGACACTGCCGTCATCCCGAACGAGGGAGGGTGGGCGACCTTCGTCAACTAGCCTGCGGGCGACGCGGTGTGCCTCAGGCGTCCCGCGCGAGCCGCACACCGTAGCGGCCCAGATAGAGCGCCAGCTCCTCCGTCAGGGGCGAACCGTCCCGACTTCGCGTCCGGCCACCGAGATCAAGCCAATACACGCCCCGTTTACGAAAGCCCGCGAGCATCTCGAACGGCAGGGCGATCTCCGCAAGCACGGTATCCCCGCGATCGGGAGACACGGGCGCGCTGCCGCGCAGCCACAGCAGACGCCACGACTTGCGCCCGAACCGGTACGCTCGGAACGGCGGCTGCTCGTCCAGCGTCACACCGTTGTGGCGCACGTAACGATCGAACTCGCTCATGATGGTCTCGACCAACGCCGCCTGCTCCCGTTCGCTCAGCCGCGTGGGAAAGTCCGGCGCGGAGCGGATCACCTTGGCCGGAGAGCCCACGGCGAGGCTGTTCGCCGGGATCGATCCCGATACGAGCGAGTTCGCGCCGATCACCGTCCCGTCGCCGATCGTGCTACCGGGCATCACGAAGACACGCCAGGGCAGCCACACGCTCTTGCCAAGGGTCACGGCCTGATACGTCACCGGATAGCCGTCCAGCGCGCTGAGCCACACGCCGTGCGTGAAGATCAGGCAGTGGCCGCCGATGCCCGTGTCGTCGCCGATGACCACGGGCTTGGTCGGATTGATGGACGTGAGCTGTAGGATGATCGTCCGGCTGCCCAGCGCGAATCGCGACTCGGGCAACTGGGGCCCGCCGACGTACACCTGTTCGCGGATCTTCGCGTCCTCGCCCATCTCGATCGTCTCGCAGGACAGGTAGCTCATGGTCCCGACACTCGAGTAGCGGCCGATCCGGATGGTCTTCCCCTGCACGATGGCGAGGAATCCGATCTCCACGTGGTCCCCGATCTCCACGGACTTCCCCACGACGATGCCACCGAAACCGAAACGGACGCCGCGACCGATGCGGTACCCGAGGAGCAGTCGGTACGCGACAATCTTTAGAGGACTCGGCAGCCAGCCGAAGAGTGCGAGGTGGCGCCACGGAATGCGGTCTTTCGAGATGAGCGGCTGAGCCATCGCGGAAACGCTCCGGTGGGCGTGGGGTCCGGCGTAAGATAAAGGCCGCGCGAAGCGGCGTCTATTATATTGCGGGCACTCGTGATTCGACTGCCTCCACAGGAAAGCCTCACCGATATCGAGCGCTATGCGCTCGGCCTGCTCATCGATCTCGCCCGCATTCCGCCGGTCGAGGATCCGTCTGTCGACGTGGTGCGCCTGCTCGTGGTCGAGCGGGATGGAGCCGCTCCAGACCTCCGAACGTGCGTCGCCAGAGACTGGTACCTGGAGCGGGGCGACGGCACCGTGTCACTCCCACGCCCGGTGTTGCGCCGTATCGGCGAGGTGGCGACGGCGCGGACGGAGTGGCGTAGCACTTCGCGCGATCGCTACGACCGAGTTCCGGCGCGCGAGAACGAGCTGGTCCAGGCCGGGCTCGCCTCCGATCCGGTCATCTCGCGGGCCGCTGTTGCGCTGCGCACGGCTGTGATCGCGACGGCCGGGCGGCGGCCGCTCGCGTTCGTCGCGCCTTGGCCGGACGGCAGGCGATGGGCGGCCGCGTTCACCCACGATCTCGACGTCGTGGCCTACTGGCCCCTGTTCACACTGCTACGCATCGCAGAGCTCACCCGCAAGGGCGAGCTGCGACGGATCGGGCGCGTTGCTCTGGCCGCCGTCTCGGCCATCGGGCGCGATCCGGTCGCACGGGCAGTGCGGGGGGTGCTCGACGACGAGTGCGCCCACGGCATCGTTTCCACCTGGTTCGTCCTCTGCGGCACGCCATCGTTCGCTACCATGCGCGCGGGAGACCTCACGTACCGATCCGAGGGTCGAGCGGCGCAAGCGATTCTCGACACACTGACCGAGCGGGGCTCCGAGATCGGCCTCCATGGAAGCTTCGCGACCGCGGATCGGGACGAGCTCTTCCGAGAGCAGCGAGGGCGACTCGAACGACTGGTCGGCCCCCCGGTGCGGGGCGTGCGGCAGCATTTCCTCCGCCTGCGTGCCGGCGCCACCCCCCGAGGCATGGCCGCCGCGGGCTTCCGCTACGACTCGACGTGCGGATTCTTCGATCGCAACGGCTTCCGCGTGGGAATCGCCGACGTCGTGCCGCTGTGGGACCCGTCTGCCCAGCGGTCCCTCGGGCTCGACGAGGCCCCCTTTTGCTGGATGGATCGCACGTTGAGCAAGTACGGGGGTGTCGAAGATCCAGCTACCTGGGTCGCCGACGGCGCGGCGCTCGCGGAAACGTGCCGCCAGGTGGAGGGACTGTGGGTGGGTGTGTGGCACCCGAACCTGAGCCCGCCGCTCGGGTACCCGGACGCGCCTGATGCCTTTCGCTCGCTTCTGAGTCGGATCGCGGCGCAGGGGCCGTTTCTCGGTCCGTTGCGCACCATGGTCGAGTGGCGCGCCGCGCGCCGGAGCCTGCGCGTCCGGCACCTCTTACCCGATGGACGGTTCGACGCTGAGGCGGTAGTCTCCCCCCCCGCCCCGCAGTCACTCACCCTGGAGGACCCCAGCCACCGAGTGCTCGCGACCCTCAACCGCTGACCGCGGCGTCCGCGCCGCTGCTGACCGGCCTTCGTCTGCGCGCGGCTTCGAGCGCCGCCGCGTAGCACGCCTCCCATTCCTCGAGGATAGCTGGCCAGCTGAAATGCTCCTGAACATATCGACGCCCTGCGTCGGCGAGCCGCTCGGCGAGCGGCGCGTCCGTCGCGAGCCGCTCCAACGCGGCGGCGAGCGCCACCGGGTCGGCGGGGGGCACGAGGAGGCCGGTCTCCCCGTCCGCCACGATGTCCGTGATACCGCCGACGTTGCTCGCGATCACCGGAAGGTGATAGCTCATCGCTTCGAGGAGGACGACGCCAAGCCCTTCGGTATCACCACGTGCGTCTACGATGGAAGGCAGGACGAGCACGTTCGCGCGGGCGAAGGCCCGGTGGAGCTCCGGCTCGGGGACGCGGCCTGGCATCTCGACGCGATCCTCCAGGCCGAGGCTCTTCACCTGCTCCCGCAATCGAGACCCCTCGGCTCCCTCTCCCTTGCCGAGGATCAATAGCCGCATCGGTATCCGAGGCGAGAGGCGGTGGACGGCGTCGACCAGGTAGCGCACGCCCTTGCGCTCGATCAGGTTGCCCACGAACAGCACTACGAACGGATCGTCGGCCACCCGGCCAGGTCGCGGAGGAATGTCGGCTGGCGCCGTCGCGAATCCGACGGCGTAGGGGATGACGGGCACCGGCCGATGCACGAGCTCGGCGATTTCCCCCGCCGTGGCCGAGGAGATCGCCACGACCTGATCGGAAGTCCTGACGGCCCACCGCAGGAACGCCTTGAGCCAGGGCAGCCGACTCTTGACCCACCGCAGCTCGACGCCGTACCAGAGCGTGACCATCGCCGCCCCGCACGCCTTCCGCGCCACCCATCCGAACAGCGCGTGCGGCACAGGCCAATGGACGTGGACGATATCGTACGACCGCCGCCGGCACAGCCGCCAGATCGCCAGCATGCCGCCGAGCGCGTAGAACAGCGGCATGATCTTGTAGCGCAGCGAGCGCCGGACGCGGTCCGGTGTGCCTTGATCGTGGGTCAGGTCCTCCCACCGAGCCGGGAAATAGCGGAAGCGATGGAGCGGTAGGCCGTGGACCTCGCGATTTCCACCGCCACGGTAAGCGGGCGCAAACACTTCCACCTCGTGTCCCGCCGCTTGAAACCGCTTGAGCAGCTCCACGAGCCAAGGTGCGATGATGTCGTTCGGGAAGCGCGGAAACGCCGTGACGACGTGAAGGATGCGCATTCAGCCCGTACTATAGCCGCCAGGTGAACCGCGGCAAACCCCCTTGGCGCCGCGGCCTTTCCGCGGGTTTCCGCCGGTCGTATCTTTCGGGCTACTGCCGTATTCGGGACGCCACACACCACTCGTTCACGCTGAGGCAGCCACCGACCGATGAGCCCCAGGATCGCGCCTTCCTCCCCGGAGCTCGCCCAGTTCTATAGTGCACGCCACCACTGGCGCAACGCCGGTGAGGAGCGCATGCGCTATCGCAAGGCCACGAAGCTCGCACGCGTGCGTCCGGGGAGCGCCGTGCTCGACATCGGTTCTCGCGACGGCGACCTGCGACATTACCTGCCTCCGGACATCAAGTACCAGGGCCTCGATATCGCCCCCGAGTTCGCCGGCCCGGACATCCTGATCCACGACATCACGTCCGGGCTCCCGTTCCCCGACGCGTCGTTCGACTACGTGTTCATGATCGAGGTACTCGAGCACACGCCCACCGCCTACAACACGGCCGGAGAGATCTACCGCGTGCTTCGTCCGGGCGGCCTGTGGATCGTGTCGGTCCCCAACCCCTACCACGTGAAGGAGATCATCTGGAACCTCTTCCACGTGCCCGACAAGTGGGGACACGTCTACAGCTGGACACGTCAGACGATCTCACGTCTCGGAGAGATGAACGGCTTCCGGCTCGACGATTGGGGCGGCAGCTACTTCTACCCGCCCATTCCTGCGCCGTGGCTCCTCGCGCGCTCCGTCGTTTACAAGTTCGTCAAGACCTGAGCATCGCGCTGATCCTTCCATCCACGGCGAGTCCCTCCCCCCGGCGCTGGCTCTGGGCCGTGCAGGGCCTCGTCACGCTGGCCGTCCTGGCCTTCGTCGGCCGCTCGATCACGCGCAACTGGTCGGAGTTTCGCTCGCTCCACGTCACGCTCACGATCGTGCCGGGGTGGATCGTCGCCGCGGCACTCGTGGTCCTGGTCACCTACGTCATGCAGATCGAGTCCTGGCGCCGCATCCTCGCAGGTTGGCGCCAACGGCTCCCCTTCACGTCCGCGGCCCGGATCTGGACCCTCGCGAACCTCGGGCGCTACGTCCCGGGGAAGGTGTGGAGCGTGGCCGGGCTGCTTGTGCTGGCTCAGCAGGCGGGGGTGCCCCCAGGACCGGCCACGGCGTCTGCCTTTGTGATCCAGGCGGTGGCGCTGGGCAGCGGGGTGGCCGTGGTCGCGGCCGTGACCCCGCAGGCGGCACCGCCGCTGCGCCTCCTGCTCGCCGGAATTGCCGCGCTGGGAACGATCGCCCTCCTCGGGTGGCGGCCGACGGCCCGGTGGCTTGGGCGGTTCGTACAGGCGACGGCTCCCCTCGAGCCGCTGAGCCTGTCCGCGGTGCTCGCAAGTACAGTTCTGACGGTACTCAGCTGGGGAACCTACGGCGCCTCCCTCTGGATGCTGTGCCGCGGGCTCCTGCCCGGCGCGCACCTCCCGCTCGCGACCGCCGTGGGAGCCTTCACGCTCGGCTACACTCTCGGTCTCCTGGCCCTGTTCGCTCCCGGCGGCGTGGGGGTTCGGGAGCTCGTGTTGATCGGTCTGCTGGCGCCGTTCCTTGGGAGCGGGGGCGCGGTGGCCCTGAGCGTCGCATCGCGCATCCTGCTGACGGTCCTCGAGGCCGCGGCTGCCCTCGCGACTCTCCCACTCCGACATCGCCCGCAGGAGTCCCAGTGAGCGAACGTGATCCGGTGACATCCGCGGCTCCGGCCGCCCCCCCGTTCGAGTCCAAGCATCCCGGTCTGTGGGCCACGGCAGCGTTCAGCCTCTGGGCCGTCCTCCTGTCGCTGCCGATGCTGCGCGGCCTGTGGCTCGCGAGCCCCTGGAGCGACCAGTACATCTCGGGTGTTCCGTTCCATGCGTGGGGCGCCGAGTGGTACAAGCGGCTCGGGCATCTGCCGCTCTGGGACCCCGCAGTGTTCGGCGGCCTCCCGTTCGTCGCCGCGGGGCACGGGGACATGTTTTACCCAACCTGGCTGTTGCGCTTCATCGTGCCAGTGACGACCGCCGGCAACCTGAGCTTCTTCCTCCATTACATCCTCGCCGGCCTTTTCACTTATCTGCTGCTCCGGCGACTGCGTGTCGGATGGCTCGGCTCCGTGATCGGCGGCCTCGCCTACGAGCTGTCGGGCCTCATCGCGTCATATCCGTCGCCAGGGCACGACGGCAAGCTGTTTGCCTCGACGATGCTGCCGCTCATGCTGCTCGCCCTGGTGCTGGCGCTCCGCGACCGGCGCTGGGTAGGCTACCCGCTGCTCGGAGTGGCGACGGCGCTCACGCTACTCGGCCACTTCCAGCTCGCGTATTACTCGCTCATCGCCGCTGGTCTGTTCGCGCTGTACCTCACGCTCGAGGAGGCTGGGGACAGCGGGGCAGGGGAGCGGGCGCTCCGGCTCGGGACGGCGCTGGTCGCCGTCCTGATCGGATTCGGGGTCGCCGCGATCCAGATCCTGCCGTTCTTCGAATACATCCCCTTCTCCCCGCGCGCCCAGGGTTTTCACGGATTCGAGGGATCGACGTCGTACGCGATTCCGTTGAGCCACGTGCCCGAGTTCTTCATCAAGAACTTCGTCGGCTGGACCCCGCGCGGCACGTACTGGGGCGCGAATCCCATCAAGCTCCACTCGGAGTATCTCGGCCTGCCGGTGGTGGCCCTCGCCGTGCTCGGAGCGATCGCCCGGGAGCGCCGGCGGCTCGTGCTCTGGGTGGGCGGCATCGGCCTGTTGTTCCTGTTGATCAGCCTCGGTGCCACCACGCCGTTCTACAAGCTGTGGTGGGCACTCATGCCCCTGGTCAAGAAGACTCGCGCACCGGGCATGGCGTTCTTCGTGGTCGCGTTCGTCACGGCCGTGTTCGCGGCCCTCGGCGTGGAGCGCGCGCTCGCGACCCGGAGCCGGCGCGCGATGACCGCGGCGCTGATCGTCGGGGCCGTCGTCACGCTGCTCGGCATCACCGGCGCGATCGGCCAGCTCGCGGAAGGCTTCGCGTCCGGCATCCACGCGACAACAGGACGCAACGCCGTGGCCGCGGCAGCCACCGGCGGATCCGCTATCCTCTGGGGCGCGGCGTCGAGCGGCCTCGCCCTGGCGGCTGTCGCCGTGGTCCTCGGCTACGGAGCGGACCGCCTGACCCCCCGGCTGCAAGCGCTCGCGTTAATCCTCATCGTCGGCACCGACCTCTGGCTCAATGCGCGCCCGTTCTGGTCGTACGTGAAGCCATATGGTCGCGACGCGCTCATCGAGCGCGTCGCCGCGACGCCCGCACCGTACCGCGTGATCGACCTCGGCCCCGCGTACCCCGGCTCGGTTCTCGCCACGTTCGATGTCCCTCAGGTCCTGGGGTACCACGGCAACGAGCTGCGTTACTATGACGAGCTCCTGGGTGGGCAGGGTGAGTGGAAAAACCTCGGCTACTTGTCGCTCTGGGATCTGCTGGCGGTCCGCTACGTGATCGCGCCGGCCGAAGGCCGCGGCGTCGACTCGATTCCCGGCTTCCGTCGCGTCCTCGACACCGTGCCGATCCTGAACGGCGACGCGGGGAGGGCGCGTCTGTTCGAGCGGCTCGCCCCGGCGCCGTACGCCCGCGTCGTGCCGGGTGCCGTCAAGACCGACTCCGCCACCGTTATCCCGGCCCTCATCGATACTCGCATGGACTTCTCCAGGATCGTCCTCTTCACGAACGACCAGCCGGTGATCCCGGAGCCGCTGAAGAAGATGCCCGAGCCCAGCCCGTCGCGCGCCACGCTGACGGGGTGGCAGCCAGGACGGATGACCGTCACGCTCGATCCCGCGCCCCCTCAACCGAGCTACCTGTTGATCGCCGAGAATTGGTATCCTGACTGGGAGGCTACGGTCGACGGTCAGCCCGCACAGGTGCTGCGAGGTGACTACAGCCTGCTCACGGTTGCACTCCCGGCCGGCGCCAAAGTGGTGGAGCTCGCGTTCCGCTCGAAGCCCTACGAGCTGGGCAGGACGCTGACCATGGCGTCTCTCGCCGCGCTCCTCATCGCGCTGCTCGCGGCCGTGGTCCTCCCCCGGCGCGCCCGGCATGGGTGAGCGAGCGCTGGT
>VBFV01000106.1 GCA_005881335.1 Chloroflexota bacterium
CCAGGTACACGGCCCGGTTGGTGCCGAAGAAAGCGGTCACGCCAAGCCCGCCGCCAATTCCGAGCTGGGTCATGGTGGCCAGGTAGCCGCTCGCCCGGCCCGTTTGCTGTGCCGGTACGACGTCAGGGATGATGCCCGCGTAAGCCGCGTTGGCGGCGTTGAAGAAGAACTGGATGATCAGATATCCGACGAGGACGCTGGGGTAATTGCCCGCGAACATCAGGATCACCAACCCCGGCACCGTCAGGAGCGATCCCACGACCATGATCGGCCGCCGCCGGCCAAATCGCGTGTTCAGGCGATCGGACCAGTAGCCGACGAGAGGGGGCACGGCCACCGCCGTCACGCCTCCGATTCCGACCGCCAGGCCGAGCGCCGAATTCTTGACGTCGCTGGGCACGACGGACTTGATCTGGGTCTGAATCAAGAGCGTGGTGAGGGGGATCCAGAGGAAGTTACTTCCAAACCAGAAGGCGCTGAGGGCGGCATGCCTGAGATGGCCAAAGCCCTGCTCCGGCCGGCTGACAACCGCTACTGCCGTAGCCACCGGGCAAGGCTACTGTTAATAGGGTTCCTGTGCGGGCAAGAAACCTGTAACCTTTGGCGGCCCCCATGCCATCCATGTTTTCGCGGGCAAAAACGGTCCTGTTCGATGTGCCGAGACACGGCAAGCTGGCTTACTGCCTGATGCGCGACGAGCGGATTCCGGCGGCGCCGAAAGCGGTGCTGCTCGGGGCGCTCGGCGTGATCGTGAGCCCGCTCGACTTCCCGGCCTGGATACCGGTGCTGGGCGAGCTTGACATGCTGGCGCTGGGGATCCTCGCGGTCGAGACATTCGTCGCCGCGTGCCCGGAGGAAATCCGGCGCGAGCACGAAGAGGCGCTGAAGATGAAGCAGAGCATTTGGGACCGCGACGTCCGCGATACTGTGGGTGCCGCCCGCCATGGGGTGGGGCGTTTGGTCGATCGAATCCGTTCGCGAGTCCGCCACCGCGACGAATATCAATCCATGTCGGAGGTCGGGTGAATTGCGGGTCTTGCTGACAAAGGACGTCGACAACCTCGGTCGCGCCGGGGACGTGAAGGAGGTCGCGGACGGATACGGCCGCAACTTCCTGCTCCGCCGCAAGCTGGCGGTGCCCGCCGGCAAGGGGGCGGAGACCGAAGCGAAGCGGCTGCAAGACGCGGCCGTCAAGCGTGAGACGAAGGACAAGAACGAGGCGCAGGCAGTTGCGGACGATATCGACAACAAGACTGTCGTCGTGCGGTTGAAGGTCGGGGCCGAGGACAAGGCGTTCGGTTCGATCACGAACCAGGACATCGCTTCCGCCCTGAAGGCTCAGCACCGCGTGGAGATCGACCGGCACAAGATCGACCTGAAGGAGCCGATCAAGACGCTGGGCGAGCACCAGGTCTCGCTCAAGCTGCACCGTGACGTGAGCGCTCACGTCAACGTGATCGTCACGCAGGACCGTTAACCGCACCGGCATGGCGACCACGCTTCCACTCGCCGCAGGGCGGGTACCACCGCACGACCTCGACGCGGAGATGTCGATCATCGGGTCGATCCTTCTCGACCCGCTTTCGATCGCCAAGGTGCTGCAGTTCCTCCACCCGGAGGACTTCTATCGCGAGAACAACGGGCAGATCTACCGCGCCGCGCTGGACCTGTTCGCGGCCGGCGAACCCATCGACAACGTCACGCTCGCCGCGCAGCTGCAGCAGATGGGTTTGCTCGATCGGGTCGGGGGCCGCGCGCAGCTGGCGTCGATGCAGAGCGCGGTGCCGACCGCGGCGAACATCGAGTACTACGGGCGGATCGTCAAGGAGCGCGCGTACAAGCGACGGCTGATCTCCGCAGGCGGAAACATCGCGGGCTACGGCTACGACGATTCGATCGAGGCCGAGGATGCGATCAACCAGGCCCAGTCATTGGTGTTCGGCGTCGCGGACGACCGCGACCAGCGCGACCTGGCCCGGCTGTACGACCTGCTCGGGCCGGCGATGGAGCGGATCTCGCTGCAGATGGAGAGCGGGCAGGGAATCGTCGGGATTCCGTCGGGCTTCCACGACCTGGATCGGATGACCGGAGGATTCAAGGACAGCGACCTTATCATCGTCGCGGGGCGACCCTCGATGGGGAAGTGTCTGGCTCACTATTCGCTCATCGACGATCCGTCGACTGGTGAGCGATTGACCATCGAAGAAGCCGTCAAACGGCAGATTTCCCAGATTCATGGATTCACGTCTGACGGCCGTATCAAACCCCACGAAGTGGCTGCGTGGGTCGACAGCGGCATCAAGCCCTGCTTCAAAGTCAGTACTCGCAGTGGCCGGGCAGTCGAAGTAACTGGACACCATCCATTTCTCACAGTTCGCGGCTGGCAACCGCTTCACGAAATCCCCGTCGGCGAGAAGATCGCCGTGCCTCGAAGAGTCAACTGCTTCGGCGCGGATGCGTCATGGCCAATGGGCAAGGTTCGCCTGCTGGGCTATTAAATCCCGTAATTGATTTTCTGAGACATCTCGGTCTCATGGGAAAGCTGGCCGATGCCAAGCGCTTTCCGGCCTGCGTCTGGCTATGGGATCGCGACCACCTTCGGGAATTCCTCAGAGTCCTGATGAGCTGCGACGGGACCGTGTACTCAATGAGGGGTTATCCGCGGATCGAATTTGCTGTCGCCTCGCAAGGGCTGGCGGAGGACATTCACCACGCGTTTGTTCGATTCGGGATAGTCGCCAAGCTCTGGAAGAAGAAAGATCGCTGCTGGCGCGTCGAGATCACCGAGCCGCAATCGGTCGAACGCTACCAGCAGGAAATCGGCTGGATCGGAGAAAAGGCTCGACGCTTCAAGCGTTTCGCGGAGCCACGGCGAAGCCATCTCGGCATGCTTCCTAGACAGATATGGCACGAGCTCCGCGCTGCGACCCAATCGCGGGGCTTGACGCTAACCGAGCTCGCCGTTCGTGCAGGCGAGAAAGGTGCCGGTGAACGGGGCTTCAATCCGCACGTATCGCGTGGTTTGCCACCCGGTCGGTTGGCAAACTATGCCGACGTGCTTGGCGATCGCCGGCTGTCGCAATTGTCGAGCGACCAGATCTATTGGGACGAGGTCATCTCCATAACTCCAACCGGAGAGCACCAGGTCTATGACCTGACCGTGCCCGAAACGAGCAACTTCATCGCTCAGGACATTCTGGTTCACAACACATCGTTGGTCCTGAATATCAGCCTTCATGCTGCCCTCGAGGGGAAGAAGTCGATCGCCATCTTCAGTCTCGAAATGTCGAAGGAACAACTGACGGAGCGATTGCTTACGGAACAGGCGCAGATTGATGCTCAGCGCATGCACAGGGGACTGCTCAGCGAGGCCGAATTTGACCGTGTCTCCAACGCCTTGGGCCCGCTCGGCGAAGCTGCCATCTACATCGACGACACGCCAGTCATGGACGAATTGACCCTGCAGTTGAAGGCGCGCCAGGCAAAGCTGAGACACAATGTGGACCTGATAGTTGTCGACTATTTGCAACTGATGCATGGGCGAAGTCGCGGCGACGACAATCGCGTCCAGGAGGTCTCTGCCATATCGCGTGCACTCAAAGGCCTGGCTCGAGAATTGCGTGTTCCGGTGATTGCGATCTCACAGTTGAGTCGAGCCCCTGAGCAGAGGCCAGATAAGCGACCGATCCTTAGTGACCTTCGTGAAAGCGGTGCTCTCGAGCAAGATTCGGACGTCGTGATGTTTCTTTTTAGGCCCGAGTACTACAAGTCCGACGAGAAACCAGGCGTTGCTGAGGTCATCCTCGCCAAGCATCGCAATGGCCCCACTGGCACGATCGAGCTCAAGTTCCGCCGCGACCACACCCGCTTCTACAACCTCGAGACGAGGCGGCCCGAACCAGGGACCGAATAATGAGGGGAAACAGCCTGTTTCCCCTCATCGCGCCGTCGGCAAAGCCGACCCGGCCGCATGCGGCCGGGCAAGCGGCGCTGCTCCCCTTCCGGTTGATTGGTCTGAGCTAAGAAACCTGTGGTCATCATCCTGGTCGGAGGCCAGTGGGGCGACGAGGGCAAGGGCAAGGTCATCGACTACCTGGCCGCCAAGGCCGACATGGTCATCCGCTCCCAGGGCGGCAACAACGCCGGCCACACCGTCATCACGGAGCACGGCGAGTTCAAGTTCCAGCTCATCCCCTCCGGCATCCTCTACCCCCACTGCACCTGCGTCATCGGCAACGGCGTGGTGGTCGACCCCATCGTCCTGCTGAAGGAGATCGCCCAACTAAGAGAAAGAAAGGTCGAGCCGAAAAACCTCATCGTCAGCGAGCGCGCTCACATGGTCATGCGCTATCACCCGCTCTTCGACCAGCTCGAGGAAGAGGTCAGAGGCGACGACCGGCTCGGCACCACCTGGCGCGGCATCGGCCCCGCCTACGCGGACAAGATCCGCCGGATCGGCTTCCGTATCGGCGACCTCCAGAAAGAAGGCTTCATGCGCAAGAAGCTCGCCTTCGTCGTCGACCAGGTCAAGAACCCGATCCTGACCAAGCTCTACGAGAAGGACGCCTACGACTGGTCGCAGATGCTCGACGAGTACCTGGGCTACGCCAAGCACCTCGACCCGTACATCAAGGACACCTTCCCGATCATCCAGGACGCGCTCGACAACAACAAAAAGATCCTGCTCGAGGGCGCCCAGGCGACGATGCTCGACCTCGACTTCGGCACCTACCCCTACGTGACCAGCTCCAACCCCACCGCCGGCGGCGCCCTGACCGGCAGCGGCATCGCCCCCACCAAGGTCGACCTCACGCTCGGTGTGTTCAAGGCCTACACGTCACGCGTCGGCTACGGCCCGTTTCCATCCGAGCTGCTCGACGAGGTGGGGGACCAGATCCGGGAGCGCGGCCACGAGTTCGGGACGGTCACCGGCCGGCCGCGGCGCATCGGCTGGTTCGACTCCGCCGTCGCGCGTTACTCGGTCCGCCTCAACGGCGTCAGCGTCGCGGCCCTGATGCGGCTGGACATCCTCGACGACCAACCGCTCCTCAAGATCTGCACCGGTTACGACTTTCGAGGCCATAGATACGACCACCCCATCGCCAATATCTCCCACTACAAGCACTGCACACCGACCTACGAGGAGATGAAGGGATGGGAGCAGCCGATCGGCGCCGCCAAATGCTGGGACGACCTGCCGCAGCCCTGCCGCGACTACGTCGAGCGGGTCGGAGAGCTCATCGGCGCGCCGATCCAGCTCGTCGGCACCGGTCCCCGGCGCGATCAGTTCGTAACACGCGGTGCCGAGCTCTTCGACTAAGGCGGTCGCAGCCAAGCTCAGCTGGCCGCAGGTCCACGCCTTTCGGCTCCAACGCCATCACCTCGCACGGCGAGCGGCCCTCAAAGAGATGGCATCCGTGGTCGGTGAGATCGGCGGCGCGCAGGCCCAGCTGATGTCCGCGGCCGAGCTCCAGATCGCCGCCCGCGTCGACTGCACGGTCGCCGACGTGCGCCATGCGCTGTGGAAGGAAAAGACGCTGGTCAAGACATGGCTCATGCGCGGGACGCTGCATCTCACCCGCGCCGACGACCTGCCCTTGTACGCGGCAGCGATGGGCAAGCGGTGGATCCACGTCCGGCCCTCGTGGCTGAAATTCATGCAGGTGACGGAAGCGGAGCTCTGGAAGATCGTCGAGGAGATCGGGGCCGCGGTCAACGGAACCCCGATGACGCGCGAGGAGCTCATCGCGGTGGTCGGCAAGGGCAAATCAGCCCGGGTACGCGAGCTGCTGAAATCCGGCTGGGGCGGCATGCTCAAGCCGGCGGCCCGCAACGGCCAGCTTTGCTTCGGTCCAAACCGCGGCCAGAGCGTCACCTTCGTCAGCCCCCAGAGGTGGCTGCCGAGATGGCGTGAGGTCGATCCCGAGGAAGCGATCGTCGAGATGGCCCGGCGTTACCTCCGCTCCTATGGCCCGGCGACCAAGAGCGACTTCGCGCGCTGGTGGGGCGCGTGGCCCGGCGTCGCCAACGCCGCGTGGTCAGGACTCGCGAAAGAGCTTGTTCCAGTTTCGGTCGAAGGCGTTCGCGGCGAGATTCTCGCGCGTCGTAGCGACGTGGACGCACGCGGTCCGCGACAGCACGCTGCACATCTCGATCGAGCCGTTTCAGAAGCTCGCGCCGAATGTCATGCCCGAGGTCAGGCACTGCGCCGCGGCGCTTGCTCGCGCGATGGGGCTCAGCGAGACCGCCCTCAGCCAGCGCGCGAGATCGTCTTGACGACGCGAAGGTTTGCCTCGCGCTGACGCAACCGTCGTGTTCGCTTCCAGCGATCGAAGGTGACGGACGCCCCCCAGTAGATGATCACAACCACAGCCATCACGACCTGGATCGTGGCCACGGTGAGGAAAGCCGCTTCGATTCCGTACCCGTTGCGGCGCAGGCCGATGGCGAACAGCCCCGCCGCAAACCCGAGCATGGGCCGGAGCGCCCACGAGTCCGGGAGCAGTCTCCGGTCGGCCAGGAGCAGGCCGGCCACAAACCAGGTCGGTCCGCTGTCGAGCTGGAAGACGATGTCCCACTGGAAGGCGTAGATCGTGACCAGCGATCCGGCGAGAAACGCGACCAGGACCACCAGGCTCACGCGGCGCGCGTAGGCGAGCCAGGCAACGCCAATCGCCACCGCGAGCAGCGAGGTCGCGAAGGTCGGGCCCGCGACGTTGCCGACGTACAGCCGGATCGGGTCGAGCGTCCATGCCGACTGATGGAACAGCTGGTACCAGGTGTCGATCGGATCCCTGGGATTGGTGGTGCCGTTCGGATCGAAGTAGGCGAGCGGGGCGCCTCTGGTGATCAGCGCGACCGCGGCAAACGCGAGCAAACCGGCCTGTGCGCGGATCACGGGCATGTAGCGGGCGTGCAGCAGTTCCAGCACCACGGCCAGGACCGCGATCTCGATCGAGGTGGCGAGGCTTGCTCCGGCGCCGACCAGGGCCACCCCGAACAGCGCCGCGATCAGCGTGCCGGCTCCTGGATGCCGCCCCTGGTGGCGCCATATCCAGCGGCCCACGATCACGCCGACCGTCCCGGCCGCCACCGCGACCCCCAGCATCTCGAGCGCCGGCAGCTTGAAGATGATCAGGCCGGCGGCGATCGGGGGCAGCAATGCGATGCCTGTGACGAGGTCATCCGGCAGTGTTGCGGGCCTGAAAGCTGCTCGATCGAGCAGGTGACCCAGCCTGACGACCCACGAACTCAGCGGCCTGGCTTTGAGTTCGCGGGACCCCCCGGACAGCACGTGGGGGATTGTAGGCAAACGACCCCTCCTGGCGATCGGTCAGGAGGAGCCCGGAATGCGGCTTGGGTGATAATCGGCAGGCTCGTGTCGCTTCTTGGCCGCCATCTTGCCGCGACCGTGGTGGCATTGTGGGTGGTCCTGGTCGCGACTCTTGGCGTTGTCGCCGACGCGCCGGCGGACTCCACATGGACGCCGCTGAAACCGCTTCCGCATCAAGGTCGGACGGCCGTTTTCGCCCTGGCGGTCGACCCTGCCAACAACCAGGCGCTGGTCGTGGGGACCTCGGACGGTTCGCTGTTGCGGAGCACAAACGGTGGCACGGCCTGGACCCAGGTCCGCGCGGGCAAGACGAACGTGACCACGATCGCCTTCAGCCCCTTCACCTCAAAGCTGGTCCTGGCGGGAACCCGGGGTGGAGGCGCCCTCGCCAGCCGCGACGGCGGAGCGACGTGGGCGGCGGCGGCGGGACTGGAGGGTCGCAACGTGCGGGCATTCGCGTTCGCGCTCACCCTCGTCGCCGCCGGCACCGACCACGGCGTCTACGTCAGCACCGACGGTCTCAGCTGGACGCCGTCCGGCCTGTCCGATCGCAGCATCAACGCGCTGGCCGTGGAGGCGATCCACGCGCCCGTGAGGTTGATTGCGGGAAGCGATCTCCAGGGTGCAGGCGGGGGCCTTCCGCTCTTCCAGAGTCTCGATGCAGGCGTGTCCTGGACGCAGTTGGGCCCGCCGATCAGCGGCACCATCACGGTGAAGCTGGTGGCCGGGCCGCTGCCGCCGACCGGAAACGTCCGGCCGCTGGTCGTGGGCACCAACACCGGGCTGTTCGCATCCAGCGACAATGGCGCGTCGTTCACGCCGCTGAGCGGCGGCGGTCTGCTGCCAACGACCGACTACACGCAGGTCAGCTTCATCACCGACCATCACGACCGCTTCTACGCAGCGAGCGACGGCGGTGGATCGGGATCGGGCGGGATTTGGCGGACGAACGACGGCGGTAAGACATTCGCCTCGCTGCAGTCGCCCGAGCCGGCAGTCACCGCGCTCGCGGTCTCGAATGATGAGGAACCGACGCTGTACGTCGCGACGTTTCACCCGTCGACGCACATTCCATCGCTCTGGGTCTATCACGACACCGGCGGGACTCCGCAAGGCCCGCCTGCTAAGCAGTCACCCGCCTCGAGCGGGGCGCGCACGGCGCGTTCGGGCGACTCCAACTTCCTGGCCGAGATATTCGCTGCGCCGCAGCTGCCCTACATCGGTCTGGGTCTCGGTGCCCTCGCTGTGATCCTGACCGCCGTCGTCGCCCACCTGCGCGCCCGCCCGAGATAGGCCGGTATATTCCCTCGGTTGACCACTCCACACGATCGTTTGCGAGAGCTGGGCATCACGCTTCCTCCGCCACCGCCACCTGCCGCTTCGTACGTGCAGACAAGGCTCGTGCCGATTCGCGATGGTCGCGCGCTGCTGTACGTCGCGGGCCAGATCTCGCGCGATGGCGACCAGCTGCTGACAGGTAGATGTCCGGACGAAGTATCTGTCGAAGAAGCCGCGCGCCGCGCGAGGCAGTGCGCGCTCAGCGTGCTGTCGCAGATCGAGGCGGCGGTCGGCCTGGACAGCGTGGAGGAGGTGACGCAAGTGATCGGCTTGGTGCTCTCGGCAGACGGCTTTGGCGACCAGCCGAAAGTCATGAACGGCGCATCGGACCTGTTCGTCGAGGTGCTCGGCGCGGCCGGGAAACACACTCGCGCGGCGGTCGGAACCAACGCGCTGCCTTTTTCCGTGACGGTTGAGATCGCGGCGGTGGCGGTTGTCCGCACCGGCTGAGACAAAGCCAGGACGCCGGCGTCCTGGCGTCCTCCTGATCGGAAGTCTCCTTTATCTCTCGGTCATCTTCGGAGTGATGCTGTGGCGCGGCATCTCGATCGAACCCGAATGGGTGGTTCTTGCGCTGCTCGTCATCGCCATCGCACTCGGACGCGGCAAGACGTTCATCGCCGACTGGGCACCTTTCCTGCTCCTGTTTTTCGCCTACGAGGCGATGCGGGGCTTCGCGGCCAAGACGGGGTTCGCTCCGCACAACCTTGCCGGCCTGGAGCGCGCCGTCTTCGGCGGAACCCTACCGACCCTGACGCTTCAGCATGCGTTCTATCGCGTCGAAACCGTGAGCCCGCAGGACGTGGTCGCGATGTTCTTCTACTTTATGCACTTTCCGATGCCGATCCTGGTCGGATTCGTCTTCTGGCTGCGCAGCCGCGATCACTACCACCGGTTCATCGCGGCGCTCTTGCTGATGGCTTTCCTCTCGTTCGTGACCTATCTGTTCTGGCCTTCGGCCCCGCCCTGGTATCAGTTCCAGGAAGGACAGGTCGCGAGCTCGCAGGTCGTGCACAAGATCCTCAATGAGACGGTGGACAAGTTCTGGGGCTCGAACTACATCGTTACTCCCCTCTACACCCACCTGAACCCGAACCAGTTCGCGGCGTTTCCTTCGCTCCATGCGGCGTTCCCGGCGCTGGCGGCGATCTACGCGTGGAACCGGTTCCGCCTGCTCGCCATCGGTCTGTTCGTCTGGACCGCGGCCGTGATGCTTTCGATCGTGTATCTAGGCGAGCACTACATCGTCGACGCACTCGACGGTTTCTTGTACGTCGCGGTGGCGACGGCGCTGGTCGAAGGCTTCGTCAGGTGGCGGGGCAGGCGGGAGGTTTCTAGGCCTGCCAGACCTTCCGCATGATGGTTCGGGCCAGCTTGTCGGGATCGTGGTGCGAGGGGATGCGGACGTTGACCACATCGGACGCGATGAAACGCACCTCCGGGTGCCTCGTGGTGTCGACCGGCCGGAAGATCACGGGAGCCTGACCGCCCGTCGGCGGGTGCGAAGTGTTCGAGTTCACGAGCACGAAGTCGAAAAGGTTGGCGCCGACGTGCTCGCGGATCACGCGAAGGTAGTCGTCGACTCCATAGCCCTCCGTCTCGCCCGGCTGTGCGGCGAGATTGCAGATGTAGAGCTTGAGCGCGGGCGAAGCCTTGATCGCCTCGACCATCCCTTCCACGAGGAGGTTGGGCAGGATCGACGTGTAGAGCGATCCCGGGCCCACCGTGATGAGCTCCGCGTTCAGGATCGCCTGCGCGGCTTCCGGGTTGACCTGCACACCATCCGGCTTGAGAAAGACGTGGCTGATCGGCGCGTTCTGCTTGGGGATCTTGGACTCGCCTTCGACGGTGCCGCCGTTGATCGACGCGACGAGGGTCACGTCCTGCAGTGTCGAAGGCACGATCGTCCCCTTGACCGCCAGCACCTTGCCCGATTCGCGCAGCGCCTGCTCGAAGTTCCCGGTCACGTCGGCCATCGCCATGATGAAGAGGTTTCCGAACGCGTGGCCGTTCAGGGAGCCCTCCTTGAAGCGGTGATCGAACAGCTGCTTCATCAGCGGCTCGGCGTCAGCCAGGGCGATCAGGCACTGACGAAAATCGCCGGGGGGGAGGATTCGATACTCGCCACGAAGCCTGCCCGACGAACCGCCGTCGTCGGCGACGGTGACGATCGCGGAGAGATTCGACGTGTAGGTCTTCAAGCCTCGCAGCAGAGAGCTCAGCCCAGTGCCACCGCCGATCGCGACCAGCCGCGGCCCGCGGCCCCGGAGGCGATACGCGTGGATGACTTCGAGCACGCTGCTCGTGCTGTTGCCGGGGAGAAACGGACCCAGGATCGACTGCGTGAGCTTGAGGTAGCTGACCAGCAGCAGGCCGACGCCGAAGACGCTGAAGGTGATGGCGCGCGCCCAGTAAGGCAGGAATTGCAAGGTGAGGTAGTAGAAGAAGCCCGGCAGGTGGGCTGCTTGGTACAGCTCTTTCAGGGCGTAGGCGACACCGAGCACGAGGACGAGCTCCGACACCATGAGCAGCAGCAGCCAACGCTTGATCTGGAGCCCAGGCGTAAGCCACCGAAGCCAGGACGTAGTTGAAGGAAGCCTTCTGGCCATCTACCCCGCCTGCAACAACGTTTGAAAAACGTGCAAGGTTACTCTGGTACTACGCTTCACTTGAAGTATGCGGGGTTTGCGCCGAATCCGTCGCCTCGCCAGGCTCGTGACATTTGGGCTGGTGGTCGCCGCCGTGGCGACCGAGCTGACGAAGCCGGCAGCCGAGCGAACGTGGCAGGGCAGGGTCCTCGGGTACGTTCCCTACGACTTCCGGCCCCCGACGTGGAAGCGGATCCGTGACGCCTACTGGAATCCCGAGTCCGACCGTCTCTTCAGCGACCGCGTTTTCGGCGTCGGCTGGGCGGTCAACCTCTATCGCGCCAAAACCCTCATGGAGGAGGCATACCGAAGGTTGATGGGCTCGCCTGAGCCGGTCTCGATCCGAATGACCGTGCGAACGGAAGGCCGGGCCAAGAAGCCGGACGTGGTCATCACGAGAGAGTAACGGCCAGGTCCCGGCGCCTCCTTAGAATGATTCGCCCGGCCCCGCGTCCGAGCACTTGGGGAGTGGCGCAACGGTAGCGCAGCTGACTCTGGATCAGAAGGTTGAAGGTTCGAATCCTTCCTCCCCAGCCAACCAGCTCGGGTATTCGTGCGGTTTGCGCAAAACGCACGTTATTCGTCGAGAATTCCGCACTTTTTGCGCCAAGCGCGCCTCTAAGTGACTTTATGTGGCTGCCCCGTTCCCCGAACCGATGGGTGTTGCTTCAAGCCCCAGCCGGGCCGCGCTGATGTCGAGGCGCCCGTAGCCGGATGCCACGAGCCGGCGCCAGCGGGCGGCAATGGTTCCAACCACGGGGATGACTTCCTCGCCCACCGATGCTGTCGCGAGGTCGAGGTCTTTGAGCGCCCACTCGAGTGAGAAGTCCGGCGCATCGTCGCCCTGCTCGATCTTGGCCAGCTTCGTCAACGCCACTCCCGACGCGAGAGTGCCACCGCTCACGGCCTCGAGCAGCGCCTGGTAAGAAACGCCCAACCGCGTCGCGAGCGCGCTCACTTCGGCGACCGCTTCGACCTCGAAAGCGAGCCAGGTATTGAGGACCAGCTTCATGCGGGTGCCCGCGCCGGCTGCACCGAGCCACAGCGTGCGCTGCCCGAGGGCTGCGAACACCGGCGCGAGGATCGGCTCGGCGTGCTCCGGACCCGAGGCGAGCACGAGCAGGCCGCCGTTGCGGGCGGGCCCGCGGCTACCGGAAACCGGCGCGTCGACAAATGCGATGTCGGGCCGCTCGCGGGCGACCTGAGACGCGAGGCTCTCGGTGGCCTCGAGTCCGATGGTGCCCATCTGCGCCCACACGGCGCCGTTCCGAAGGTCGCTCAACGTGCCTTGGCCCAGCATCACTTCCTTGACCGCTTCGGCCGTGGGGAGCATCGTCAGCACGACATCCGCGTCCGCGACAGCGCGAGCGGCTTTCGTGTAGGCGGTGGCGCCGCGCTCGGCGAGATGCGCAGCCGGGCCGGGCGTGCGATTCCACACATCGACCGTGAAGCCCTGGTCCAGCAAGCGCTCCGCGATGCCGGCTCCCATGGTGCCGGCGCCGAGCAGCGCGATCCGCGGCCGTGACGGTGGGGCGGTATTGGTTTCATTCATCGAGTCTTCTCCGCTCAATTGAATTTCGGACGCAGCGTCTCGTATTTCTGTAGAGTTCCAACACGATGTCGACGAGACCTATTCCGACCCCGCCGAAACGGGGCCGGCCTCGCAGCGGGCGAACCGAGAAAGCAATCCTCCAAGCCGCGAGCGAGCTGGTCGCCTCGTCCGGCTTGGCGGACATGACCATCGAAGGTGTGGCCGACCGAGCAGGGGTCGGCAAGGCTTCGATCTACCGCCGTTGGCCCAGCAAGGGAGCGCTTGCGTTCGACGCCGTGGTCGACACGATCCTGTCCACCCAGCCGACGCCAGACACGGGCAGCTTCGAAGGTGACCTGCTGCAAGTCGCCAGGACCTGGATCGGGGGAGCGCGCGGGCGGCGGGGGGGACGAACGGTCGCGGGTCTGATCGCCGAGGTGCAGAGCGATCCGGACCTGGCCGCGGCGTGGCGGGAGAGGTTCGTGAGCCGGATCCGCCGCGAGCGGCGTCCGATTGTGGAGCGTGCCATCGAGCGGGGGGAGATCCCGGCTGGCAGCGATCCGGAGGTGATCATGGACCTGTTCTATGGCCCGCTCTACCACCGGTACCTGAACGGGCACCTCCCGCTCGACGACGCTTTCGCCAAACGTGTCGCGCGCATGGTCGCGGCGGCCGCCGCCGACGGCGCCGCCGCCTAGCAGTGATCCGGATCACTGCCGACCTTCGTCAGACGATCTAGCGTGAAGTCATGGAACCCCTGGGTCGAGTCACCGCTCATCCGTCCGGCGTCACGCTCGAGAAGCGATATCGAGCGGTCTGGAATGGCGCCGTGGTGGCCGAAAGCACGGACACCGTCGTCGTCGATGGCAATCACTACTTCCCACTCGCCGGTGTGCGAATGGAGAATCTGCGAGCAAGCACGTCACATACGACGTGCTACTGGAAAGGAGAGGCGAGCTACTACGACGTCGTCGTGGGCGACAGGGTGAACAAGGACGCTGCGTGGTACTACCCCGATCCGAGTCCGGCCGCAGCCAGGATCAAGGACCGAGTTGCGTTCTGGCACGGCGTCAAAGTCGAGTCGGCGGAGCCAAGCGCAAAGTGAGGCCGATGCCGACCAAGGCTGACTTCGTGATTGAAGGCGATGCTGCGGCGACCGCGTGGCTCGACTCGCACAAATCTCAGGGCCCACACGTCATCCGATACGACGTCCATCGTTGTTGCGGCGGCGGCAAGATCTGCGATGTCCGTGTGCTTGAGGGAGCACGCCGTGAGCAAATCAGCAACTTCGTTCCGACCGATCTCCACAACGGCACGAAGATCGCGATCGATCCGAGGGCCGCCGCGCGGCTTCCATCGCGATTCCGTCTGACCGTCCGCGTAACTGATCCGGCAGAAGGGCCGAACGTACCAGGCAGGCCTACACTTCATGCCCTGATGGACGGCGAGGCGGTCGACACAGCGCTGTGGGCCCGGACGAAGGGCATGCGGCGCATGCGCGCCGCGCTCCAGGCAAGCCTGTTATTTCCGGCGCTCGCGAGCTTCTGCCGACTGACCGTTCGCGACCGCGAACTATTACGCGAGCTTGACGGACCGGCGGTCTTCGTCGCCAACCACGTAAGCGCCCTCGACGCCGTGGTGATGGCGGAGGCACTGCCGCCTCGCTACCGGCATCGCTCGGTCGTGGTCGCCGCGGCTGACTCGATCTTCAAGCGCAAGTGGGAAGCACGGCTGGCGCAGGTGACCGTCGACGCTTTTCCCATCCCGCGCGGCGGTGGTGCGCGGGCGCACCTCGAGTACCTCAAAGACCTGCTCCGCAAGAAGTGGTCGGTGATCATCTTTCCGGAAGGTCGCCTGACTGTCACCGGCGCGATCGGAACATTTCGCAAGGGCGGCGCCATCCTGGCGATGGACGCCGGCGTGCCAATCGTCCCGGCATACGTCGATGGGATGTACGAGGTGATGCCGCGGTTCCGGCGCGTTCCGCGACCAGGTCGTGTGAGCGTGACGTTCGGTGCACCCCTGGTCGCCCAAACCCATGAGGACTACGACACCTTTATCGCACGCGTCGAGTCATCGGTCAGGACACTGGCAGGCCCCAAGGGCATCGAGGTCGAGCCAGCCGGCGGAGCGCGGTCCGAGGGTCCGAACTACTGGTACTGAACGCGTCCGGATGGCCGCTGGGTGCGGTGGAGCTGAAGGTCCTCGACCTCGAGCGCGAGTCGACGTTCTACGAATGGTTCGGCTTGACCCGGATCAGCGGCGACGCCAACCACGCCGTCTATGGCGCAGACGACGCGCCTCTGCTGCGCCTCACGTCACTTCCTGGTGGACGTGAGCGTCCGCGTCACACCGCGGGCCTTTATCACTTCGCCATCCTGCTGCCGAGCGAAGAGGAGCTCGGCGGCTTTCTTCAGCGCACCCTCGAAGAGCGACTGCCGTTGACCGGGACCTCGGACCATCTTGTCAGCCAGGCTCTTTACTTCGACGACCCCGAAGGCAACGGGATCGAGGTTTATGCCGACCGGCCGCGAAGCGAGTGGCAGTATCCGGACGGCCGGCTGAAGATCGGCATCGAGCACCTGGACTTCGAACGGCTTCTGCGCATCGCGGCCCGGCCGGAGAAAAAGTTCTCGGCCGGCACGGTCCTCGGGCACATGCACCTGAACGTGGGCGACCTCGACGCGAGCCAGGCTTTCTACGAGTCCCTCGGCATGGAGCTGATGGCTGAGGGCGGCCAGGTGATGCGGTTCTTGAGCTGGGATGGTTATCACCATCACCTGGGCCTCAACCTGCTCGAGGGCCGCGGCGCGGCGCCTGTCGAGCCGGGCGTTCGCGGCCTCCACAGCTTCGAAATTCGAAGGCTGGAGGGCCCTTTGACCGACCCCAGCGCGATTCTGCTTACCCCGCCGATCTAGCTGTCAGAGGCCGCTGGCGGTTTGTCGGGTAACCCACCCGATGACCAAACGTGGTGTCTTTGAAAAATCGTCGTGTAGGCTATTCAGCCGTGCCCGAGGTCCTCCTGGTTCTCCAGCTTGCCGTCGAGGTGGCTTTCGCGCTCCTGGCGATCCGGACCGTGGTGAGCTGGGTCCGGCAGCCGGACCGGCGCCACGGCAACCTGGCGCTGGCCCTGGGGTCGCTCGCGCTGCTGATCCTGATCGCGCCGCTCCTCGGGGGCACGGGGGCCACCGCGCAGCTCCTGACCGACGTCGCCCTGGTCATGTTCCTGATCTCGGGCTATGGCCTCCTCATGTTCCGAGACTCCTTCGTCCCTTTCAGTCCGCGCACCAACCTTCTGATCACGGCTGGCATCGTCGCCATCGGGCTGATTGGGATCGTCCTGGAATTGCCGGCCAATCCGGAGACGCAGTACTCGCCGCTTCAGTCGCTGGTCCTGGTGGCCGCGCTGGGCGTCTGGGCGTTCTGCATCCTCGAGCCCATCGTCACTTTCTGGATCGCGGCGGGCGGACGCCCAGCGGTCGAGAAGGCACGCCTGCGGGCGATCAGCATCGGCTACGCGGGCCTGCTGCTCGTGGTCGTCGTGGGCACGATCGCCGGCTCCCTCAGCACCTTCTTGTCGCTCCTGGTCTCCCTGGCGGCCCTGGCCATCGTGCCGGTCCTTTATGTGGCGTTCTTCCCACCGGTGTGGCTACGTCGCTTCTGGCGCCAGCCCGAGGAGGCCGAGTTCCATCACGCCATCCACGACCTGCTCCTGTACAGCCCGGACCGCGCCACCCTCGCCGACCGCGCGCTCGCGTGGGCCGAGCGACTCGTGGGCGGCGAAGCGGCGTTTGTGCTGGACTCGGACGCAACGGTACTGGCCGCCCGCGGCATCAGCGTTCCCGACGCCACCGCGCTGGGCAAGAGATCCGCCTACCTGAAGCCGGAGGGCAAAGCAGATGGTCACGCGCCGTGGCAGGCCGGCACCGCATTGGTCATCCCACTCGACCTGAGGGAGGGCCGGGGCGCGATGGTCCTCCTGTCCGGCCGCCTGAGCCCGATGTTCGGCGATGACGAGCTGGGCCGGCTACATCAGTACGCGGCCAGCATCACCGCCGGCCTCGACCGGGTGGCCCTCAGCTCCAAGATCGCCGCGCTCGAGCGGGCGAAGACTGACTTCTTGAACATCGCGTCGCACGAGCTGCGTGGCCCGATGACCGTGATCAAGGGTTACCTCACGATGCTCGACGCGGGCGCGTTGGGCGACATGTCCCCCAAAGCGCACGCTGTGCTCCCGCTGCTCATCTCGAAGTCCGATGAGGTCAACTGGATGATCGAGCAGATGATCGAAGCCGCGCGTCTTGAGGAAGGCCGCCTGGCCCTGAAGCGACAGCGCACCGACATCGTCGAGCTCACCGATTCTGCGATCGAGGGCGTGAAGATGCTGCTGACCGGTCATGAGCTCAGGGTCGACGCGCCGCCGCAAGCCATCGAAGCGGACGTCGACCCAGACCGCTTTCAGATCGTCGTGCGCAACCTGCTCAGCAACGCGGCGAAGTATTCGGCGTCAGGTACCGACATCAATGTCGAGGTCCGGCGCGACGGCGACAAGGCTTGCGTTTCGGTGAGCGACCATGGTGTGGGCATCTCGAAGCAGGACCAGACACAGCTGTTCACGCGATTCGGCCGCATCGAGACGTCGGTGCACGTGCAGGGGACGGGCCTCGGCCTGTGGCTGTCCAAAGAGATCGCCCGCATGCACGATGGCGACCTGACCGTTGAGTCGGGCAACGGTGCTGGAACAACCTTCACTTTCTCGGTGCCGCTCACTCAGTAGTCTCTGGCTGTGGGAGCGGATGCCCAGGCGCGCTTCGAGCCGCGCCGTCCCTTCGATCTTGACCTGACGCTGGCACCGATCGGCTCGGGGCCATCGCTGCGTCATCACGATGGTGCGATTTGGCGTGCGACCCGCACCCCGGCCGGCGCGGCGACCGTGCAGCTCGAGCAGCGCAACGGTTCGGTTGAGGTGAACGCATGGGGCCCCGGCGCCGAGTGGGCGGTCGCGCACGCGCCCGTGCTGTGTGGCGAAGAGGACGACGACACCGGTTTTGCTCCCTCGCATCCGCTGATCAAGCGCCTGCACCACGAGATCCCCGGCATCCGGATGACCCGCACCCTCTCTGTCTTCGAAACCCTCGTGCCGGCGGTGATCCTGCAGCAGGTCACGACCGAGGAGGGGCGCGCTTCCTTCCACCACATGGTGAATGCCCTCGGAGAGCCTGCGCCCGGACCCGCGTCCTTGAAGCTGCCGCCCGCACCATCTGTTCTGGCGCGCACGCCCTATTGGAGCTTTCATCGCTTCGGGATCGAGCGACGCCGGGCCGAGATCGTCATCCGGACTGCCCGGAGCGCGAACCGTCTCGAGGAGATCGTGACCATGGACCTCGCGAGCGCGTACCAGCGGATGCTCGCGTTTTCCGGCATCGGCCCCTGGACGGCGGCGAAGGTTGCGATGGTGGCGCTGGGCGACGCCGACGCGGTCCCCGTCGGCGACTATCACCTCCCGCACTCGGTCGGCTATGCGCTCGAGGGCACGCCCCGATCGACCGACGAGCGAATGCTGGAGCTGCTCGAGCCATACCGAGGACACCGAGCGGCAGTCTCAGGGGAGAGGGATGTGGGGTGAGGGGCGTGAAAGGAAGTTTCAGGCGTCGAGCGTCGCCAGCTCTTCCTCGACCACCTCGATCAGCTCACGCATGCCCTCGCTGTCGAATATGAGGCGCGCCCCGGCGGTCTTGTAGAGCTCCGGCAGTGGCCTGCTGGCGCCCAGCGCGAGCGCCTCTCGATACTTGCGCACCGCCTCGCCGCGATTGGTCAAGCTGTTGCGCCAGACCTGCAGCGCACCGAGCTGCGCGATTCCGTACTCGATGTAGTAGAAGGGAAATTCGAAGAAGTGCGGCTGGTAATACCAGCGGGCGATCCGCTCAGCGTCGAGCCCGCTCCAGTTGACCGAATCGCCTTCAAAACGGCGACGCAGCTCCAGCCACTTGCGATCGCGCGCGTCCGCATCACGTCCTTCCGGCGTCGTGTACATCCATTGCTGGAACGCGTCCACGGATGCGCAGTGCGTGAAAAAGATGACCGCACGTTCGAGGAGCCAGCGTCGGGAGCGGACCGCGTCCGCGTCGGAGTAGAAGCCACCATGCTCACGATCGATGTATGGCGCAGCGAGTAGCTCCATCGCCATCGAGGCGACCTCTGCCATCTCGGCACCGGGATGCCGCTCGAACAGCAAAGGCAGGTCCGCAGTCTCGAAAACGTGAAACGAATGCCCGGCCTCGTGCAGGAGCGTGCGCACATCGTCGTCCACGTTGACGGCGTTCATGAAGATCAGAGGCAGCTTGCGCACCGGCAGCGAGTCGCAAAAGCCGCCGGGCGCCTTGCCCTTGCGGTTGTCGAGGTCGAGCAAGCCGGCGTTCGCCATCGTCTCGAACTCGCGCCGAAAGTCCGGCTGCACGTGGGAGAAGACGTCGCCGGCGTGGCGAATGAAGTCGCTCACGTCGGCGTAAGGCCGCAGCGGTGCCCGTCCTTTGGGATCGACCAGCTGGTCCCACGGCCGGAGCTGATCCACGCCCAGGTGGGAGCGCCGACGCTCCTGCAGGCGTTTGACGGCGGGCAGCACCGCTTGCTCCACGGCTTCGTGAAAGCGAAAGCAGTCGTCAGGCGTGTAGTCGAATCGGTTTTTCTCGAGATGCGCGTAGTCGCGGTAGTTCTGATGACCGGCGTTCTTGGCGACGGCCTGGCGCAGGTCGTACATGCGGTCGAAGAGGTTAGCCAGCGCGTCGCGTTGCTCGATGTACGGCTCGTACATCCTGCGAAATGCGCGTTCGCGCACCTGGCGGTCGTTGTCCTCCAGGAACGGCGCCATCCGCGCGGGCGTCATCTCCTGGCCATCCCAGTCCACGGTCATCGCGCCGATCACCTTCGCCCATTCGGTCGAAAGCTTCGCGAGCTCGGTCTGGAGCGGCACGTTGGCCGGGCTGAAGAGCTCCATCTGGTTGCGAAACCGCTGCACGGTCGTCTCGAGGCCCGCGCGGACATATCCCAGCTTGACGAGGCGCTCCTGCAGCTTCGTCCTCTGCTCCTCGGCTCGAGGTGCGATCTCGCTGCTGAACCTGAGCTGCGCTTCCTCCGCCTTGGAGTCGGCCGTGTTTCTCGCGTACGCGAAATTCGCCAGCGCGGTGGCCTCTCCGATCAGGGACTCGAGCGTCGACCAGTCCTGAAGCCACGATTCGACGTTGCCCCGATCCAGGGGCCGCGCCGCGAGCTCTTCGTAGAAGGGCAGGAGGTCGCTCCAGCTCGCGTTCTGAAATGCGTCCGCGGACCCAGGTAGAACCGTCACCACACCCGGCGCAACATGCTACAGAGGGGCGTTGCATGAAGTCTTCATCGCTGTCTTTGCCGCCGAGCGTCCGCGCCGCCGCCGAGACGGTGCTGGGCGGCGGTGCCATCCGGGAAGGGTTCGCGTGGATGAGCTGGGCCGGCACCGTGTGGCGGCTGACCGGCGACGCGGGCGTCGTGATCTACGTCAAGCGCGCGGCCGACCTCGCCGGCGAGCGCGACCGACTCGGCTGGCTGGCGGGCCGGTGGCCGGTGCCGCGGGTCGCGGGATTCTTTCACGAGTCGGGCGACGACTGGCTCATCACGCACGTCGTGCCCGGCGTCCCGATGTACGACCCATCCATCGGTTGGGCGCCGGACCGCGTGGCGACAAAGCTGGGCGAGATCCTGCGCGGTCTTCACTCCACCGCCGCCGTCGGGTGTCCATTCGGTGTCAGCAAGCGAGGCAACGTGCTCGTCCACGGCGATTACTGCCTGCCCAATGTGCTGGTGCACGACGGCGAGCTCAGCGGGTTGGTCGACATGGGGCAGGCCGGCCTGGGCAACCCCGAAGACGACCTCGCCGCCGGGGTCTGGACTTTGCACTACAACTTCGGGAAGGGTTTCGCGCGGGCGTTTCTCGATGCGTACGGATGGCCGCCGATGACGGACCAGGCAATCGAGAAGCTACGTCGCCGCTACGCACGCTGAGGATTTACCTCCCCACCCTGTGGGGAGGTCGGCGGCCGAAGGCCGCCGGGTGGGGGCTCGCAGCTTCTCTTGCCTAAGTCGGGAGGACGATGTTCTCCACCGCGCGCCAGCAGTACCAGGCCGCGACCGATCGATAGGGCCGAAACTTCTCGCCCTCGGCCTGCAGCGCGCGAGGCGTGATCATCTCGCGTTTGCGGTGCGCGAGCGTCCAGCCTTTGCGCACGCCGTAATCGTCGACCGGCCACACGTCGAGCCTGCGCAGCTGGAACATCAGGAACATCTCGGCGGTCCAGCGGCCGATGCCCCGGACCTGGACCAACCGTGCCACCAGCTCATCGTCCGAGAGCGAGTCGACGTCTCCCAGCGGAACGGTGCCGTCGGCGACCTTTCGCGCCAGGTCGGAGATGGCG